>NZ_JAKRFB010000006.1:0-97927 GCF_022348315.1 Alteromonas sp. MmMcT2-5 | reverse complement strand
CGTCCATAAAAAAATCCGATATCAGTTACCTGATACCGGATTTTGAAGCCTTGAAAAGATCGGTCAACCGATCATTAAATTCTTAACTGATCGGCATTACCTTAGCATGGGCTCTTTTTACTACAGCAATTGAATTTGCTTTTTTAGCCCCCACTGTACTTTGCTTACAGACAACAATCACTGCTTCTTACTGCGAATGGAACTCTGGTGAATACAACCTTTAAACGCTTTTACCCCTCTACATTTGCGCCTTTCCTCATGGCGTGGGTATTGTCGTATCTGGTTGTTAGTACCGGGTTTCAGCCACCTGATGTAGCGAGTAATGCCGAGGTAACATCACAGTCACCACTTGCTAAGTTTGTTCATAACTCGCAAAGCTACTCTCTGCGATTTAACGCCAGCAAGCTGACGGACAACAACAGTGAGCAGCCTACCGATGCCGATCTCTTAGGGTTAATACCTGCTTCGTTGCACTCGGTTTATACCGGCCTTTTTGCTGTCAATACACGTTCAGCAGACGTTCCTTTTCAGTCACAAAAGTGGGTTAAACCAAGCCCTCGCGCACCACCCTCTATCCTGATTTAACAACTCATATGCGTCAACGTGGGGGCACACCTGTTGTGTTCTTAAATTTGGCGACCTTAAAAACATTATTATTCAGGATTCTAAAATGGCACGATTTTCATTTCGTGGCTTTGTGTATGTGCTCATCGTTATGCTCGGTTTACTGAGCGCTGCGCCCAACATATTGCCACAATCAATTAAACAGCAGTTACCTACGTGGTACACCACTTCCACACTATCTTTAGGCTTAGATTTGCAAGGTGGTTCGCATCTGCTATTAGCCGCAGACACCAACGCCTTGTTTGAAAAGCAACTCAATAGCTTTTCGAGTGACTTACTTAGCGAATTGCGCAGTCAAAACGTGCGCTATACAAAGACGTCTCATTCACTCACTCATAAAGATAGTCGTTCTGGAAGTATCGTCTTTACATTGCGTAGTGCAGATGATGCGAGAAAGGTAAAAGACACCGCATATCAAATTTCCGCTCAGCCAAATGGTTCAAGTGCACTTGATGTAGAGATAAAGCAAAGCACCGTTACCCTTACGCTTAACGAGCTATATACCGAACAACTGGTTAAAGACACGTTAAGCCGAAGTGTTGAAGTAGTTCGAAAGCGTTTGAACGAAACGGGGCTTACTGAGCCTAGCGTTACGCTACAAGGTAAAGACGCCATTTTAGTTCAGATGCCGGGTATGTCTGAGCCCACTCAAGTTAAAAAATTATTGGGCACTACCGCACAAATGACTTTTCACTGGGCCGCGAATAGCCAGTCTGAGCAGGTTATGAATAAGCAAGATGCGGCGGGTAATACCTATCGCTTAGAGCAAAAAGTGGCGCTAGAAGGTGAGCATATTACTGATGCGGCAGGTGTCTTAAGTAGTGAAAATGGCCAGCCAGTAGTGACGTTCCGATTAGACAGTGCAGGTGCCAAGCAGTTTGCCACTATGACACGTGACAACATCGGCCGTGTGCTTGCTATCGTCCTTGACGACAAAGTGGTTACAGCCCCCGTTATTAATAGCGTGATCCCAGGTGGTCGTGGCGAAATAACCGGTAACTTTACATTGCCCGAGGCGGGCAACACCGCATTAATGCTTCGCACTGGTGCGTTACCTGTGCCACTTACCATTATAGAAGAACGCACGGTGGGGCCAGATTTAGGCAGCGATGCAATTCAAACCGGAGTGGAAAGCGGCGTGGCAGGCGCGTTACTGGTATTGGCATTTATGGTAGCGATTTACGGCAGGTGGGGCGCTATCGCAAGTTTTGCTCTTTGTATCAATATGGCGTTGGTGTTTGGCGCATTAACCCTGTTTGGCGCAACACTGACGTTACCGGGCATTGCAGGTTTGATCCTAACCATGGGCATGGCGGTCGATGCCAACATTTTGATTAATGAACGTATTCGTGAAGAAAGTAAAAAAGGTCGTCCGGCAGCCAGTGCAATAGAAGTGGGTTTTGATAAAGCGTTCGCGACTATTGTGGATTCAAACTTCACCACACTAATAGCGGTAAGTTTGTTGTTTATGTTTGGAAGCGGCCCTATTAAAGGGTTTGCAATTACAATTGCCCTTGGTCTGGTGTCTTCGGTATTTACTGCTGTAGCCCTAACTAAAATGTTAATGCTAAGAGTGGTTAAGTCGAAGCACAAGAATACGCAAGATCGCGCGCAGCAGCGCGTTCCTTTGCGCTTTTCATCACCGCTTTTGCGGTTAAGCGATAAGCTTAGCGGTATTAATTTTCTGGCAAAGCGTAAAATTGCACTCGCTGTTTCGGTAGTGCTAACAGTGCTTTCAATCGGCTTGTTTGCTAAACCTGGCTTACATTATGGTGTCGACTTTACCGGTGGCACCATGATTGAGTTGACCGCACCAACCCTTACTACCGATGAGCTAAGGAATGTGATTGAAAGCAATGGCTTTGATCAGATAGCAATTCAAGAATATGGCAGTGAACATCACTATTTATTGCGAGCACCTGTTCTAGATAGCAGTGGCGAGCTTGAAAATAGCAACGCAAAGCAGACTGACGCACTAAAGCGTGCGATTTCGCAAGCCGACAGTGAGGTAAGTTTTGATAAAATTGATATGGTTGGACCCAAGGTCAGCGGAGGCTTTGCCGAGCTATCCATTCTAGCATTGCTTATCGCAGGTGGCGGCATGTTGGTGTATCTGTGGGCACGCTTTGAAGCGCATTTTGCGAGCGCAGCGCTGCTAACCGTGATACTCGATTTAACCAAAACCATAGGCTTTTTCGCGCTTACGGGCATCGAATTTAACTTAACGGCTGTCGCAGCACTTTTGGCGCTCATTGGTTACTCTATAAACGATAAGGTGGTGGTGCTTGATCGCATCCGTGAATTATTGCGTTTAGACCCAAACAAGCCATTGGCAGATACTATTAATGAGGCCGTGAACAGCACGCTAAGCCGCACGGTGTTCACTTCCGTTACCACGCTGTTGGCGTTGTTACCAATGGCTATTTTTGGCGGTGATGCAGTAGAAAGTTTTGCAGTCCCTATGGTTTTTGCTGTCGTGATTGGCACGTCATCGACCTTGTTTATCACCTCTACGCTGCTGTATTTGTTGGGCAGCAGAAGAGAGAAACAAGGTAAAGCGCAGTTAAAGCCTACTGCAGAAGAGATTAAGGCTTCGTTGTCGCACATCCCTTAGGCGGCACAAGTTCCTTAACCCCAATACCTCAGCGGGCTCTTGTACCTCAATACATTGGTGCAAAAACGCGGTAAGGTAGCAGTATTAACAGGAACCCTTGATGCTCTCACGCATACCCGAATAATTTGCGTGAGAGCATCAAGGGCAATAAGGAACGTATAATGTTTGCAGTTGATCACATTATTTTACTCAGTGCAGTGCTTGCCATTTTGGGCGTACTGGCCAGTAAATTGTCCCCGCGCTTTGGCGTACCTGTTTTAGTTTTATTCCTTGGTGTAGGTATGTTGGCTGGAGAAGATGGTATCGGCCGAATCTTCTTCGATAATGCTGATGCTGCGCATGCCATTGGTACATTTGCGCTTATTCTCATCCTATTTGATGGCGGTCTACAAACGTCAAAAAAGTCCATAGCGCAGGCGTGGAAACCCGCCGCGTTGCTCGCCACTTTTGGCGTAATTGGTACGGCAGTGGTCACCGGTATCGCCGCTATGGTTATTCTCGATTTACCGCTTTATAAGGGCTTATTGCTTGGTGCTATTGTAGGGTCGACAGACGCCGCAGCAGTATTTTCTGTTCTGCGCAACGCTGGTATACGCATTCCTTCAAAAATAAAATCCACACTAGAGCTGGAAAGTGCGTCGAATGATCCAATGGCCATATTCCTCACAATCGGCCTTATTACGCTTATTCAAGACAGCACCACTAAGCCAGTTGACTTACTTTCGCTGTTTGCCAGTCAAATGGGAGTGGGAGCGATAGTGGGCCTTGCCATCGGCGGTATTGCAGTATGGCTTTTCAGACGCGTCACCTTAATGGCCATCGGTTTGTACCCGGTATTTGTGATGTTGTTTGGTGTATTGTCTTTTGGCCTTGCTGCGAACTTAAATGGCAGCGGCTTTCTCGCTACCTTTATTACGGGTGTTATCGTGGGTAACAGCCGCTTTGCTTATCAGCGTAATACGTTTGTGTTTCTGGATGGGCTGGCCTGGCTTGGGCAAATTGCTATGTTCGTTATCTTAGGTTTGTTGGTAACGCCCACCGAGCTGTTTGTTAATTGGAAAGAAGGCCTTTTAATTGCGTTTGTGCTTATTTTTATTGCACGTCCGCTGGTGGTTATGCCTATTTTATTGCTTTCAAAATTCTCGTTCAACGCATCGCTGCTTATATCATGGGTGGGTTTACGCGGTTCGGTGCCAATTATACTCGCTATATTTCCGCTAATATTCGGCATGCCATACGCCGAGCTCATTTTTAATGTGGTGTTCTTTATCGTGCTTATTTCTGCCTTGTTGCAAGGTTCCACCTTACCTTATGCGGCGCGTAAGTTAGGCTTAGTGTTGGACGATGAAGTAAAGGAATCGAGCACGCTGGAGATTGTAAAAGTCGCTAAGAGCAAGCGCGAGCTTATAGAAATAGAGGTTTCGAAGTTATCGCCAGCACTACATAAAACCATTAGCGAATTAGCTCTTCCCGATAATACGGTAGTGGCGATGATTGCCCGTGGTGAAGAAACCCTTATACCTAAAGGAAGTACCAAAATAGAAATGGGCGATCAAATTTTCATTATCACCAAACTGCTCGATAAAAGTGCCGTTGAGCACTGCTTTTACAGCGAGCAGGAATAGGGTGCTATTGTAGGGTACTTCATGTAGAATGCGCCGCGGAGTTGGCCAGGCAATCGCCGCTTTCGTAAGAAAGGGGAGGAAAGTCCGGGCTCCAAAGGGCAGGGTGCCAGATAACGTCTGGGCGGCGTGAGCCGACGACAAGTGCAGCAGAGAGAAGACCGCCTAAGCATGTTTACATGCCGGTAAGGGTGAAAGGGTGCGGTAAGAGCGCACCGCACCTCTGGTAACAGAGTGTGGCAAGGTAAACTCCACCCGGAGCAAGACCAAATAGGATCCCTCAACGTGTGGCCCGCATGGGGATCGGGTAGGTTGCTTGAATCAGTGAGCGATTGCTGATCTAGAGGAATGGTTGCCCACGACAGAACCCGGCTTACGGCCAACTCCACTCTTTTCCTAAAAGAAAGTGAAGCCTCTACCTGAAGGGATATTTCCTCAGGCAGAGACATTTATCACTCTTTACTGAAAGAAATAGCGGAACGTCGCACCAATGGTGCGTGGCTGGTTTACCGTAAATCCAAGTCGAGCTCGTCCACCACGTTCTCTATCAAAGGATAGCTGGGCGTTTTCGTCGAACAGGTTGTTTGCATACAGTAATATTTCATAGTCATCGTAGGTAAGACCGAAGCTCATATTAAGCGTGCCGTAGTCGTCTAACAACAAGTCTAATTCCGTTGTTTCTGCGCCAGTGGCACCGCCAAAGGCAAGGCCTGAAGTGAATATACCTGCGCCTGCAACTTGGTCACTAGGCTGGGTTATACGGTCTCCCACGTACTGGTAAGAGCCTTGGAAATAGGTGCTGTTTGAAGAGAATAAAGGCTGCGCTAAATCGTAGGTAAATGCGATGGCAAAGCTCTCTTCAGGTACTGAAGCTAGGCGGTTACCGTCTTCTACGCCACCTAGTACCGCACCATCACCATCAACAACGGTTGAATCGAACTCGGCTTCAATGATACTACCCGTTAATGAGAAAAAGAGCTGGTCAGTAAACTGACGCGTAAGCTCAAATTCAATACCTTGGGTGTGGGCGTCCGGCACGTTAAATGATACACGTGACGAGCAAGAACCAGCATCCAATGTAACCTGAAGATCTTCAATATCGTTATAGAAAGCCGAGATGTTAGCTGACCATCCACGACCTGATGATTTCATACCGATCTCATAGTTGGTGAGCTTTTCATCGTCATAGTCTTGGAACGAACCAAAGATTGCTTCATCTTGGTCGGTACACAGGCTTCTATTTAGCGGGTCATTTACACCGCCAAGTCTAAATCCTTGAGACACCTGAGCATTTAAGTTCACGTTTTCGTTTACGCTATACTGGCCGATAACGCGAGAAGTAAAGCCATCTGATTCTGTAGAATCGGTCTGGTTGTCGCCGTTGGCAAATAAGCCCCCAGAGATAAACTGACGCTCTTCTTCATAATCGTAAAAACGAGAGCCCACGGTCATTTTAAAGTCATCGTTCACTTGATAGTTCACTTCACCAAACACAGCAAGCTGCTTCAAGTCGTATGGTAAATAGGCGTTGTAGGGAGAATCAGCTTCAAAACCATTGGCAACCGCTGCTGACGTGCCTTCACCTAAGGTGGCGTCGGTAAATGCGTCGTACCCAGGGGTAGGGAGTGATTGGTCGTAAACACGCTCTGTAGAAGAGTAGAAAGCGCCAACTAGCCAGTCTAGCGCGCCATCGCCATTGGATGCGGCGCGAAGCTCAAAGGTATCTTGCTCTACTTCCGTTCTGTCTAATAAGTTCGACGGTAATAGTACGGCTTCATCAGGAAAACCTAAGTCGATACTTACTGAGCCCGAAAGCGCGCTGGCATCACGACTTACAAGAATATCGCGGTCGGTATAGCTATAAACAAAGGTAAAATCAGCAACGTCGGCTTGATATTCAGCAGTTACGTCAGCAATCAAGGTATCGTCAGAGAAGCCTTCTTCAAGCAGCAGGTACTGTTCTCGTTCACCCAATTGAATAGCTGGGCGGGTCGTTGTGTAAGGGTTAGCAAACACATTATACACTTCCTGTCTGTTAAACCCGTTCATTTCCAATTCTTGGAAGATAAGTCGTGGTGTAATCGTGAGCTTATCGTTGGGTGCGATAATGAAAGCTACGCGTCCGCCAGTTCTATCGCCGTCGTTAACGTCTTCGCTAAACGCGCCGTTTTCACCTAACGCATCTATAAAGCCTGCGTAATCAGTGCGGTATACCACCGCGCGCATGGCAATGGTGTCGGAAATAGGTACATTTACCATGCCCTTAACGTGACCGCCCACGCCACCGTCTGTCACACTATTAAGATTAGCTTCAAACTTACCTTCAAAGGTATCTAACTCGGGCTGATTGGTGATGTAGCGAAGGGTTCCGCCGATAGAGCCAGATCCAAAAAGCGTACCTTGCGGACCGCGCAGGGTTTCAATGCGGTTAAGGTCGAAAAGGTCGAGATCTGGAGTAAATAAAGACAGCGAGATCACGCTTTCATCGAGGTATACGCCGACCTGCTCCTTAACGCCTGGTTGGTCTCGTACAATTTGACCCGCTGAAACGCCACGCATAGATACTTGGCTTTGGCCTGGTCCTAAGTTCTGAATTGATACGCTCGCCACGTTTCTTACGACGTCTTCTAAGTTTCCTGCACCGCTGCGTTCAAAGTCTCGCTGCGTTTGTGCGTTGATTGAAAAAGGAATGTCTTCAATGGATTCTGCACGCTTTGTTGCAGTTACTATGATCTGCTCAAAGTCATCGTCATCCTTTTGTTGTGTGTCCTGCGCCATTGCACCGGAGCTAAGCAGCCCCATAACCGCAACGCTAAGTGTGCTTCGTCTAAACGACGATTTTTCTATTTTAAACATAAGTCCATCCAGGTTGGTTGTTTCTATTTTGTTATCAGGTAAGGGCGTAATGTGGCAAAAAAGTTGGGTTATTTCCATAACTTGCGAAACAAATATTTCATTTTTTGTTGTATCTAATGCGGTACGTTTTTCTTGTTAATTTAGTGTTAATTGTAAATGTGTGGGGAATGTGCGTCTAAAAGGTCAAACGAAGCGTCTATCTGGCTAATTACAAAAGCAATAATCTAAGTATCATCTTTATGAGAGAGGTGTTGACCCTAAGAGCAAAAATGACTGGGCGATAAAAGCAAGCGGCAGCAAGCGGTTTATATCAGCGTCACAATAAAAGCTGATGGGTTAATTAGAAAGTACAACATGAAAGCATTGTTCAACAGTTAAAGCTAAAAAGGTGAGTAATAGAGTGGAGAAAGCAGTGAATACAAGCGATGTAGTAAAAGGGATATTAGCAATTGTTATCGCAAGCTTTCTGTGGGGGACAACAGGCACTGCCGCTCAGTTCGCTCCAGAAATCAGTCCTCTGGCAATCGGTGCCTTTGCAATGGGTATAGGTGGTGTATTGCTTTGTGTTAGTGCCCGAAAATCACTGGTAAAGGATGCACCTATTCTTTTTTCTACACCACTGACCTTTCTGTTTGGCAGTGCATGTGTTGCAATTTATCCGCTGGCCTTTTACAGCTCAATGCGTTTGTCAGGCGTTGCCATAGGCACCGTGGTTTCTATCGCCAGTGCACCACTATTCGCTGCGCTTTTAGAGTACTTTTTAAGTAAAAAGCCCGTGTCTTTAAAATGGTTTATTAGTTTTGTGTTTGGTGCGTTCGGGATTGGCATGTTAGCCATGGGTAAGGCACACGACGCAATGGCGTTGTCAGCATCTAAAGATGATCAGGTGTTCGGCGTTCTATTGGGTTTAATTGCAGGTTTAACTTACGCTGGGTACTCATGGGCTGCGAAGCAACACATTGACGCTGGCGCAAATTCAAAATCTGCCATGGCCGGACTTTTCGGTTGCGCTGCCGTTGCTCTGTTGCCTTCCCTCTGGTTTACCGGTCAAAACTTGTTTACTAACACTATCCACATTAGCGTTTCACTCTATATGGCTGTGGTGCCAATGTTTCTTGGTTATTTGCTATTTGGCTATGGTCTTCGCACCACCGAAGCGAGTAAAGCTACGCTTATTACGTTAATTGAGCCACTGGTTGCGACACTTTTCGCTATTTTTCTGATTGGTGAAGTATTCAAGCCGGTGGGATGGGTTGGCATGACGCTGGTGTGTCTTTGCCTTTTAATCCAATCGATAAAATTTCCATTTGCTTTAAAGCGCTATGGCAAAAAAGCAACGGCGTAATGTTGAAACCGCGTGTGGCTTATAATGAAAAGTCAGAATACTTGTTAAGTATTCTATCAATTTGACCCGTTTGTTTTAATTCAGCAATGGCGCGGTTAATGGCGGGGAGCTTATCTTTATGTCGATTGTGAACACGCAACGCCATTTGGCCTGCCGTATGGATGGGGCCCAGCGCTATTTTTACGTTGTGCATTGAAGACCAGTAACGCGCCGCTGCTTCCTCCATTATGATGACATCTATCCGTTTCATGCCAAGGGCTAAGATAAGGTTACTCTCGGCTTGAAAGTCCATTCTGACGAACTTATCAGAATCAAAATACACATAGCCGGAGATCATCCCTACGGTTTCACCGTAGATAGAGGCGACGGTTTGGTATCGGCTATGGTTTTCAGGCAGAGTAATAAAGTATTCTGTGATGTCTATAATGGGATCTGAGAAAGTGAAGTCGCCCGCGGGCTCATCTTTAGACAGCCAGCTTGGACTGAAAAAGTCGAAATCAAGAGCGCCTGTTTTAAATGCAAGCATGGCACGTTTGGTAGAGAGCATGACTTTTTCTGTCTTAATACCTGCTCTATTCATAATAAGGGGAAGGATTTCAACTAGAATACCGGCCCTATCTGCGTCGACAGCATTTTCGTACGGGATAGAGCTGCCTGACGTTCCAAGATTATATCGCAGTACTTCATCGGCAGTCGCGCCACCGCCAAAAAGCGAAACGTTAATCAATAAGATAAACGAAACAACTTTTTTGATGTGTTGGGCTAGTCTCGCTAAGGCGTTCACTCAAGATGTTCCACTTCAATAGATTAATGAACGGCGCTTTCTTCACTATTTCTTTCAATGCTTGCCCAATGCTCAACTTTGTCGATGAGGTCAATAGCATCAAAAGGTTTACTTAGGTAATCGTCCATTCCGGCGTTAACGCAGCGCTCTTTGTCACCTTTCATGGCATTGGCGGTTAGTGCGATGATCGGCACGTTTAAATAGCGTTCTCCGGCCTCACCATTTCTTATGCGTTTAGTTGCTTCAAAGCCGTCCATTTCCGGCATTTGACAGTCCATCAAGACAACATCAAAGGTCACTTTCATTTTGTTCAACGCTTCAAGTGCCTCTAGGCCTGATTTGGCACTCAATGTAGTGTGGTTATTTAGGTGCTGTTTAACAATAACCTGATTAATGTCGTTGTCTTCGACAATTAATACTTTGCGTTTTTTCCCTTTTTCCCGCTTCACTCCTGAGGAGTGGTGAACTGGCTTAAGCAGGGCTTCGTCGGCTTGTTCAAGCATAATAGTGAAAGAGAACGTGCTTCCGTGACCTTTAACGCTCTCGAGTTTTATATCGCCGCCCATGAGTTCGCATAATTGTTTGCTAATAGAAAGGCCAAGGCCTGTTCCGCCGAATTTGCGAGTTGTAGAAAGGTCTTCTTGGGTAAAGACATCAAAGATTGTACTTTGCTTATCTTGTGCGATACCAATGCCGGTGTCTTTTACGCTACATAAAAGCTTAAGGCTGTTATCTGCGTTTTGCTGAATGCTGGTGGTGACTTCAATGCATCCACTGTCGGTGAACTTCACGGCATTACCTAACAAGTTCGAGAGTATTTGTCTAAAGCGTACATCATCGCCTTGTACAACGTGAAAGCCTTGTAAATCAAAGTGAAAATGTAGCGCTAACCCTTTTTCTTGGCACATAATCGCGTACTGACTTTGAAGGTTTTCAAGCGACTCTAAAATGTCGAATGGGTTTTCTTCAATTTGCAGTTGGCCTGCCTCAATTTTAGAGAAGTCCAAAATATCATTTACGATATGTAAAAGGCCTTGGATACTAAACTTAGCAAGAGACAGGTAGTGCTTTTGCTCCTCAGTGAGTTCAGAGCTAGCCATTAACTGCAAAACACCAGAAATACCGTGTATTGGCGTGCGTATTTCATGGCTCATACTAGCGAGGAAGCTCGATTTAAGACGGGCAGACTCTTCCGCTTTTTCTCGCGCATCCTGAAGATACTGTTCGGTTTGTCGTTGTTGAGTAACGTCCTGTTGAAACCCGATATAGTGAGTGACTTCACCATTTATTTTTACCGGCGTTAAATTCAAACGATTATAAAAGGCGCTGCCGTCTTTTTTATAGTTGAGCAGCGTCGTTTCAATAGGCTCGCGCACTGCAATAGCCTTGCGGATTTGGTCAACTGTCTGCTTGCTGGTTTCATCGCCCTGCATCGACCTGCAGTTATGACCGATTATTTCTTCACGACTGTAGCCTGTAAGCTCTTCAAAGGCACTGTTTACGTATATTATTGGTTGGCCGACGCGCTTAATGTCCGAAATGATGATCGACACCGTTGCTTCATCCATAGCGTGAGTGAGCACTTTAACGTGACTTTCAAGAGAGCGTTGTTCAGTTTCGTCGCTACCAACATAGATATCACCACGAATATTACCATTAGCATCGGCCAGTGATGTTTTAGTCCAATGAACAAACCGCTCTTGGCCGGTTGATACCGAAAAGTGTGTAAGTTCATTGCTCTGTGAAGAAGCAAGCTTTTGCATAATGAACTTCAAAATACCGTTCTTTTCACCGTACTGGTCATGACAAAAATCGTCGAAGCGCTTGTTAGAAAGCAAAATTTGCTTGTCCTGGTCGACCACAACAAGCATGTCGCCCATTGATTCTAATACATTGGAAAACTGTTCGTTCGACAGCGACACTTCAGTCAAATCCCAAATCAATTTGTCGAAAGCTTCTCTAATATCCGCTAGCTCTTGTGCTTCAACTTCATTATCAAGGCGAAGTGAAGTCGATTCATCGCTGTTTAGTCGATTCTTAATGTCATTGTACAAGGTCGAAAGTGTGCGTTCGGCAAGCGTTCCCGTCATGCTAACCATATGCAAGATGATAAACACAACGCCAACAATCATTGCCAACAATACAATTCCCGTCCACGCGGCTTCTCTGTATGCGGTGATGGTAGGTTTAACACTGTACAACGTAAGATTTTGCCAATCAGCCTGTTTTATTGAGTAACCGCTGTCATCAAAATCAGAAAAGGACGAGTTTGGTGCAATGAGTGACGGCTCACTGCTAAAAAGCACATGACCGCTAGAGTCAGTAACAAGTTGATTAGTAAGTCGAGGGTAGGGCGCTAGCAAAGACTGTAAGCTGTCCACATACATAACAAGTGCGCCTTCAGCGACGCCTCTTAATAACACCGGAACGCTTATTAACACGCCATACTGAGACACCGAAAAAAAAGTATTTGACGAGCCCAGCGTTTGCTGACGCCAAGCGCTGCTGAGCGATTCAGGAATAACCGCATTCCAGTTTTTATCTATTACCCGGTTTCCAGCGAAATCAAACAGCGCAAATTCTACACTTTTTGCCTGCGTTAGGTTTAGCGAGCGGAAAAACATGGGTAAATAATTATCCCGCTGCTCAAAATCTACCAGCGAATTAATAATAATGTCATTGGCTGCCAAATCTGCCAACTGCCTTGTGGTGTCACTGACGATGTAATTGATGTCTTGTTCTAAACCATCTACAGACTGCTGTTGAAGCTGATCGGTTTGCTTAACAATGAAATGAAATGAAAGTGCAAATAGTATGATAGACAGCACCGCGACGAGTAAAACCAGTCGCGGTAGCATGCTTGAAAGCAGAAGAGCGCGTAACCTTGGGGGCTGCTGCATCATTGCACGCCCGTTGTTACCAAGTGACCTTTTTCGTTAAACGTAGCCATAAAATAATCCTTTGCCCAGAGTGCATCGTGTCTGTCCTCTGAAAATGGAGCTGTGTAGTGCTTCACTGCACCTTGCACATTTTGAAGAGACTCTAGCGCAGCGCGTAATGCGTTTACTTCTATACTACCAGCTTTCGCGGCAGCTGCCGCGATTAAATGAGTTAAATCATAAGCATGAGCCAAACCTGTCACACCACCAATCGCAGTCGCATTCACCAAGCCATACTTACTATAATAGGCTTCTAACAAGCTTTTTGCCTTGGTATTTTTCTGGTGGTTGAAGTGGAAGGTTTGAAGTACTGACACATTGTAGTTAGCGATGGGCTTAGCAAGTAAAGAGGCGAACTGACCCGACGCGACTCCCCAATGCGACACAACAGGGAGAGAGGCGATGCCTTGTTTTGCCATCTCATCGAGTACCACAACACCTTCAGGAACGTTAGTAACAAGAATAATCGCTTCCGCTTTCGCGCTTTTTATTGCCGCGATATCCTCAGAAAAGTCTTTCTGCTGCCAATTTATCCAATGGGTTGCTGTTATATCAATATCATTATTACTCGCAGCTTGTGTTAATGATTCAAGGTTTGAGCGTCCCCATCCTGTTCTTTCCAATACCAACGCGATGTTTGATAGCCCCATATATTTGACGTGATTAATCAGGACCGACGCTGCTTCAGCGTCGCGTACCGACACGCGAAATATGTTATTCGGTGAGTGCCCGTTGTCGATAATAGGCGTCCCCGCTGCCCAAGGAACCAACATCAAAATGTTTTTTTCGTGTATTGGGTCGACTTCAGCGAGAACTACAGGTGTATGAACGCCGCCTACTACCGCAAGTAAATTGGGAGTTTGGGAAAATTGCTCAATGTTATATACACCTCGAGCTGGGTTGCCGCGATGGTCTTTCGCAATAACTTTTATTTGACGACCTAGAATCCCACCAGCGGCATTTATTTCGTCGACGGCAAGCTCGACCCCTCTTGTAATAGCGATGCCACCTTCAACAGCTAACGCTGAAAGATCGGCATCAATACCAATCACCAGAGGCTCCGTTGAACTTAATGCTTTACTTGCAGTAAAAAATGAAAAGACACAAGCCAGCGAGAGAAAGATAGAAAGTGCACGCATGAATAGGCTACCTAAATGTTAACCTTAAAAGTGTATAGCAATGTGTTCAGTCTTTTAGCGTAAACATCTTATCCTTTAGTATAAGTTTGATGCTTTTTTAGAGCTTTTACGAGATTTTTGAGCGCTGGCTACGGGGTGGTGTACTAAACAAGAGCGCATTAATTGTGGCACGATTCTACTATTAGCTTATATTTCGAGAAGAGTGGTTGTACGTTTGCTAAACGGTGTTCGACGCTGTTTAGTTGTTCCTCTGGTGACGAGGTAGCAGTAAAACCGCCTGATAAAAATGGTTTGCGGATGTTGCAAGCAAGGATAAACAGCGGTTTGGAGCGTGAGTGCGAAAAAATACCCTGCCAACAATAATAGACATTGAAGCAAGTGGATTTGGCGCAGCGAGTTACCCTATTGAAATAGGTATCGTGCGCTATGATGGTGCAAAGTGGTGTAAGCTACTTCGGCCCTTTGATTCGTGGGTCCACTGGGATCGAAAAGCGGAGTCACTGCACGGCATAACGCAACAAATGCTGCAAACGCGGGGGGAAGACCCGCGTAAAGTATGTATTGAGCTAAACCACTTGCTGGGAAATACGGTGGTTTATAGTGACGGTTGGGTGGTAGATAATCCTTGGCTAATTAAGCTTTACGCCGCAGCGCAGATAGAGATGTCTTTTACCTGTAGAGCCCTTGAATATATTCTGTCCGAAGCCCAAATGAATCAATGGCATGATGTTAAAAATCGCCTTGCAAGGCAACTTGATGTTAAGCGTCATAGAGCAAGTTCTGATGCATTGGTTATTCAACAGACTTACGCGAAAACTCAATCTCAATAATAGCGTCGAAGCTATTTGGCACGTTTAACAAGTGAAGTATGAGTTCGACATGTGCACCTGCAGCGCATGACTCAATTAAAAGCAGGCCTTACCTAAAATAAGTAATTCACACCCAAAGAAAGGGCCATATTTTCTTCATCCCCAACTTGTCGGTGCTCAATTTCTACCGCCATGTTTAACCCTTCACTTTTTCCTAGAAGCCAGCCAAGCCGGGTGAACGTGCCAACATCATGAGGCAAATAGAGCCACTCAGCATAATGCAGAAAGGCGGTATTATTTGTTTTGTAGGTTGCATAGACCTTTTGCGGAACCCAAGTATCGAAACGACGGCTAGCGCTGAACATGCCTTGGGAGCCAGCTGGATACGTATAGCTGTTGTCGTATAAATAAGTTTCGGTAGTAGATTGAACGCGGTACATACTATTTAGCTGCCACCGGGCTATTTTCTTGCTTTTGAACTGAATAGGACTGTAGTTGATATCATTCGTGTCCGCGATTACAGGAGCAGCCGTCATAGACGCAGCCAAAGTAAGTGCCAGAAGAATACCAGTAACCACATTCATGGAAGGGCCCAAGTTGTTGTTATCATAGCTCGTAAATAACTAGGAAATACAAGCAACAGTGTGTTCGTTTGATAAGCATAGCCGCAAAAAATAAATGATGAAAATATTCTTCACCACTTTTTATATGCCAAATTAATTTGGCTTGCTCGCCATCCCCCAATAAAAAACGCCGCGAGTTCATATAACAGCTTTAAATCAAAGTGTTACAAAAACTCAGCGGCGTTTTCAACAAGCGCTTTTTAATATCGAATTAAATCGATGCTTTTAACGCTTCTGCTTTATCTGTTGCTTCCCAAGGGAATTCGTCACGACCAAAGTGACCGTATGCAGCCGTTGGGCGATAAATTGGGCGCTCAAGGTCTAGCATTTGGATAAGGCCATAAGGACGCAAGTCGAAATGTTCGCGCACTAGTGCAACGAGTGTTTTCTCATCGACTACGCCAGTGCCAAAGGTATCGATACTGATAGATGTTGGCTCTGCCACACCGATTGCATAAGACACTTGGATTTCGCAACGCTTGGCAAGACCTGCTGCAACAATGTTCTTAGCAACGTAACGACCCGCGTATGCTGCACTGCGGTCTACTTTTGATGGATCTTTACCAGAGAATGCACCACCGCCGTGACGCGCCATACCACCGTAAGTATCAACAATGATTTTACGCCCGGTTAAGCCACAGTCGCCCATTGGACCACCGATAACGAATCGTCCCGTTGGGTTAATGTGAAAGCGTGTATTGGCATCAATCCACTCGCTTGGAAGCACAGGCTTGATGATTTCTTCCATTACCGCTTCGCGAACTGTTTCCGTGCTTACTGAATCGCAGTGCTGAGTTGAAAGCACAACCGCGTCGATGCCTACAGGCTTGTCGTTTTCATACTTGAAAGTAATTTGGCTTTTCGCGTCTGGGCGCAACCAGTCTAGCTTACCAGACTTACGCACTTCAGCTTGTTTTTGAACAAGGCGGTGAGAGTAAGTGATTGGCGCTGGCATTAGCACGTCAGTTTCGTCGCTAGCGTAGCCAAACATTAGACCTTGGTCACCCGCACCTTGTTCTTCAAGGCTTTCACGATCAACACCTTGATTGATGTCAGGTGACTGTTTGCCAATAGCATTTAATACCGCACATGAATCAGCGTCGAAGCCCATATCTGAGTGCGTATAGCCAATTTCTTTGACTGTTTTACGAGTAAGCTCTTCAATGTCTACCCATGCAGAAGTGGTAACTTCACCACCTACCAAAACCATACCGGTTTTTACATACGTTTCGCAGGCCACCCGAGCGCGAGGATCTTGTTCTAAAATAGCGTCAAGAACCGCATCTGAGATCTGATCAGCAATTTTGTCCGGATGTCCTTCAGACACTGACTCGGATGTGAATAAATGCGTGGCCATAAATGCTCCGTAAGCGTTAAATTATCAAAATAGTCGTATATTGTACTAAAACAAGTTATAAATACCAGTCTTTACTTCTAGACGTCTAAAAGTCTCTTCGTTACGAATAGTTGACACAACCCGATCACTAATGGGGTTATTCAGGACGAAATTGGTAAAGCGAATGATGTACTAGTAAAACCAGACGTTAGATATAACCGTTTTTGATGTATTGGGAATACGTGATGGATAAGGTATAGACCATTTTTTACTAAGACTTTCACTATTGGCAATCAAAACCCATTGAACTGTAAGGTGGCATAGGTAAGAATAACGCCACATTCATTCGTATAAAGAAGTAGAGCGAACGCCTTACCTCTACGCTCGTCTAGCTTGCCTAGCCCGCTAAGATACGAAACAAAAGATACAAAATAAATCAGGAGACAACATGCCCTCTCGTCGTGAACTCGCCAATGCAATCCGTGCATTAAGCATGGATGCCGTTCAACAAGCTAAATCTGGTCACCCAGGTGCCCCAATGGGGATGGCTGATATCGCACAGGTACTATGGGGTGATTTCTTATCACACAACCCTGCAAACCCATCTTGGGCTAACCGCGATCGCTTTGTGCTTTCAAATGGTCACGGCTCGATGCTGTTGTACTCTCTTCTTCACCTTTCAGGCTACGAACTGCCTATTGAAGAGTTAAAGAACTTCCGTCAATTGCATTCAAAGACGCCAGGCCATCCAGAATATGGTTATGCGCCAGGTGTTGAAACGACCACAGGCCCACTAGGTCAAGGCATCAGTAATGCTGTGGGTATGGCACTTGCCGAGAAAGTGCTAGCGGCACAATTTAACCGTGACGGTCACAATATTGTTGATCACCACACCTACGCATTCTTAGGCGACGGCTGCTTGATGGAAGGTATCTCACACGAGACATGTTCACTAGCCGGTACACTAGGCCTTGGTAAGCTTATCGCGTTCTGGGATGACAACGGCATTTCAATTGATGGCGAAGTTGAAGGCTGGTTCACTGACGATACACCAGCACGCTTTAAGAGCTACGGTTGGGAAGTGATCGATGGCGTTGACGGTCACGATGCAGAGCAAGTAAAAGCCGCCATTGAAAAGGCGCAAGCGAACACCGCGCAGCCTACGCTTATTTGTTGTAAAACCACTATTGGCTTCGGTTCACCTAATAAAGAAGGTACCGAGTCTTGTCACGGTGCACCACTAGGTGAAGATGAAATTGTAGCCACTCGCGAAAAGCTTGGCTGGAGCCATGGCGCGTTCGAAATTCCAGACGATATTTACGCGGGTTGGGATGCTAAAGAGAAAGGTTCAAACGCGGAGAGCGCGTGGAATGACGCTTTCGCAGCATATGAAGCCGCCTACCCAGAGCTTGCGGCAGAGTTCAAACGCCGCGTAAATGGCGAGTTGCCAGCAGATTTCAGCGAAAAAGCAGATGCAATTATTGCTGAGCTTCAAGCTAACCCACAAAATATTGCTTCACGTAAAGCGTCGCAAAATGCATTAAACGCATTTGGTCCACTACTTCCTGAGCTATTAGGCGGCTCTGCTGACCTTGCTGGTTCTAACCTCACTATTTGGGAAGGCAGCAAAGGCGTTGAAGCGAACGATGCGTCAGGTAACTACATTTATTACGGTGTACGTGAGTTTGGTATGTCGGCCATGATGAATGGTATTGCTCTTCACGGTGGCTTTAAGGCATACGGTGCAACCTTCCTAATGTTTATGGAATATGCACGCAACGCGGTACGTATGGCAGCGCTAATGAAGCAGCCTGCAATTTTCGTTTACACCCACGATTCAATTGGTCTAGGTGAAGACGGCCCAACTCACCAGCCGGTGGAGCAGGTGGTTGCGCTAAGAGCAACGCCTAACCTTGATAACTGGCGCCCTTGTGATCAGGTTGAGTCTGCTGTGTCGTGGAAGTCTGCTATTGAGCGCACTGACGGCCCAACAACACTAATCTTCACACGCCAAGGCTTAACGCAGCAAGAAAGAACAACTCAGCAAGTTGCTGATATCGCGAAAGGTGGTTACGTACTTAAAGACTGCGAAGGTACGCCAGAGCTTATTCTTATTGCTACCGGTTCTGAGGTTCAGCTAGCCGTTGAAGCCGCAGCGAAACTGACCGAGCAAGGCAAAGCCGTTCGCGTGGTGTCTATGCCATCAACTGACGTATTTGACCGTCAGTCTGCTGATTACCGTGAAAGCGTACTGCCTTCTAGCGTTGTTAAACGCGTAGCGGTTGAAGCGCTGTCTAAAGATAGCTGGTACAAGTACGTTGGCTTTAATGGCGCTATCGTGGGTATGGACACCTTTGGTGAGTCTGCGCCTGCTGGCGACCTGTTTAAGCACTTCAACATTACCACTGACGCTGTAGTAGAGGCTGCACTGTCTCTGTAAGAGGTAATAGATAAGCCTATGGTAAATATTGCCATAAATGGGTTTGGTCGTATTGGTCGTAACGTGTTGCGCGCGCTGTATGAAAGTGGGCGCAACAACGAATTTAACGTGGTGGCCATTAACGACATTGCTAAACCCGAAGGCATAGCACATTTACTTAAATACGATACCGCCCACGGGCGGTTCCGTTTTGATGTGGCCTTAGAAAATAACACGCTAAATGTCGCAGGCGACGATATTACACTGCTCGCGATAAGCGATATTAAAGACCTACCCTGGAAAGACTTGAGCATTGATATTGTGCTTGAGTGTACGGGCAAGTTTGATGACAGAGCGTCGGGGCAAGCACATTTAGATGCAGGCGCTGGCAAAGTGCTTTTCTCGTCACCCGGGTCACCAGATTTAGACAATACGGTCATCTTCGGAACCAACGAAGACACGTTGACCAGTGAACAAAAATTAGTCTCTAACGGCTCTTGCACCACAAACTGCATTGTTCCTGTTATCCAAGCACTAGACGCTGCGTTCGGTGTGGAAAGTGGTACGATCACAACTATTCACGCGTCTATGCATGACCAGCAAGTTATCGACGCCTATCATGAAGACTTGCGCAGAACGCGCGCTGCAAGTCAGTCAATTATTCCCGTTGATACACGACTTGCTGCCGGTATAGAGCGCATCCTGCCTAAGTTTGCGGGTAAGTTCGAAGCCATTGCGGTTCGGGTTCCTACCATCAATGTTACTGCCATGGACTTGAGCGTAACGCTTCAATCTAAGGTAACTATTGAGCAAGTAAACCAAGCCCTTCGCAATGCAAAAGCCGGGCGTTTACAGGGTATTTTGGATTACACCGAAGAGCCATTGGTATCGGTAGATTTCAATCACGACCCACACTCGTGTATTGTAGATGGCACACAAACAAGAGTCAGTCACAAACAACTGGTTAAAACACTGGTGTGGTGTGACAACGAATGGGGTTTTGCAAACCGTATGCTCGACACAGCAAAAGTGATGTTCGACGCAAAGTAAAGCATTGATGCTGCCAAGGGTTGGTAGCACCAGCCCGCGCAGCTTTCACCGTTAATTTGAGCGTGTCTTACCTTTAAAACACGCTCTTCTGAATTTAAATTAACATAGGAAAGACGATGGCAATTCCAAGCATGAGCGATATGGCCCTTAAAGGTCAGCGCGTATTAATTAGACAAGATTTAAACGTGCCGGTAAAAGACGGCAAAGTAACTTCTGATGCGCGTATCAAAGCATCTATTCCTACTATTAAAGCAGCGCTAGACGCAGGTGCAGCGGTTATGGTGATGTCTCACCTTGGTCGCCCTACTGAAGGCGAGTCTGCTGATGAGTTCTCTCTTCAACCTGTTGTTGATTACCTTAACGACGCCCTAGATGTGCCGGTAAAGCTAGTAAAAGATTACCTAGACGGTGTTGAGCTTAGCGAAGGTGAGCTCGTCATTCTTGAAAACGTTCGCTTCAATAATGGCGAAAAGAAAGACGACGAGACACTGGCAAAGCAGTACGCTGCACTATGCGATATCTTTGTAATGGATGCCTTCGGGACTGCTCACCGTGCACAAGCGTCTACCCATGGCGTTGCTAAATTCGCACCAAAAGCCTGTGCTGGCCCATTACTTGCTGCGGAACTAGATGCACTAGGCAAGGCGCTGGATAACCCTAAACGCCCAATGGTTGCTATTGTCGGTGGCTCTAAAGTATCAACCAAGTTGACCGTGCTAAAAACATTGGCCGAAAAAGTAGACCAGCTAATTGTGGGCGGTGGTATCGCCAATACCTTTATCGCGGCACAGGGCCACAATGTAGGTAAATCGTTGGTAGAAATGGACTTAACCGAACAAGCCACGCAGCTTATGAACGAAGCGCAGGCGAATGGCGGAAATATTCCAGTACCGACAGACGTAGTAGTGGGTAAAGCGTTTGATGAAAACACCGAAGCTACGCTTAAACTTGTCAGTGAAGTTGCCGACGACGACATGATTTTTGATATCGGTCCAGACTCGTCAAAAGCGCTAGAAGATATCATCAAAAACGCGGGTACTATAGTATGGAATGGTCCCGTAGGTGTATTTGAATTTGAACAGTTCAGTGCGGGTACAAAGGCGCTGTCTGAGGCGATTGCGGCTAGCGACGCATTCTCAATTGCAGGTGGTGGTGATACACTAGCGGCAGTTGATAAATACGGGATTGCCGATAAGGTTTCTTATATTTCAACAGGTGGTGGCGCGTTCCTAGAATTCTTGGAAGGCAAAACATTACCAGCGGTAGCAGTACTAGAAGAAAAAAATAAATAAGCCTAAGCGCTGCTTGTAAACGCAGCGTTTTAAAGCTCAAGATAGCTAAGGCCTAGTACAAACGTTACCCCATAGGAGTCACGCTCAGTAACAGCATTTTTGAGCGTGACCTTTTAATCGGAAACGATTACACCTGCGAAACAGTGAAGTACGCAGGCATAAATACCAATTTTATTACAGATGTGTTTACTTAAGGTGCTGGCATGCCGCGTCTGAGACAAACAGATCTTTAATAGAATTGGTATAACAATAAACCCTACACCTGTCTATTAAGGCAGTAATATACAAAAGGAGTGTTGCAATGGCATCACAAGCTCAGCAGGCAATGCTGGATAAACTGAAGACGCAAACCGGTTTTATTGCAGCGTTAGATCAAAGCGGCGGTAGTACCCCTAAAGCGTTACGCTTATATGGCATCGAAGAGTCAGAGTACAGCTCAGACGAAGAGATGTTTAATCTTGTTCACGAAATGCGTACGCGCATTATCACCAGCACCCCTTTTAGCGGCGAGCGCGTTCTTGGCGCAATCTTGTTTGAAAACACCCTTGATAGAGAAATTGAAGGCATGTCTTCTGCACACTACCTGTGGCAGAAAAAGCGTGTTATTCCTTTCTTAAAGGTAGATAAAGGTCTAGCTGAAGAAAGCAATGGCGTTCAAGTAATGAAGCCAATGCCTGGTCTTGATGCACTGCTAGCTAAAGCGGTAGCGCAAGACGTGTTTGGCACTAAGATGCGTAGTGTTGTTAAGCTTGCGAATCACCAAGGTATTAAAGATGTTGTTGCTCAGCAATTTGAAGTGGGTAAGCAAATCTTAGCCGCAGGTCTTGTTCCGATTATCGAGCCAGAAGTAGACATCCACAGCCCACAAAAAGCGGAAGCTGAAGCTCTTCTTAAATTAGAGATCCTAACGCAGCTAAACCTTCTAAACGAAGGCCAGGAAGTTATGCTTAAGCTAACGCTTCCAACAGAAGCTAATTTCTACAAAGAGCTTGTTGATCACCCTCGCGTGCTTAAAGTTGTAGCGCTTTCTGGCGGCTATAGCCGTGAAGAAGCGAATGCGAAACTGGCAGAAAACCAAGGTATGATTGCGAGTTTCTCTCGAGCATTGACCGAAGGCGTTTCTGCAAAGCAGTCTCAAGAAGAATTCGAGGCAACGCTAGATAAAGCGATTGAAGATATTTACCAGGCCTCTAAGGCGTAATCTTCTCTTTTGTCAGCACTTCTAAAGAGCGCCTAATGGCGCTCTTTTTCGTTACTAGTTCTTTCGAAGTATTGTGACCCCTTCAACTTAATAAGCTCATCTTTATAACCTTGCTAAAGGGATGCCTCTGGGGAATTAAAGTCTTAACTAATACCTTTATATGTGGCTATAAAATACGCCCGCCCACAACACACATGCAATAACGATGGATAGAAAAACGCCTGCTGATGCTAAGTCTTTTGCTAACCCTGATAGGGCATGAAACTCTGTACCTATTCTGTCGACGGTGACTTCAATTGCCGTATTGATGATTTCCGCAAATAAAATGAAAAAAATGGAAGACATTAAAATTGCACGTTCAAGAAAAGGAATTGACCAAAAAGCAAGAACCACGAATGCCACAGCGGCTAGACTGAGTTCTTGTTTAAATGCAGCTTCGTTCTTAGTAAGCCAGCTAAACGCTCGAAGTGAATTCTTTAGAGCCTTAAATACTCGACGCAGGCCTTTTGGTTTGTTACTTGGGTCGAAGTGCGAGGTGGTACTAACCACAGGGTTTGATTCATTTAGGCTTCGCATTGTTTAAAGATATCCATAGTAGGTTGGTAAGTAATACTCTTTACACTTGATAAACCAAGTAACGTGTCAAACAAGTTGTCTTGAGAGTAAGGGTGGTTGGCCAGGTTCTTAATACAATTTCGGTAGCCTGAATCTTCAAACTTCGACGCCCAAAAAAGCATAGGAATGTGAGTCTGTTCTTGCGGTGCAATTTGATAAGGGAATCCATGTAGATAGAGTCCTTTTTCACCCAAAGATTCACCGTGGTCAGACAGGTATAGCATGGAAGCGTTTGGCACATTTTTTAATGTATTAACAATCTCTCCAAGTACATAGTCAGTGTACGCAATGGTATTGTCATACGTGTTGATAAGCGCCTGCGAATCACAGTTTTGAATATCACTTCTAGGACAGTCGGGAGAGAATTTGGCAAATTCAGCGGGGTATCTTCGATAGTAGGTAGGGCCATGAGAGCCTATCATATGAAGAACAATAACCCTGTTAGTTGTCGCAGGTGATGACAAAACGTCCTTCAAAAGCTCGTTGAGTAAAACATCGTAGCAAAAATCACCGTCACATAAACTAGGATCTCGGGATGGGTCAAATGCAATAGTTTCAACTCTTTTGCACACCCCCTTGCAGCTACTATTATTGTCTATCCATGTCACATCAGCGCCAGCCCGATGTATGATATCAAGCACATTATCCTGACTTTCCGCAATGCGAACATCATAGCTTTGCCTCGAAAGTCGAGAAAACATACAGGGTACTGACACCGCAGTAGCTGTCCCGCATGAGGTCACGTCGTTGAAACTTACCGCGCCTATGTCGTTCATAAAGGGCGTGGTGTTTCTGCTATAGCCATTACTGGCAAACTTGTCTGCCCTTGCTGTTTCTCCAACAACCAGTACAGTCGTAGAAGGCAAAGCGTTATTTCTATTTATTAGAGAAGGTGTCTTGTCCAGTACCTTGTAAGGAAGTGGCGGATAAAAGTAGGTGTCTCTGAGATATTTGTAGCCAGAATCGTAAAATGCATAAGGGATAATATACTTGGCCAAATCTTTATTATTTCTACCCACCGCAGCATAGTCTTTATAAAGGCCAGCAGCGATAACGATTATTCCAACCACTGCTAATACGTTGAGCTTAAGTAAGTGCTTAACTCTAGCAACTAATTTTCCATTAATTTCCTGATTAAAGACGGCAACAACGGGCACCAATCCTAACAAGAAGAAAAAGAGTAAAAGCGTTGAGTTTAGATAGGCAAATGCTTCACCAGAATTGGTCTCCATCACATTTTGAATCATACTCTTATCAAATATCACGCCGTAAGCGACCGTACCGTATAAAAGAAGTGAACTGACTAACAGTGTCACTGCCACGGTCAATCTAGGCAAAAGAATGGCGCCTAATAGGCTAAGGGCGATGATATTGAAAAAGGTAAGCAACAATGGAACGGACAGAAAAAATATCCACTGGCCTACTGTAGTTGGCGACACAGCGTGATAGACATTTGAAATAAAAGGGAAGTTGAAAACCAGCGTTATTAAGACTGATGCTATAAAAACAAAATTGGCTAATGAAGGGTTTAAATTTAACGAACGTGGAAATTTCAAAGTCAGTTCTCTTGTGTACTACTTGCAGCACAAGATAACTTTCAAAACTTAAATAAAGCTTAAGCAAAACTTTGGGATTAGCGTTAATGGGAATTTTTATCTAGAACCAACAATTCCAAATGGTTTCCCATTGCAACCACTTGTTATACATAGAGAAACGGCGTGCAGTTGCACAAAAAGCTTCCTAGGCCGTCACTTTCTATCGTTAATTAATTCAATATTATTCTCGCCTTCAGTTTATCTTAAGATTGAGATCATAACCTTAGCGAGGAATAAAAATCGACCAATGAAACATGAGAATACTCCTTATAGAAGATTCATTGTCTTTGAGAAATAGCCTGAGCTTAGGTCTAGAAAAACTTGGCCATTCAGTTGATTTAGCTGCCACAGGGCCCGATGGTTTGAGTATGGCGCTTCTTGGTAGCTACGACATTATTGTATTAGACCGCATGCTGCCAGAACTCGACGGGATGGCTATCCTGAAAACGCTAAGAAAAAGACGGGTAGAGACCAAGGTGCTCATTTTGTCTGCACGTGCCGAACCTGAAGAGAAAGTTGAAGGCTTGTTAGCAGGCGCTGATGATTATCTATCTAAGCCTTTTTCATTTGAAGAGTTGTCAGCGCGACTTCTCAGTTTGATGAGACGGGGCGTAACAAACTGTATTAACGATCAAATTACTATTAATGGATTGATATTGGATATTCAGGCCAAGTCTTTTTTATTTGGAGAGCAGGCGATTAGTTTAACGCCGAATGAATATCGCATAGTAGAGTGCATGTTCCTAAACAAAGGCAAGGTCGTCACATCAGAAAAATTAAGTGAATTTATTTCCGGTAGTTATGACCATATCTCAAAAAATGCAATTGAAGCGCACCTCTCTTCAGCGCGAAAAAAAGTAAGGGCGTGTGGCGCTACACTCCCCATTAAAAGTAAGCGAGGATTTGGCTACGTCGTGGTGGAAGGCGATGAAGTCAATACGTAAAACCTTAACGCGACGCCTTTCTATCACTATTTCTTTGCTGGTGATTGTCGTTTTACTCGCCGCAGATATCGGAGTTGATACCTGGGTCCAAAGAGAATTTAACCAAGGTTTAAAAGCCAAAGTTGGCATGCTTCAAAGCTTAGTCAATGAAGATTTAGACGGCGTTGAGTTTGAGTTTGCCGGCGAGTATTTCCCTGAGTTCGAGGGTGCTTCTTCTCCAGAATACTTTCAATTGTGGTACAAAGGGCAGGTTTTCGAAAAGTCGGAATCCCTTGCACTGTACACTGTCGACGAGCTGCCGTTTGAAAACTTAAGTTTAAACGAGGCGGTGATTAACGACATTACGCTGCCAGATGGTCGTTCCGGGCGTATTATTCACACCAAATACGTGCCTCAAATTGACTCTGAAGACCGCGAAGCATTCTATAGCGTCAGAGGCGAAGAGCAGCGCGACCCCATGGTTATCGCATACGCAACCTCCACTGAACTGTTGAATTTTACTCTTTGGTTTATCGATATCGCATTTTTAGTGGCGCTTATTGTAATTCCGTTAATGGTAAGATTCGTCGTGCGCAACACGGTGTCTTACGCGTTGGCACCACTTGATGCATTAAACAACAATATAAGAACTCTAAGGTTTACTGCCACAGACAAGCACGAAGCATTCTCTACAAACGTTTCAGAACTAGAGCCAATCGTCAGCAGCTTGAACCATTTTATAAACGATAACTACGCCCTATACCTTAGAGAGAAAAGGCTTACCTCTGACATTGCTCACGAACTTAAAACGCCGGTTTCTGAACTTATCAACCTGGCGGAAGTTGCCATGAAGTTTCCAGGAGAGGAGCGACTCGAAAAAGATTTTAAACCGCAGATTCTTCGCATTGGGATGCGAATGAAAAACATCATTTCCGGTTTGATGTTAATCCAAAAGCACAGTGCTAAGCAGACTCAATTAAACGACCTTATTAATATTAAAGAGCTCGTTGCTCAAGTTGTCGCAAGCAAAGCGGTAGATAATATTAATGTGGTTGCGAAAGAAAGGGGCGATGTGGTTATTCACTCTAACCGAATTGCGGTGGAGTCTATATTTAGCAATTTGTTAGACAACGCTATTGAGCATGGAAAGCATTGTGAGCCGATCAGCGTGTATATAGGCAAAACGCAATCAGGGCAAGCTCAAATAGAAGTGACAAATACAACGCATACTGAAATTGATGAACGTGACTTAAGACATATGTTTGAACCCCTGTGGCAAAAGGATGCATCACGTACATCAGAGGACAACTTTGGCCTAGGGCTATCAATAGTGAGTGCATTGTGCGGTGCGATTGGAGCAGACGTGTCGGTTTATAAGTTGGATCACAACCACATCTCTTTTTCTGTGACTTTCAAAAAGGCCTCTTAAAAATACGTGCTGTTAAAATGTGTTTTTGCTTGCAGTAAAAAGATATGACGTATACTGCCACACTCAGGAATTCTGAGTTTGTTTGTAACAAATACGTGCAACCGGTTATTGCCTGCGTTTAGTGGCAATACTGGTTCTTGTCAAAGCGTGGTTGGCTGTGTAGCATAGCGCCGCAATTTTCCTTATATATTTGAATTTCTGGAATATTAACCGGTGCATAATCAGCAGTACATGAAGCAGTACACTATATACGCATTAATAGCGTTGTTGTTTACTTGCTTATCTGGACTCAAACAGGATTACAAGCCAATCACGTTCAAGCATCATTTCGATGCTTCTATTTCCGAATATTCCTTCGAGTTTGATACAGAGGAAAGTGCGCCGGAAGAGCCCGCTCCACCACAATATGTTGTGCTGGATTACCTTACGGACTCCTTCACTGAAACCGCAAAGCCACGTCCGCGCTGGCATTTCAAAACATCCCTTAACTACGCAACGCCGTTAACACGAGCGCCGCCTATTGCTTAGTTTCTTAGGCTTAGCAGTTAGCTGCTTACCTAGAAATACGTTAATTCGATATTCATTACATAGCGCCAGCCCTTTTCGCTGGATGTTTTTGCGCGCTTAATTTTCAGCACTGAATTTTATTGCTGAACGCGCGCTAGTGGCGTGCTGCCTTTTTACGAGGTACGTCACGATTAGCCTTTTATTACGAATTTACATTATGAGCAAAAAAGCACTTCTTGCAGTAAGCATTGTTACCGCACTATTAGGTGGGTGTGGCCATGAAGAACATGCTGCGCATCACGAAAAACTTCAATTCAACGTTACTCATCCCATCGTACAAGACACAACGCTGGTAAAAGAGTACGTCAGTCAGATACGTGCCATTCAACATATTGAAGTTAGAGCTATGGAAAAAGGCTATCTTCAATCGACTTTTGTTGATGAGGGACAAACGGTAGAACGTGGTCAGCCCATGTTTAAAATAATGCCGAACGTGTATGAAGCTGAGCTACACCGCGCTGAAGCCGAGGCTAAAGCAGTCGAGATGGAGTACAAAAATACAAAGTCGCTTGTTGAGCAAAACATTGTTTCTCCTAACGAACTCGCCGTGATTGAAGCGCAGCTTCAAAAAGCACAGGCAGAAGTTGAACTGGCGAAGACCCACCTAGCGTTTACTGACGTTAAAGCACCGTTCACAGGGAAAATGGACCGACTGGAAGCTCGCACGGGAAGTCTGCTTGATGAGGGTGAGTTGCTTACCACGCTATCTGATATCAGCACCATGTGGGTGTATTTCAATGTACCTGAATCTGAGTATTTGAAATACGCGCAAAACAACCCGTCAAACAAACAAACGCCAGTGCGATTAAAGCTTGCCGATGGCAGTATTTACGAGCACCAAGGCGTGATAGATGCCATTGAAGCCGATTTTGATAATCATACCGGTACCATAGAAATGCGTGCGTCTTTCCCTAACCCAGACCAGCTGCTAAGACATGGGCAGACCGGAAATGTCATGGTGGATATTGCCTATCCAGATGCGCTGGTTATTCCTCAGAAGGCCACATTCGAAATTCTCGATCAAAGCTTTGTGTATGTGCTGGATAGCGAGAACAAGTTAGCAACCCGCCACATTAATATCGCTGCAGAACTCCCTAACATCTATCTGGTATCTGATGGCCTAGCGCCGAGCGACACTATTTTGATTGAAGGACTGCGAAGAGTCTCGAACGGCGATGAGATAGAGCCTGAATTTATTTCAGCCAGCGACACATTAGCTGAACTGTCACTGCACGCAGAATAAGGGGGCGCTATGTTTGGAGTTTTCATTAAACGTCCAGTGATGGCCATCATGCTATCGCTGATGATTATATTTTTGGGCGTGTTGTCGGTATTTAGCCTACCCACGTCACAGTTTCCCGATATTGCTCCGCCGCGGGTGCTTATTTCTCTGGCATATCCCGGTTCGAGTGCTGATGTACTGGTGAAATCATCGCTGGTTACTATTGAGCGCTCAATCAACGGTGTGCCGGGCATGAAGTACATCGTGTCTGATGCGACGAGCGCCGGTGAAGCTACTATTCAAGTTATCTTCGATTTAGATGTGGATCCGAATCAAGCGCTAATTAATGTGAAAACGCGGCTTGATCAGATCATGAACCGTCTGCCCCAGTTAGTACAGCTAGAAGGAGTGATACTAGAGCGGGTTCAGCCTAGCATGTTGATGTACATAAACGTTTATAGCACGGACGAAACGGCTGATGAAAAGTTTCTGTACAACTATTCCAATATCAACCTTATCCCAGAGATACAGCGGGTAAACGGTATTGCCAGTGCAAAAATATTGGGAAGTCGCCAGTACGCCATGCGAATTTGGTTAAAGCCTGATCGCATGCGTGCTTACAATGTTTCTGTAGATGAGATCATGGAATCGATAGACGAGCAAAGCTTGATTGGACGCCCTGGGCGACTTGGCAGAAGCTCAGGCATTACCGCTCAATCAAAGGAATACGTGCTTATTTACGAGGGGCGTTATGACGAGCCTGAAGAATATAAAAATATCATTATTCGCGCCGACTCCGACGGTCGCTTGCTCAAATTAGGTGACATTGCTGATGTTGAGTTAAGTAGTGAATTTTTCGATATTTACTCAAACAAAGACGGGTATCCTTCCGCTGCGATAGTGCTAAAGCAGAACTATGGAAGCAGTGCCAACGAGGTGATTTCTCAGGTGAAAGCCACTATGGCTGAACTAGAAAAAACGTTTCCAGAAGGCATGAAGTACGAAATCAACTACGATGTTTCCAAGTTTCTAGATGCCTCTATTGAACAAGTGCTGCATACCCTGTTTGAAGCCTTTATTTTGGTTTCCTTGGTGGTGTTCATCTTTCTGGGTGACTGGCGCTCCACATTGATCCCGCTTCTGGCTGTGCCGGTTTCACTGGTGGGGACGTTTTTCTGCATGCAGGCCACGGGGGTGAACATAAACCTTATTACCCTGTTCGCACTGGTGTTAGCGATAGGGATTGTAGTGGATAACGCTATTGTTATCGTGGAGGCCGTTCACGCAAAAATGGAAGAGAGCGCCAGCCTAACCCCTTATATGGCGACCCAACATGTACTGGGCGAAATGGGGGGAGCTATTATAGCGATTACACTGGTGATGACGGCGGTTTTTGTGCCCCTTATTTTTATGACGGGCCCGGTAGGTGTCTTCTATCGCCAGTTCTCTATTACCATGTCATCGTCAATTATCATCTCGTGTATTGTGGCGCTTTCATTAACCCCAGTGCTGTGTGCAATGTTGCTTAAAAACCCTCATTCACACACAAGAAAGGCAACGCCATTAAGCAAGTTTATTGATGGATTTAACCATTATTTCAATAAGTTAACCGGTCGTTATACAGGCATTATCAAAGCTATCGTTACACGCCGCAGTGTTACTGTAGTGCTGCTTGCAGGCTTTGTGGTAAGTACCTTTGGCATTAATCAGGCATTACCTACAGGCTTTATTCCCGGTGAAGACCAGGGGCAAATCTATGCCATTATTCAAACACCGCCAGGCAGTACCCTTGAAGCGACGAATACAGTAGCGCGAGAGCTGCAAAGCTTGGCGCTGGACGTTGAAGGCGTCTCCTCGGTGTCTTCGCTTGCTGGCTATGAAATTCTCACGGAAGGACGAGGTTCAAATGCTGGTACCTGCTTGATTAACCTTGAAGATTGGGCTAATCGCGAACAGTCGGTACGTGACATTATTGAAGAACTAGAAGCCAAAACACACCACTTAGGTGCAGTGATTGAGTATTTCGAACCGCCTGTTGTGCCGGGTTATGGCGCGTCGTCGGGGTTATCATTTCGTTTACTCGATAAAACCAACACAACCGACTATCAAGAGTTCGACCAAATCAACAAAGCCTTCATGGAAGAGCTCGGTAAACGTGATGAGCTAAAAGGTTTATTCACGTTTTACGCGGCCGATTATCCTCAATACAAAATTGAGATAGATAACCAAGCTGCAATGCAGAAAGGGGTATCTATTGGCGCGGCCATGGAGAATTTGAATATTCTTATCGGTAGTACTTACGAGCAAGGTTTCACGCGTTTTAATAACTTCTTCAAGGTGTACACGCAAAGTGCACCGGAATATCGCCGTTATCCCAGTGACTTAATGGATTACTACGTGAAAAACGAAGAGGGTGAAATGGTGCCTTACTCGGCCTTTATGAAGCTGATTAAAACCCAAGGCCCTAATGAAATTACGCGCTACAACCTTTATACCTCGGCAGCTATTCGGGCAGAGCCGGCAGCAGGGTATACCTCGGCGCAAGCGATAAAAGCAGTTGAAGAAGTAGCGGCTGCAACCTTGCCAAAAGGATACGACATTGGTTGGGAAGGCCTGTCATTTGACGAGGCTAAACGAGGTAATGAAGCCATTGTTATCTTTGCCGTAGTATTGTTGTTTGTATATATCGTACTGGCATCACAGTACGAGAGTCTGCTTCTACCTTTTGCGGTTATTCTTTCACTACCTACCGGTATTCTCGGCTCATTCCTGTTTCTAAAAGGTATGGGGCTGGCCAACGATGTTTATGCGCAGCTCGGCTTAGTTATGCTGGTTGGTTTACTCGGTAAAAATGCCGTGCTTATTGTGGAATACGCAGTGCAAAAAAATCAGCAGGGCTTATCGATTGCTGACGCAGCTGTTGAAGCGGCCAAACAGCGCTTCCGTCCAATCTTAATGACATCTTTCTCGTTTGTAGCAGGGCTAATTCCGCTTGTTATTGCAACGGGGGCAGGCGCAGTGGGAAATAGAACTATTGGTGCTTCTGCCTTAGGCGGTACTTTGTTCGGCACTGTTTTTGGTGTGCTGGTTATTCCTGGGCTTTACTACTTGTTCGCCAAACTTGAAGAAGGTAAGTCATTAATCAAAAACGAAGATCATGTCCCTCTTACTGAAACTTACCACTATAACGATGAGGTGCTAAGCGATGATAAATAAAAAGCGATTTACTTATAAGCCGCTGTGGTTAGCGCTTAGTAGTGCGTTGTTAGTACAGGCATGTGCCATCCCTACCATTGAAACGCGAAACCCTAATCTAGATTTGCCAGAGCAGTTTAACGCGAAAGTTTCGCAAGTGGATACTCAGGCTGGTCAAGGGATTAACCAGAGTACACAAGCAAATATTCAATGGAGTGAGTGGTTTAACGACCCTACGCTTTCTGCGCTGGTGGATACGGCGGTTAAGAACAACCAAGAGGTGTCTATATTAATTCAACGCATTAATATGGCGTCGAATGAAGTGTATGCACGGGAAGGGGAATATTTGCCTCGACTCTCTGCGGGGGTAGCCGCTGAAACCGAAAAGGTAGGCGAATATACCCGGGAAGGCGCAGTAGAAGAACAGTTAAATATCAAGGAGGATAAAGAATTTCCCGACCCGCTGGCAAACTTAAAGCTAGGCCTTAATGCGTCGTGGGAAATTGACGTTTGGCATAAGCTGAGAGATGCGTCTAAAGTGGCCTCGCTTGAATACTTGGCATCGGTTGAAAGTAAGAAATTTTTCGTTACCCAGTTAGTATCTGAAGTTGCGCGTACTTACTATGAACTGCTGGCGCTAGATAACAAGCTAGAGAATCTTGACTCAACCATTTCGCTACAGCGTAATGTTATTCACACTATTAATGCGTTGAAAGAATACGGGCGGGCGTCATCGCTACCTGTTGCGCGCTTTAACGCGGAAGTGAAGAAAAACGAGAGCGAGCGTTACTTGATTGAGCAGGAAATCCTAGAGAAAGAGAACACGCTCAATCTGTTATTAGGACGCACTCCACAGCCCATTCAAAGGGACAGTAACGTGTTGCTCAGCGCCGAGCTAAAAAGCCCGCAGGTGGGTGTACCCTCTGCGCTATTAGACAATCGCCCTGATATAAAACAAGCTGCACTCACGCTCCAAGCAGCAGAGTTAAATATCGATGTGGCTAAAGCCAACTTCTACCCTTCTTTTGAGCTAAAAGCAGGGGTAGGTTTATCGGCGTTTGATAGTCGCTACTTGTTTAATGTGCCTGAGTCATTGGCATATTCTTTATCTGGAGATGTTTTTGCGCCATTAATAAACCGCAGGGCGATTGAGGCGGTTTATCAAAATGCCAGCGCCGAACAAATTGAAGCGGCTTACGAATATGAACTGACCGTTTTAACGGCGGTAGCTGAAGTAACAAACAGTTTGTCGAAGCTCGATAATTTGGAGAAAAGTGCTGAAGCACGGCGTCATCAAATTGCTTCACTCGAACAGTCGATTGATATTGCCAATAGGCTTTTTTCGTCAGCTCATGGTGAATATTTAGAGGTGCTGCTTGCGCAACGAGAAGCACTGGAAGCGCGTAGCGAGTTTATAGAAACTCGTCAGCAGCAAATGGCCGCACTGGTCGATTTGTATCAGGCACTCGGAGGCGGATGGCAGTCTTAAAATAAAAAGGAGAGCGCTCGCTCTCCTTTTTTTCGCCTTTATCAAAAGCTGGCGGTGAATTTCAGACTCAACGTGTGACAAAAGCAGAACGCATGCGGTGTTAAATGTTAACGCGTAAAGTTAAAGCGGGCAAAAAAGCGCTCAGCTTCGTCACTATCAAAATCATAGCCATTATTCGTCATCGCTTCTAAAGCATCTTCTACCGTTTCGTAAAAGCCATAAGGAACCTCGGCAGCGTCGTAGCACTGAGAAATCTGATGCTTAGTTGTCAGCATAATGTCGGTATCTAATATGACCACGGCAAGAAACGACAGGCCGCGGGTTTTTCTTACCCGAGTTTGTTTTACAAAAATATCAAAGGTGGAAGGGGGCATCAGGCTTTCACCGTAAAGACAGCTTACTTGTGCCCATTTAGTGCCCTTTTCGAATTTTGAAATGTCAGAAGACATCTTTACTACGCCATTTCTCATGGTTTCGTCATTCCACGGTCCGCGCGCTGAGAAGAGCAGCAACTGACCGCTTACGCTACATTCAAACTCGCCGTGTGGATTATTCATGGGCATTACCTTTAAGCCTTATATAGAAGTTAGCACTTTACTGCTATCACGCAACTAACCATTCGGCTAAAGCCAGCGCCCCTGTGTACTGCGCTTAATCGCCTAGCGATGTCGCTCAACGTTTAATCTTTATTGGCTGAATATATTCAGTAATATGGAGACGATAAATGCATCACTACAACGTGATCACCCCATAAAAAAGAACGGATAAGAACAAATAGATTAAGGTGAGATATGTCTTTTACGAGAAATCACAGGTACCCGTCAGTCAAAAAACGGTTTGCTATATGGGCTGCACTATTTAGCGTAGGCACGCTAGCTATGCCATCCACAGCGCTTGCAAGCAATGAGAGAGAATCTCTTACTACCGACTCTGAACGCTATTTTAAATCGGAAGATATTTTTAATTTGGAATACGTGAGCGAAGTTCAGGTGTCGCCAAACGGTAAATATGTTGCGTATGTGCGCCGTTCAAACGACATTATGTCGGATAGCAGTCGAGCGAACGTCTGGCTAGCGTCGGTTGATGGAAAGTCACACCGCCCCTTACTGTCGTCGAAAAAGAGTTACTATTCTATTCGCTGGTCACCAGACGGTAGCCGATTGGCTTACCTTTCTAATGAAGAAGGTAAACCGCAATTGTATGTGCGCTGGATGGATACAGGGCAAACGGCACTCGTAACAAATGTCACCTCAAACCCAAGTAACATCACTTGGTCGCCAGATGGTAAGCACATTGCTTTCACTATGAGCGTTGATGCCAAGGAAAAGCCGCTAGACATTAAAATGCCTAAAAAGCCTGACGGTGCAAAGTGGTCTCCTAGCTTTCAATATATTACCAAAGCGCGCTATCAAGCCGACGGCCGAGGCATTCTTGAACCTGCTTACACCCATATTTTTATTGTTCCTGCTGACGGAGGCACAGCACGACAGCTTACTTCAGGGAACTATCACCACAATGGGCGCTTAAGTTTCTCTCCTGATAGCGACAAAATCTATTTCTCTGCCAACCGCAGTGACAATTGGGAGTATGAGCCTGTTGAGGGGGACATCTTTTCTGTGGATATGATGGGTAATATCGCACAGCTTACCAACGACAAAGGCCTTGAATCATCGCCTGTCGTATCGCCTGACGGAAAGCACATTGCTTACGCACGCCGCGATGACGAAAAAGTGATGTACAAAAATAGCTATTTGTATGTGATGAAGAGCGATGGTACAGATGCTCAAAATTTAACAAAAGACATTGATAATTCAGTGTCTAACTTTCACTGGAAAGATAATAAGCACGTTTATTTTCAGCAGTCGGTTCGCGGTTTAGCGCAGGTAGATGTGGTATCGCTATCGGGCAGAGTTAAAGCCGTAGCTAATGGGCTGGGCGGTACTACGTTAGGACGGCCTTATGTGTTTGGCACCTATCACGCTGTTGATGATGTAGTGGCGTATACCAAAGGACGTACCGATCGCCCCGCTGATTTATATGTCACTACGCGAAACGAGCGACAGCTTACTGCACTAAACGAAGACGTTCTAGGTCATAAGCAACTTGGCGAAGTAAAAGAAATTGTCTATCCGTCTTCTATTGATGGCGAAGAAATCCAGGGGTGGTACATTCTGCCGCCAAACTATGACAGCTCGAAAACGTATCCGCTTATCTTGGAAATTCACGGCGGACCTAATCTCGCTTATGGCCCTGTCTTCACGGCTGAGCTGCAGCGCATGGCTGCAGAGGGCTACGTGGTGTTTTATGATAATCACAGAGGTAGTACAGGTTATGGAGAACGCTTTGCATTGCTACTTCAAGGGAAATACAGTTCGGAATATGACTTCTCAGACCATATGTCGGGCGTAGATGCGCTTATTGAAAAAGGCATCGCTGATCCAGAGCGACTGTTTATTACTGGTGGTTCAGCAGGCGGCATTGCATCAGCCTATGCTATTGGCCTTACTAACCGATTTAAAGCAGCCGTAGTCGCTAAACCCGTTATCAACTGGTTATCGAAAGTGCTGACTGCCGATTCAGGTCTATATCAAATCCCTTTCCAATTTCCGGGTATGCCTTGGGATAATGTAGAGCACTACTGGAAGCGCTCACCGCTATCGCTAGTAGGCAATGTAACGACCCCCACCATGCTGATCACGGGAGTGGAGGACAAGCGCACGCCAATGTCTGAGACCGAGCAGTTCTATCAAGCGTTAAAGATTCAAAAGGTTGATAGCGTGCTGGTAAAAGTACCTGGATCGCCCCACGGGATTGCTTCTAAGCCATCTAGAATGATTGGTAAAGTTGAAAATATCTTGGCGTGGTTTAAAAAATACGACAGCGTGCAGTCACAAAGTACGCAAGTTGAAGCTCAATAATTAGTGTGCTGAGACTAAGTGGGGCTAATGCGCCGACTCAATCGGTTCAAGGCCCCATTTTTTTAGTATTCGAGTATATTCGCCATTCGCTTTTAAAATCGAAAGCGCGATTGTGAGTGGCGCTGTTTGTCTATTCCACCGCGGGATGTAATTGCTCGATATCAGGAACAACTGTGAGTTTTAAATCAAGCGCTTTCCAGTAGTGGCTTTCTCGTAGCAGGTCAGCTGAGATAATAGGTTTTTCATCTAACCAGCCATCGGGGAAGGTAATGGTCAGTTCGTTCTTTTCTACATTAACAACGAGGTCAGGTACAAAACCCTCTTGGCGTTTAATATTAAGCAGTACACCCAAACGCAGTAACGCGATTAAATGCTTAACCGACTGCTCATCGAAAAGATTAAATGCGGGCAATTCATTGGTTCGAATTTTCTTTCTATGGAATCGCACGAGCGTAGCTAGCAGTAATTGTTGTTCCTGCGTAAACCCAGGCATGTCCACATTACCAAGAATATAGGCGCTGTGTTTTTGTATGCCTCGAGAGTTAATTTGCATGCCGACTTCGTGAAGTAAAGCTGCCCAGCCGAGCATGCTTTTAAAGTCACGCCCTTTAAGTTTCCATGCTTTTTCAACATCGTTGAAAAGTGAAAGGGTTGTATTAAGCACCATAGTGGCTTGGGACGTATCTACATCGTAGCGCGTTGCCAAACTACTCGCGGTTCTGCCGCGAATATCAGCGTGATGAAGCTCATCTTCCATCTGATAAAGCACGCCTTCGCGCAAGGCGGCAGGCGAGTACACCAAGCCTTCAATCTCTAGCGCTTTGAAAACGGCGATAAGAATAGCGAGGCCGCCAGCAATAACCACACGACGATCTTCACTTAAATCTGGGTAGCTTAATTTGTCTATATGCCCTGCGCTTATGAATTGCTTCATTAAATTGCGCAAACTTTTAAGTGTCACCGGAATATCGTGGCCATTGGGTCTGTCTTGCTGACAAAGTGTAAACAGCGAACGAATGGTACCAGACGTACCGATACACTGGACCCAGCCCAGTCTGCGATATTTATTATCTATTAACTCAAGCTCTTGCTGTGCAGCCGTGATAGCACGATCAAAGGCTTTTGGCTTTAGCTCACCGTCAGGGAAAAACCGTTTGGTATAGCTTACGCAGCCCATTTGAAGGCTGCGGCAAAGTAAAGGCGTAAAACCTTCGCCAATAACGAACTCAGTAGAGCCACCGCCTATATCAATAACCAGCTGTTGGCCGTCGGAGTGGTTAGTATGTGCAACGCCTGAATAAATAAGTCGCGCTTCTTCTACACCAGAAATGACTTCGATAGGGTAGGGAAGGATATCTTTTGCTGCGCTGATAAAATCGCGGGCGTTACGCGCTCTGCGCAACGTATGGGTGGCGACAATTCTCACGGAGTCGGGCTCAAAACCTTTAAGGCTCTCTGCTACTACTTTTAGCATAGCAAGCCCACGCTCCATCGCTTCATCAGACAAGATATCGTCGTCGTTGAGACCTTCGGCCAAGCGTACTTTTTGTTTAACTCTATGCAGAATCTGCACAGACCCAGCAACAATGCGTGCTACTACTAAGTGAAAACTATTTGAGCCAATGTCTAGTGCTGCGACTTTATTGACTTCGCGGGTTTCCACGTCATTAAAAACTGATTCGTGCTGGGTCATGTACTAATTTTCTATCCTACAAAGTGTCTTCTAGCTTCTTCAAATAGTCACAAATTTCTATCTGAGAACGAAGTTTTTTACGATTTCCCCTGCGAACGTACTTGTTGCTCTGATCCTTGTCAATCACTCGAGCCTTCAGGGTATCTTTAAATTGTAGCTCCATTATATCAACAATGCGCTGTTGAAGACCTTTATCATACACTGGACAACCTACTTCAATGCGGTTGTCCATGTTACGGGTCATCCAGTCAGCAGAAGAGATATACACTTTTCTATCGCCGCCACCTTCAAAAATCATCACGCGAGGGTGTTCGAGAAATCTATCAACAATAGAGATAATTTCGATGTTTTCGCTTATTCCTTTTATCCCCGGATTAAGTGAGCACATACCGCGCACTATACCGCGGATCTTAACCCCCGCCTGGCTAGCCCGGTACAAATCATCAATGAGTTCTTTATCAACAAGGTTGTTAATTTTGAAAGTGATTTGTGCCTTTTGGCCTTGGTTCAAATGCTGAATTTCTTGACGAATTAACGACTGAATTTTGGTTCTGGCGTTTAATGGCGATATTTGAAGATGCTGGAACTTGTAGCGTCGGTAAGGGTACTGAATAAGATCGAATACCGCCACGCCTTCATCGGCGAGTTCTTGATTACGGGTGAATAAGCTGTAGTCGGTATAGATCTTTGCTGTTTTCTCGTTGAAGTTACCCGTACCGAAATGCGCATAGTTCACCAAACTGCCCCGTTCTTCACGGGTCACAATACAAAGTTTAGAGTGAATTTTAAGGGTAGGCACGCCAAGTACAACGCGTATACCTGCATCGGTCATGCGCTTAGACCATTCGATATTTGCCTCTTCGTCAAAACGGGCGCGAAGTTCTACCACAACGGTTACTTTTTTGCCGTTGTCTACCGCGTCAATCAACGAGTTTACAATGCGTGAATTACTGGCAACACGATAAATATTAATACGTATGGTCTTAACATTCGGGTCGAAAGCCGCCTGACGCAAAAACTCGGTGAAGTGTAGGAAGCGGTGGTACGGGTAGTACAGTAGTATGTCTCGTGCAGTAATGGCATCGAAAACGGTGTTGTACTTAGAGAATGCCTTGCTGTCGATAGCAGGCAGCGGCGTATGCTCTAAATATTCCCGACCCACATTAGGGAAGCCAATAAAGTCTTTAAAGTTACGATAGTGCCCAGCAGCGTGCATGGTATCTAGCTTGGTTATCTTAAGTCGCTTGCGCAAGTCAGATTTCATGTCCTCTGGCATGTTCGTGTCGTAGATAACACGCACAGGCTCAGCGATAAGGCGCTGCTTCATACTTTCAGACATCTTTTCAACGAAGCTTTCGTCAATTTCTTCGTTGATAGAATATTCCGCATCACGCGTCATTTTAAACGAGAATGCTTCAATTTCGTCGAACTTCACGAAACCGCGGAAAATGTCTTCGATACACAGCTGAATCATGTCATCGAGCATAATAATGCTCTTCTTCTTGCGGCTTTTTTGCGGTGGGATCAGCATAAAGCGCGACATTTCAGAGGTAGGAACCTGAATAACCGCAAATTTAGGATTGCGGTCTTTCCTTCTAAGCGCCACATATAAATACACCGACGTACCGTTCAAACGGCTAAGTAGGTCGGTCTTCTTATCTATTAAAATTGGTGCAATGTGACGCAGTGCTTTGTTGACGAAGAAGTTGCGTACCCACTGCTTTTGATAATCGTCTAAATCGTCTTTTCGAAGAATATGTATGTTGTAGCGAGCTAGGGACTTAACCACATCCTTATGAATTTGGTCGAACTTTTCAGAAAGCTGGACTACCTTTTTCTGAATAAGTGCCATAAGAGCGGTTTGGCGTTCAGCTTCTTCTTCATTGCCGTCATTTTGCGCAATGGTAATTTGTCGTTTCACGTCAGCGGCGCGCACGCGATAAAACTCATCTAGGTTATTTGAGTAAATACCAAGAAAACGAATTCGCTCCACGGCGGGATTGTTTTTATCTGCGGCTTCTTGCAATACGCGTTCGTTAAACGCAAGCCAGCTTAATTCTTTGGGATAATATAAAACGTCGTTATCCATAATGTCTCAATTCACGTTCATAAAAATGGTCAAAGACTGCCATCAGTCAGTGACACTACTGTGACAACACGTATTCTGGTGCAAGTGCGCACGCATTGCGTTGTGGTTATTCCATTAACTTTCAATATGATAAGTTCGTAATTGTGATGCGCGGATAGTGTATGGCACCACAAATACGCCCTTGTTTTTATCGCTTCGCGGTAATATCCACCACCAAATCGTTAGCCAACGACTCCAGTGAGTCTTGCAATGCGCCGTCGTCAAAATCTTCTGGCACCGCAATTTCTGCTTTTGCTTTGAAAATCAGGCTGCCCCAGTTAGGCGCGCTTTCACAGTGTGAAGCAAAGGTGAGAATATTCAAATTGAACTGGTTTAAAACAGAGGTAAGCTCTTGGACAATACCGGTTTTGTCATTGCCCATTACATCAACCGTCAATTTGGTGGTGTTGTTATTTTCACTGCTAGCTACCGCTACAGATTGCACCGACAAATCTTTAATGGCGTCTAGCGCATCGATTAAGCCCTGTTTGTTCTCATCGGCAACATGTACTTCTACAAAACCGGTGAACATTCCCGCCATATGCGCAAAGCTCGACCCTTGCCAGTTGCCCTCATGTTTGTATACACACTTAGCCAGTGCGTCTACTAAACCCGGCTTGTCTTTACCCATAATGCTTATAACCAATGATTGCATACGATGCTCCTTATTGGGCGTGTAGAGAAAAACTTTGATCGTCTTCCTGTTGGGTAATACCATAGGCGCAGAGTAGGTTGCGCGAAGGTAATGCTTTAAACTTTCACTTGCTATTAGCATAACAAAACTTACACTGCTCACCAGTGCAATTTAGGGTTATTCTTCTTAAAAATGAAGAATTTCGAAAATAAGAATTACTAAACAGCCGCATGACTTTCGACAGCAACAGCACAAACAAAAAACGCCAGCGAAGCGACAGGTGGTCACGCTATGTAGTGACCGGCTTCGGCGGCCTTGTTTTGTTGACGTTAGTTATTCTTATTACCCATCTAATCAGCCAAGCTCTGCCGTTGGCATATACCCCTAGCTTAAATCATCTGTTGAGCTTGAAAACGTCAGATAATGAAAAAATTATCAGCGCAGGCGACATCATTAACAGTCAGCCAATGCTGGTTAGGAAGTCTGACTGTCGATTGGGATTAAAGTTGCTTAAAGGCGATGCTCTGGTAAGTAATCACGATTATATCCGTCCTTGCGAGCATAGGCTGTCTTCCCACAGTGTGATGGGAGAGAACTATATCGTAGACGTTTCTCCCAACGCCCAAGTGAGAGTTTTACCGGTCAGATCGTTCAATATGACCGACGGTAGCGCAGAGGATATTGCCACAAGTACACCGCAAGCAGCGTTGTCGAACAGCATTACGTTCGCGCTTCCCAAAGGTGAGTGGGAGATACGCAGTGACTGGAGCATTGCACTGTCCTCAAAATGGGCAGTGGTTTCTATCGTTCAAGACAATAAAGTGTTTATCCGTTGGGTAAATCGGCTTCGTCCTACACAGGTTGTGGATAAACGGTTTCATAATATAGACAGACTCGTATTGTTACCCGGCAGTCAGAGCGTGTTACTCCAAGTGGATGATGCGCTTTACCTAAATAGGCTCACGGATGAAGGGGCGTCACTACTGCCAATAGCAGGAAACATCACAGCGTCATTAGATGAGAAGATTGTATTCCCACTTGCTAAAGACCGCACCTTTTTCCTAATGAACAGCAATACACAGGCACTTACTCGCTGGGTGCTGAGCAAAAGCGATAAAGGCCTTACCTTTGAACAAACCTACCAAGTAGCGCTACCAGGAGAGAACGTTAAGGATGTGGCAGAACATGCCAGTATGAACTTGGTGGCTGTGCTGACCGATAAAGCAAGAGTGTTGTTGGTAAACCGTGTATCAGGCGATGTAGTGGCATCACAACAGATAGAGCGTTCTGCTGAGAATATCATTTGGTACGGCAATAAGCTTTATGGCTATTCAGATAGCACCTTATCAGTATGGGAAGGCAGGCACTTAAGCGGCGTTACTACATGGGCCTCTCTGTTTGAACCGCAGCACTACGAAGGGTATGAAACGGAAGAAACCGTATGGCAAACCACCAGTGCCTCTGATTTTCAAGAGGCAAAGTTTAGCTTAACACCGCTATTAATAGGCAGTATTAAAGCCTCTCTTTTAGCGCTGCTTATTGCTATTCCGGTTGCTATCGGTGCCGCAATTTACACCGCGTTTTTTGCTAAAAGCCGCCTTCGCAACGTTATTAAGCCGGCTATCGAATTGCTCGAAGCGATTCCCAGTGTACTCATCGGCTTCATCGCGGCTATTTGGTTGTCGCCAAAAGCTGAGCAGTTTTTATTTTCCTTTGCCTTTTTCCTAATCGTTATCCCTTTTGTGCTTATTGTCGTTGCCCTGGTGCAGCGTCCTGTTGCGGAATACTTACCAAAGAAGCTAAGACACGGAGCAGAGCTACTATTTGCTATAAGCGGAGTGTTCCTTTTAGGTTTTATTAGCGTGGAGTATGCGCCTTCGCTTATTTTCTCGATAATGGGGGGAGACGGGTTTACAATGCTTGCGGCCGAGTCCGATAGTCCCATCGGGAAAACGACTATAGTGGTAGCGTTAGCGTTAGGTGTGGCCATATCACCTAGTATCTATTCCCTTGCTGAAGATGCCATAAACGGCGTTCCAAATGATTTAAAACACGCCTCTTTTGCTTTAGGCGCCACACGATTACAGACCTTACTTCATGTTGTTCTTCACGTTGCACTACCGGGTATTGTTGCCGCGATTATGCTAGGTTTCGGCCGCGCGTTTGGTGAAACCATGATAGTCCTTATGGTGACGGGGAATACGCCAATCTCCAGCTGGGGCTTGATAGAAGGTTTGCGAGCACTTACTGCTAACTTGGCAATTGAACTTCCAGAAGCAGATGTATCATCGGCGCACTATCAAATTCTATTTTTCACCGCGTGTATTTTGTTCCTGTTTACCTTCTTGGTAAACACCATGGCAGAGCTATTGCGACAGCGTATAAGAAGTAGGGCGTACTATGGTTAATCGAACAACGTTTGGGTTAAGTGCGGTACAGCGTCAATCGTTAGTCATTAGCTTAACGGCTTTTTTCACCAGCCTGCTGCTTATTGCGCTAGTTAGCATTCTTATACTTATTAGTTTTCGAGGTACGGCATATTTTTGGCCAGAGCCCATCTATACGGTTACCGGTACGCATCAAGACGGCACAAGGTTTTCGGTGCTTGCGAACCTATTTGATGAATCGACAAATGAGGATGTGACACTTAAGTTCTCAGATGCTCAGCATCCTTATGGCTTTCAAGTCCAGTTATCTCGAGAGGAAATAGAGACTTCTCTACTTGCAAACCAAAGCGCAGAAATAAAACTGTTAGACGGCAGGCGTGTGTTGGCAATTCCTGAATACATCGTCGTGCCATCTAAACCGCCTCAACCTCTTGGTAACATTGACATTGTGCTAGAGGAAGTGGCCCAAATAAGCGCTCAAATTGAAGATTTAAATACGCAACACCTTGCACCTATTCACGAAGCGCTATCTCAATTTGATAAACGTAATGTTGTTGCCGACGCGCCAGCAAGAGAGCGTTTAGTGGCATCGTTTGACGAATACCAAAAGCGTGTGGAAGCGTTAGAAGCAACACGAGCCGAGTATACCTTATTGGTAAGTTTTGCTGACGAAACGCCGTTTGTTATTCCCATATCTAGTATTCAAGATGTGGATTTTGTCAGTCGTCTAAGTACATGGGAAAAGTGGCAGGTGGCGTTTTCGGAAATCGGTGTTTTTCTCACCGATTCCCCTAAACAAGCGAATACCTCAGGTGGCGTCTTCCCTGCGTTGTTTGGTACTGTACTCATGGTATTTTTAATGACCATCATCGTAACGCCCTTTGGTGTATTAGCCGCTATTTACTTGAGCGAGTATGCACCTAACACGGCGCTTACCACTATTATTCGTGTCAGTGTAAGCAACATGGCAGGTGTACCTTCTATTGTTTACGGCGTATTCGGCCTTGGTTTCTTTGTTTATACCTTGGGCGGCAGTATTGATGAGCTATTGTTTAGTGACACACTGCCAGCACCCACAATGGGAAGCCCTGGCGTTTTCTGGGCTGCCTTAACCATGGCAATTTTGACCTTACCTGTAGTGATTGTGGCGACTGAAGAAGGCTTGCGCAGGGTGCCGGAAGGATTGAAAGCGGGCAGTTACGCATTAGGAGCTACCAAAATTGAGACTATAGTGCGTACCGTATTGCCTATTGCGTCTCCGGGTATTATGACTGGCGTAATTTTGGCGATTGCGAGGGCGGCAGGTGAAGTAGCGCCACTTATGTTAGTGGGGGCGGTCAAGTTTGCGCCAACCTTGCCTATAGATGGAGAGTTTCCTTATCTCCACCTTGATAGGCAGTTTATGCATTTGGGCGTGCTTATTTATGACGGAGCGTTTCACAGCCAAACTGATGGAAAGAGCGCAAGCATGATGTTTGCCGCTTGCTTGCTTTTACTCGTGGTGGTGTTTGTATTAAATATTCTGGCAGTTGTACTTAGAGCGCGCCTGCGCAAACGCTATCTCAAAGGATAATACAGGTTTTGTAACATGTTGAAGTTGTTTGAACACAATACGCTGAACGTTAACGACATTGGTGAAGAACAAACTGCGGTAGAGGTTAAAAACCTCAACCTGTGGTTTGGCAACAAGCATGTGTTAAACGACATCAGTATGCGGATCCCAAAAAACAAAATCACAGCGTTAATTGGTCAAAGTGGTTGCGGTAAATCTACACTCATTAGCTGTTTCAATCGCCTTAACGATTTGTATGACGGTTGCAAATACGATGGTGAAATTATTATTGATGGGCAAAACATCAATAGCCGCAAAGTAAATGTGTCACGCCTAAGAACGAACGTGGGCATGGTTTTTCAGCGACCCAACCCCTTTCCTATGAGCATTTATGAGAACGTGTGCTACGGGCTTAAGCTTCAAGGCGTTAAAATTCGTCGACACTTAGACGACGCGGTGGAAAGCGCACTGAAACAGGCGGCGCTGTGGGACGAGGTTAAAGATCGTTTATTTGAATCCGCTCATGTTTTATCTGGCGGTCAGCAGCAGCGTTTGGTGATTGCAAGAGCACTAGCGTTGAAGCCTGACATTCTACTTCTTGATGAACCCACCTCGGCCCTTGACCCTCTGACCACGCTTTTTATCGAAGAACTGATGGATGCATTAAAGAAACAATGCACCATTATTATCGTGACGCACAACATGCAGCAAGCGGCTAGGGTAAGCGACTACACCGCCTTTTTCCATCAGGGCAGGCTGATAGAATATGCAGACAGCGATACGCTGTTTACTATGCCAGAGAAGAAGCAAACCGAAGACTACATAACGGGGCGATATGGATAACGTAGCAGTAGGTGTGTGTTCTAACATGGGTTTGCGCCGTAATGCTTCAATTTGGCAAGATGTAGCGGTTTGTCACGATAGTTCTGCCACAGGTAGCGGCACGATTGATTGTCGTTATTCGTTATGCTTACGCCGCGAGGAGAAAACACCATGCGACAGGTAGCCTTAAACACGCATATTTCGGGTACGTTTAATATCGAGTTGGAAAACTTGCGTAACTCGGTATTAACCATGGGGGGCGAAGTTGAACAGCAGCTGGTGGATACGTTAAAAGCGGTAAAGCACAATCATGCCGCTCTGGCTGAAAAAGTGGTGTTGAACGACTTAAAAATTAACTCCATGGAAATTCAAATTGACGAAGAGTGCTTGCGCATTATTGCAAAACGTCATCCTACCGCCAGCGATCTGCGTTTAATTATGACCATTTCCAAAGCCATTACCGATATAGAGCGAATGGGCGATGAAATCGAGCGTATTGCCAAACTAGTAACGCGCAATAAGTTGCCGAGCTCAGATACCATTAAGAGCAGCATGTTACTTATTGGCGAGCGCGTGGCCGCCATGATGCGCGGCACATTCGACGCTTTTGCTCGTCAGGATGAGGCTGCGGCGTTAGAAGTGTATGACCAAGACAACCGCATTGACAGTGAGTACAAACGGCTGCTGTCGTATACCACCTCCGAAATGCAGAAAAGCACTGACGACATGCAGGATTGGCTGGATGTGTTGTGGGCAATGCGCTCGTTAGAGCGAATTGGTGATAGATGTAAAAACGTGTGTGAATATGTGGTTTATCTCACTCGCGGTACCGATGTTAGACATACACCGCTGGAAAATATGCAGCAAAAGCTGGAAGATTTGACGTAAACCTGTCCAAATGGTCAGTGTTATTTTGCGTAGTAATATTCAAATATGAAAGTTCGTGAAATTTATTTGTCATAAAACTGAAATATTTGGTGGTTTTATCATCGCATTCAAATAATTCCGCATACTTTTATCGTTTTTCAGTGATTTTCGCTATGGCTTCTAACATGATTACGTTATCATGCGCCGCAGCCAAGAACAGATCGTGCAAAATTTAATCGAACCTTATGATAAAACACAATTTGTCTTTAACTTCATTCTCTAGCCTTTGTGGTGAAGAGATCATGCTACTTACTCAAGTAGCGTCCAGCCTAAATCGCGTTTAGATCGGGAGCGATTATCCGTGGAATTTTTTGAAAGTTATGGCCTAATTCTTATAATCCTTGCCGCCGGCGTTGGTTTCGTCATGGCATGGGGTATTGGAGCGAATGACGTTGCCAACGCAATGGGTACGTCAGTAGGTTCTAAAGCTTTAACCATAAAACAAGCCATTATCATTGCTATGATATTTGAGTTTGCTGGCGCCTACCTAGCAGGTGGCGAAGTAACGTCTACCATTCGAAAAGGGATTATCGACTCAACCTATTTTATAGACATACCTGAATACCTTGTATTAGGCATGATCTCATCACTACTTGCAGCTGGAATCTGGCTTGCGGTAGCGTCATGGTTGGGGTGGCCTGTATCTACCACTCACTCAATTATCGGTGCAATCATCGGTTTTACTGCCACTGGCGTCAGCATGGACGCAGTAGCATGGGACAAAGTGGGTGGTATTGTTGGTAGTTGGGTAGTAACCCCAGCTATTTCAGGCATCATTGCTTATCTTATTTTCATGAGCGCGCACAAGCTCATCTTCCAAACTGCCTCTCCGTTTGCAAATGCTAAGCGTTATGTGCCGTTCTATATGGCATTAGCGGGCTTTGTGATGTCGCTTGTTACTATCAAGAAAGGCCTTAAGCACGTTGGTTTAGAGCTAAGCGCTGTTAACGGATATGTGCTGGCGATTGCTATTGCCGTAGCGTTGGGCTTCTTGGGTAAATGGTTTATCGGCCGTATGAAGTTCAGCGGTTCTGAAGATGCAGACCTACAGGCGGCTAACGTTGAGAAAGTATTCGCACTTCTAATGGTAGTAACAGCCTGTTGTATGGCGTTTGCCCACGGTTCAAATGATGTAGCTAACGCTATTGGACCATTGGCTGCGGTAGTTAGCGTAGTAAGTAGTGGCGGCGAAATTAACTCTAGCACTACGCTTGCACCTTGGATCCTTCCTCTTGGTGGTTTAGGTATTGTTGCGGGTCTTGCGCTATTTGGACATCGCGTTATCAAGACCATTGGTCAAGGTATTACACACTTAACACCAAGCCGCGGTTTTGCAGCAGAACTCGCTGCAGCGTGTACGGTAGTTATCGCATCAGGTACGGGTTTACCTATTTCGACTACCCAAACGCTTGTAGGAGCGGTACTAGGTGTAGGTCTGGCGCGTGGTGTATCAGCGCTTAACCTAGGCATTGTGAGAAATATCGTCGTATCGTGGATTGTTACGTTGCCTGCAGGCGCAATCCTCTCGATTATTTTCTTCTACATTCTTAAAGCGTCGTTTGGCGTAGCGTAAAACACAGCGCTTACAAACGTTCGTATTAAGCGAAAAGAATTAAAAAAGGCCGTGCTTGAAGTGAAGCACGGCCTTTTTGTTTGTGGAATGTTTTCTTTAATCAATGGAGATAGGCGTTTCAAAGCCACGGGGTTTAACACCCACAACGGCACACTTAAGCTGATGGATAGTTTCTTCTGCGGTGTCGCCCATGATGTAGCCAGGCACACCTAAACGTGCCACTGTGCCCATAACAATAATGTCGGTATCAAGGGATGTGGTTGTGGCTGCAATTTCTTTTCGAGGGTAACCGTGAACAATGTGCTTCTGAGGTTTCAAATACTCTAATACATTGTCATCCAATTCATTGCCTAGTTCTTCAAGCAATTTGTCTAGTTCCGATTCACGCTCGGCATGGATTTTTGCAAGATCGGTTTCCATTCTATCGTTATCAACCGATATGAAACCGTCTCTTGCTATGTTCTCAGGAACCGCATCAAAAACGTGAACAATGTGTAGCTGTGCAAACTCTAACAAGGCTATTTGGCTTGCGTGACGCAAAATGTCGCGATTAAGATCGCGCCTAATAGACACTTCATGCTGTGGATAGTGATAGTTCAAATCCAGTGCTGCAACTACGTTTTTGTACTGACTGCGAGGCTTGTGGTTAATGATCCAAACCGGACAAGGGCATTTGCGGAATAAACGCATATCTAAGCTTCCGAATAGCTTATCTAGAAAGCTCTCTTCTGCCCGTTTAATTACTAGATCGATATTGTTCTTTTTTACATAACGCACAACGTCAATAAGCGGCTGACCTACCGTTACCGCAGTAGACACAGGATAGTGTTTTCCCCAGCTTTCCGCTTGTTCTTTTAACCAATGCTGGGCTTGGGTTTCCATGGTTTGCTGAGAATCAACATAAGAGAAAGACTCCATGACCATACTGGCGTTGGGCGGCAAAGATTCTAACGAAAGCATAATGGTAAGCGAGGCTTGATGCGCTTTGGCGATATGCAGTGCTTGGGCTACCGTATCATCTTGACGATGAGAGTCGCTCAATACACATAAAATGTTCTTATAATGTCCTTTCATACTGCCCTCAATAGTTAATCGCTCTATTGACTGAATGATACAAGAGCGGGTCTTACTTCGCTGTAAAAATATGTTGCGTATAACGCTTTAATTTAATCCTAACGCTACTTATGGGGGCTTTCCAGCGGGAAATGTCAAATTCTCAAAAGCTTCTTATAGATTGCACAATAAACAGAATTATCTACCTCTTTTTTAGGGTGTTGTATACGTACAGCTGCAAATAATAGAAGATCGCTCTCGTTAACCATGGGCATCAATCCTAGGCGCTATTTAATCTTTATGTTAGATTAATCCAATATTTTTTAATCCCTTTTTAAATAATTGTGAGATGCCCATGAAATGGCCTAATCTTAAGCACCTGCACTATTTGGTGACGCTACATCAAGAGCAACATTTTCACCGTGCTGCACAGCGCTGTAACGTAAGTCAGTCAACATTGAGTACGGCCATTCAGAACCTTGAAGAGCACTTCGGAAGCCAACTTCTTGAGCGTGAACATAAAACCTTTGTGTTTACATCGTTGGGACTAGATATTGTTGAACGCAGTAAAGTACTGCTTCAGGAAGCGGGAGAGCTGGTTGAGTATGCGCAAAACGCGGGCAATTGGCAGCGAGGCACTTTAAAACTAGGTGTTATTCCAACCATTGCGCCGTTTCTTTTTGAAGGCATGATGGGGGCGTTTTCTGCATTTTTACCCGAGATCAACTTAGAAATGCAGGAAGACACAACGGAGAAGTTGCTACAGCAATTGACCGACGGCAGATTAGACTTACTTATTCTAGCGTTGCCAATGGAAACACCAGGGTGTAAACAGATGGTCTTAGGGCATGACCCGTTCCATCTTATTGCGCACAAAGATATGGCTGAGCAACTACCTAATCCTGTCGACATTTCAACCTTGCCCAAAAAAAGTATTTTCTTACTACAGCAAGAACACTGTATGACCGGGCATGCGGTAAGCGCGTGCAATCTTCAGCACAGCGACCAAATTAGCAGCGTAGCGGCAAGCAGCTTATATACCTTGGTGCAATTAGCGAATAGCAAAATGGGCTACACCTTCTTACCTGAACTTGCGATAAACCAGTCTATTCTTGAGCATACAGGTCTTAAGAGCTTCCCCGCTGAAGAGCAGGGGTTTCGTGAGATTGGCTTAGTATGGCGTTCAGGCACGACACGTATGCAGCTGTTTCGTCGTATTGGTGAAATTATCTCGCCACTGCTACCTATTCCCACGTTAAAATAAGCTTGGCGCTGAGCGCGCTTCCCTTCATAGTTAGCTAAAGCGGTTGAGCCTATAGGTTCAGCCGCTTTTTTATTGCTGACATCAAGTATTGTCTTGTGCACCAACCCCAAAGAAGTTCTTCAGCCTTCGCTTAAAGCACAGTTTCATTGGCGTTATTCCCTAAATGACAATTTATTTATCAATTAAACAAACTTTTTTGCAAAGCTTATCGACTTAATGGTTAAGTAAAAAAACAGAGCGTAAAAACGGGGAACGGCGTGTTTAATAAACGAGATGAAAAACTCGTGGAACAGGCATTAAGGGGTAATAAAAAAGCGTGGTTTACGCTTATATCTCGCTACGAAACCGCTATGTATCAATACGGTATTCGAATGACAGGGAATAGCCATGATGCAGCAGATTTAATGCAGGAGATTTTTATCTCTGTGTTTCGCAGTCTTGCTTGTTTTAAAGGTGAGGGCAGTTTTAAAAGTTGGCTCTATCGCATTGCCCACTGTCGCTGCGTTGAACTGTATCGCAAGCGAAAGCCGCATTCTGACATTGACGATATACAGGCGCCACTTTGCGGTGCGCCATGCCCTGAAATGCAGCTTTATAGCGACAGAGAGAGTAGAGCATTAACGCAGGCTATGCAGACCCTACCTTTGTGCCAAAAGGCGGTGGTGGAATTGAAGTTCTTCGGCCACTTCACGTTCGAAGAAATTGCACAGCAAATGGATATCTCAGTAAATACCGCTAAGTCGCGACTTTACGCAGCCTTAGCAAAGTTGAAGTTGGAGTTGGAATAATGACCTTATATGACAAAGAAGCCTTATTCTCAGCTTATCTGGACAACTCGCTTGATAGCGAGCAAGAAAAGCAGTTTAACGCGTTGTGTGATTCAGATGCTGAGTTCGCGCAGGCGGTAGAAAATAGCGCCCGTTTGAACAGCGCAAGCTCAAGCTTCGTTGCTCCGGCACTTCCCCAGTGGGACAAAGAACAGACCTTTTTTAAGAAAGATGAACCACGTTCGCTGTCGTCTTGGTTTAGCTTGCCAGCGTGTGCCATGGCCATGTCGGCGTGTGCGCTGTTAGCCGTACTCACCGGCGCAAAGCTGTCGTATAGCGATAACGGTATAGCGCTTACGTTTTCAAACAAAAGCGCCAACACAGTGGATGAAATGGTTGAGCAGCGCGTGACACAAGAAGTCGCTAAAGCTTTAGGTGAGCAACGTGATTTCTATCAACAAGCAAACCAAACACTATTCAAAGAATACGCTCAGGCGCTATCTACACAGCAGCAACAAAGCAGTGCAGAGCTTACTAAGTATTTGTTAGCGTCGAGTAGAGAAGAACGCAAACACGACTTTGCCGAGCTTATTAAATTTATCAACGAGCAGCGTATTGACGATCAAAGATTCTATGCACGCCAATTTACGCGTCTCCAGGATGAAATTGATGACATTGAAATAGGGTACAGCGCGGTAAGTTTATCTAACAGCCGTTCTGAAGTGCCATTAACCATGCCATATGAAACAAACAATCCACAGTCGTCGCTAGATGATTAATGTAATTAGGTGAAATTATGAAACGTTTATTAACTGCTTTACTACTTTGCTCTGCTGCTGGTGGTCTTGCGAACGCACAAAGTGCGCAAAAATATGACACGCTATCGAATGAATTAGAAATAATGTCTGGGGTACTCAAAACGTCCTTACGACAAAATGCCGCAACTGATTCTTGGAGAGTGAGTCAAATTGAAACCAGCTATCTTGCTGGGCAGGGGGCGGTATTTACTTTTTCAGTAAGAGGCCAAAGCGGTAACTGGGTACGAGAGATAGAAACGCTGGTAGAAGGATTAGTTGCCACCGTACCACCTGCACCGCCTGCACCACCAGTTCCGTCTGCAAATTCGTTTAGTGATGTTGATGACATTGTGTTTGAAGCAGCCAGAGAGTGGGAAGCTTACGCAGAAGAAACCAGCCATCGTTTTTCTCAGGCGTTTGCTGACAACAATAGTCGCTTACGCGACTTGCGCAACATGCAGCGTGAACTTGCCTGGGAAGCAAGAGAAGTAGAGCGTGAACTGCGAGATATTACCTTCGAATTGCGTCACGCTGACGAGGCGCGAAAAAAAGAATTACTCGTGCAAAAAGAGCAGTCTGGAGAGCAGCTTAAGCAATTAGAAGCGAAAGAAAAAAGCATGAAGGATGAGCTTAAAGCAATTGAAAAAGAGCAGACTAAACAAATGGAGGCGCGTAAAGCGCAGCAGCAGCAAGCTTACAAAACGTTTCTGGCCGGTTTTGAGTCGGGCATGAGCGAGACCTTATGCAGATTTGGGTCAGGCTTACGCGGTCTGCCGGAAAATGAACATATCAGCATGGTGCTGAAAGATTTTGAGATGGACGAGAGCCGCGAGCGCAAAGACCGAATTTATGTATTTACTCGTGCTGATATAGTGCGCTGTGTTCAAGAAAAAATAGACGCGAATAAACTTCTCACCAACGCTAATATTTATCAGTTTTAAATAAATAAGCTCGGCGCACTTATAAACGCTTTGCTTTGTTAAAACAGCACGCGCGCCTTCGTTAATGAACGTTGATAACGAAGGCGCGCTTTTTATTGGCCTACATTTTAGGTGCAATATGCCCTAATTCTGCTGCCCATGTGAGTTCAGATCTCTTAAGGTTATTTGCCGCACTAGCGCCAAAGCTATGCAGAGCGTTATATGCACTATTGGATGGAACGCGGCAATAGTGGCAAAGGGCGTAAAACAATAAACTACAGCGGTGCTGTGAACCGTCGCAGTGTAAATATATCTTCGCTCCTTCGGTCAACATTTGAGATAGTTCATGAAGGTATTGATGAAGATGCGTATCCTCAGTAGGCGATTCTGACGATGGATGTACAAAGGGAACCCATAGCCACTCTAGCCCAGCTGCAACAGAATTGTCGCGTATAACTGGCGCATGTTCTTCACTGGTCTGAACCGTTGCAATATGGGTAACACCCAGTGACTTAAGGCGTTCAAAGTCACTTTCAACGGGCTTTTTACCCAAGCATATTTGTCCTGCGTGTAGTGAAAACCACGCAATACCTGGTGTCAACGTAGTGCTGTTTTCCTTTTTCTCGGCGTCTTGCTTGTTTGTTAGCATAAGTTTTTACATGGTTTTGGCATAGCAGCTTAATTTGGGCCTTTTGTTAAACGACAAAATAATAAATTGAAAAGTAGTGGCAGCTACATCCGCCAATCACGAACATGTGCCAAATTGCATGGGTGTACTTTACCTTTTTTGCCACGTAAAAGCACACACCTACGCTGAAACACAGCCCGCCTGCTACCAATAACCAAAGGCCAGCACCGGGAAGCGCAACATAAAGAGGGTAGATAAGACCTAGTGCAATCCAGCCCATAAGCAAGTAAGTCATCACGGATACCTTGGGAAAGCGATGCTGCGCGACGAGCTTAAACGCCACGCCACCTATTGCCAAGCTCCAAACAATAGCCGTCATTGTGATACCCAATACGCCACCAATTGAAACCAGCAATAAAGGTGTGTAAGTACCCGCTATCAACAAATATATCGCGCTATGGTCAAATAGCTTAAGCCACCCCTTTGCCTTTTGATGAGAAATGGCGTGATAAAGGGTTGAACTTAAGAACACTAAAATGAGGGTAGAGCCGTAAATAGCCGCAGTGGTTAACGCGAGCGTATCCTCCGCTCGATACAACATAAATACTAAACCCACGATAGCAGCAATAAAGCCAACCCCATGACTAATACTGTTCAGCCACTCTTCCAGTACAGAGTAGGCTTTTGCAGGAATGCTTTTTGATTGCGGCACAGCCTGTGTCTGAATCTGTTCTTGGATCATCACAGCTCCTGTTTTTTTTTCTTTCTAAGAATAATGGGTAGTAAATGCCCTTAAAGCCTCTTGTCGCACTTTCTCGATAAGACATGCGATCATTTCAGCGACTAACGCTTTCAATTGAAACGTGCAGCTCAGCATTTTCCCTACTACGTCCATTAGGACAATTATAGCGCACACTTGTTCGCTCAATGCGAAAATAATAACAGAAAACGTCAAAAATCTGATGACAATCAGATTACAAAAAGAGGTTAAAATACCAATACGCATAGATAATTGCCTACTCACAAGGCGCTGGCAAGTTTCCTAGCAATGCTTGGGAATGTAGGGCTGAGTGGTGATTATCTATCCGGACTAGTTTAAATCTGCATTCTCAAAACAGCCGCCTAATTTGTCCAGTAGGACTTTTAACGTACGGCTTTCATCTGCAGTCATGCCATTAAGCTTGCAGAGCATTTGCACAGGCACGTCTTCTGCTATGGCTTTCTTCTTCTTGCCCGTTTCAGTGAGTTGAACGCGCTTAACGCGTTTGTCGGCTTTATCTTTAGTGACAACTAAAAAGCCTTTGTCTTGTAGCTTTTTGAGAATCAGCGACATAGCACCACCGTCTATGGCCGTTCTCTCCAGAAGCTCGGCAATAGTAATGCCATCGTTTTCCCATAGCGCCATTAAAGTCACATATTGAGGATAGGTGATATCCAGCGCTTTAAGAAGGGGGCGGTAAGCACGAGTGAATGCATTCGACAGCGTATAAAAACGGTGGCAAAGCTGATTTTCCAACTTCAATAATTCTGACATGATGCTTAACCCTTATCGGTAAGGCTTTTTCTTAACAATAATATTTTGCATACAAAACACTTGATCTGCAAGTTGGTTTGGTGATAATTTATTTTGCATGCAAAGTAGTTGTTTAAATAAACCTATGAGGAGAGTAACATGCATAAACTTCAACAAGTCGTTTATACCGGAAGTGCAACAGCAACGGGTGGTCGTGAAGGAACAGCGAAATCAAGTGATGGTAAGCTAGACCTTAAACTCTCTACACCTAAAGAATTGGGCGGTGCAGGTGGAGAAGGCACGAACCCTGAACAAATGTTCGCAGCGGGCTATTCGGCGTGCTTTATCGGTGCACTTAAGCATGTGGCTGCATCGCAAAAAATTAAGCTGGCCGATGACATTAGTGTAACTGGCAACGTTGCAATTGGACCTATTGAACAAGGCTTTGCTATTGCAGTAAAACTGACGGTAGATTTGGGCGATATGGACAAAGCACAAGCGCAAGGCTTGGTGGAAACTGCGCATCAAGTATGCCCATACTCAAATGCGACCCGCGGTAACATTGAAGTAGATATTAGCCTTGCTTAATTAAACGGCAAACGAGTCAGCGGTTAACGCAAATAGTTAATGCCCTTGTCGGATAGCTGCGCCTTCGTCAGATGGCGTAGCTATCCTGCACTTATTCACGTCAACCCTTACTGCTTTTCGAAATATAGCGCAGTTACAACGCAGCTCTTCGAATTAGAGTCGCCAGTCATATAACAGATTGATACACTGAGATCGTATCAATCATCCTTTAGGAAGTTATATGAAAAAATACGGATTACTGGCTACATTCGTATGCGCGCCCGTGTTGCTCGCGTGCAGTGATAACACCAGTTCAAGTTCACCAAATACAGAAAACGAGCAAGCCGTTGCGTCTACTTCGGAGTCTAGTGCAGATGCGGCTAAGCACACCGATGCAGGTATTGCTTCTGGTGTAGATTACCACTCATTTGCTAACCCTAATGAAATTCGGGTTACGCACCTAAGCTTAGATTTAACCGCAAACTTTGAGTCGAAGCAGCTCGTTGGTGAAGTGACCCTCGATGTTGAGCGTACGAAGCCTGAAAACAATACGCTAGTATTGGACACGCGAGCGTTAGAGATTGAGCGTGTTAGCGTAGAGGGAGAAAGTGTTCCCTTTGAAATGGGAGAGACTGACCCTGATTTAGGCACGCCTCTTACGATTACTCTACCAAGTGCGGCAAACTCAGTAACGGTAGCGTATTCAACTTCACCCGAAGCCTCTGGCGTACAATGGTTAACGCCAGCGCAAACGGCAGGTAAGAAGCACCCATTCCTGTTTACACAGGCGCAAGCAGTTCACGCACGAAGCTTTATTCCGCTTCAAGACTCGCCACAAGTGCGCGTAACCTATGACGCAACCATAAAAACACCTGAATCGTTATTAGCGGTAATGAGTGCGTCTAACGACCCAACCACCGAGCGCGATGGCGAATATGAGTTCAATATGCCGCAGCCTATTCCTTCTTACCTTATTGCGTTAGCCATAGGTGATTTGGAGTTTAAAGCTATGGGTGAGCGTACTGGTGTGTATGCTGAGCCTGCGCTACTTGAAAGTGCGGCGAAGGAATTCGAAGATACCGAGGCAATGTTAGAGGTAACGGAAGAAACCTATGGACCTTACCAATGGGATCGTTACGACCTGCTAATTCTACCGCCCTCATTCCCTTTTGGCGGCATGGAAAACCCTCGCTTGTCGTTTATTACACCTACAGTTATCGCCGGTGATAAAAGCTTGGTGTCTCTGATTGCTCATGAACTTGCACACAGCTGGTCTGGTAACACAGTAACAAACGCTACATGGCGCGATCTGTGGTTAAACGAAGGTTTTACGACCTATTTAACCTACCGAATTATGGAAATGATCTACGGTCACGATCGTTTCAAAAAAGAAGCAGTACTAGGTTATCAAGACCTGGAGAACGATGTTGCAGCCCTAGAAGAGGATGATGAAATCCTGGCGATCGACCTTCGTGGTCGTAATCCAGATGATGTTTTCTCAAATATTCCGTACGAAAAAGGTGCACTGTTTTTACGTGAAATTGAACAAAAGATTGGTCGAGAAAACTTTGATGCTTTCTTAATGCAGTACTTTAAAGACTTTGCTTTTAAGAGCATTACTACCGACACGTTTATTGCTTATTTAGATGATACCTTGTTAAAGCAGTATCCAGATAAGCTAGACGCGGAGCGCATCCAAACGTGGATTTTTGAACCAGGCATTCCCGAGGGAGCGCCACAGCCAGAATCTGATGCGTTCACTAAAATCGATGACACACGAAGCGCTTGGCTTTCTGGCGACGTGAAAGCGGCGGATATTGAAACCGCGCAGTGGACTGTACACGAGTGGCTATATTTTCTAAACAACATGCCCGAATCGCTAAGCAGCGCACAGCTGGCTGAGCTAGATTCAGCGTTTTCACTCACCTCGACTAAAAACAACGAAATTGCTCATAGCTGGTTGATGATCGCAGTAGAGAATAACTATCAGCCTGCCTATGATCGTTTGTATAGCTACTTGGTGTCGATAGGGCGCAATAAGCTTGTTAAGCCCCTTTATCGCGAGCTATCAAAAACACCTGAAGGCAAGGCGTTTGCTAAACGCGCATTTGAAGAAGCGAAACCGGGCTATCACCCACTTACAGTGAAAGCTAATGAAGGCTATGTGAACTAAGACTTTATTAGACTCATGCGAACCGGTCTCGATAAGAAGACCTTCGTTTTTGTGATAACGACAGTAAAGGTCTACGTTTGTAGGTTTCCGTTACTTGGCTAAAAAATAAAAGCAGCTCAATTGAGCTGCTTTTTTTGTGTCTGTCGCTGGTATAGAAAACGCGAGAGGAAAGATAATAAAAATTTGAACAATTGTTCAAATAAACGATCTGAAAGTTGGGTACAACGTATAGAATTTTACTTTGATGTGTATCTGTACAAAGCAGTTTATCGCGATCTCGCTTGTACTTTGAAGGATTAAACCGACTTTAAGGAGTTTTTATGTATACGCAAAAAATGCATCCAGCAACGACATTTCCCGATGTCTCAGCAACCCTATCCACAGGGGAAACGGTGTCGCTTACCAATAAAGAAGAGGGATGTGATTGGAAAATGGTGGTCGTTTATCGCGGTAAACACTGCCCAATATGTACTAAATTCCTGAACAAATTAGAAGATTATAAAGGTCGTCTACGTGAGCTCAATATTGATTTGGTGGCTGTAAGTGGTGACAGCAAAGCACAGCTCGATGAGCATCTAGACGACCTGTCGATTACGTTCCCTATTGCTTACGGTCTCTCGCAAGAAGATATGGAAAAACTTGGGCTATACATCTCCAAGCCGCGTTCAGATAAAGAAACCGACCACAATTTTGCTGAACCTGCGCTATTTGTAGTGAATGAAAAAAACGACATTCATATTGCTGAAATAGCAAACGCGCCGTTTGTGCGCCCTGACTTAGAGCAACTTGTATCAGGCTTGGAGTTTATACGTAACCCAGATAACAACTACCCCATTCGAGGCACCTTTAAAGGATAAGGTTAACAGGCCCTAGTTATGTGTGATTAAAAGGTAAGGCTCTGGTGGTTTTCAGAGCCTTTTTTATTTACATATAGAAACCATCAAAAGCTAGCCCTAATTTTATCGCTTGCTTATTGTTTTCTAGGGCTTACTCGTTTTCAACTGACACTGAAAAAGCAATGGGGGCCATCTGCTTTTTAAAGTCTTCCAGTGCATCTAAAGGTAGCTCAACATTTATTACCACACTGCTTCCATAGTTACAGTTCGCAATTTTACCTTGAGCTTGCTCTACCAAGTGACGTACAAACTGCTCGTGTTTGAAATCGATGTCTACGCTAAGCGCTTCCAGCTTTATCTCTTGTCTTACCTCAAGAGCATCTACGGCTTGCTGTGCTGCAGCCGAGTAAGCCCTTACCAATCCCCCCGCACCCAATTTAATTCCGCCAAAATAACGCGTGACAATAATCATGATGTCGCCGATATCTTTGTGCTGGAGTACATTTAATATGGGTTTACCGGCAGTGCCGCTAGGCTCGCCGTCATCAGCCATCGCCGCGCTACTTGGCGAGTTAGGGTTGCCAAAAACATAAGCCCAGCAATGGTGTCTGGCGTCGGGATACCGTTGTTTCACACTATCTAAAAGCGCCATTGCACTTTCACGAGAATTTGCAAAGCCGGCACAAGCAATGAATTTGCTTTTCTTAATTTCGTACAGGGTTTCAACCTGTTTAGCTGGAACGGGATAAGTCATCAGCGCATTGTAAGCTAAGACAATTTTTTATTTAAGCCAAATAAGGTAAGCAGTGTGTTTTATCGCTTAATAAAACGAAATTTTAGACGACGATAGGCTCAGATAGAACGCAGTGGTCAAAAATACTACTATTTGGCGAATTATCTTGAAAGGTCGTATTTCGTTTACCGTTCTAGCGAGTCCTTATTTCTGTATTTAAAGTTAAGCATCTGAATTTAAATGTTTTTATAAAGTTGGCGCAGTGATTGTAATAGTGAATATGAGTGTGGCCAAGGCGTAACGCCACAACAACGTAACTTCGTCCCAATAAGGAAATCATGCTATGAAATCACGTATTACTGCTATCGCTATTGTTGCTCTTACCTCTGTGTTCACCGGAAGTGCTTTAGCTTCTGTAGAATTTAAGCCTACCGACGATTCGGTCACCTCTAACCTTTGCGTTGCTGCCGCTACCGGGAACAGGTGGAAGCTTCATGAACAAATTAAAGAATCTGCACTAGATAAAAAGTACGTAGCACAGGACATGACGTGTAACGGACTATCTGTCGCTGCGTTTGTTGATCAATATGGCAAGAACGGGGACAGCATCAAGAAGTACCTCAATATTCAACAGAAGCAGATTGCTAGCGTGGTGCACGCAAAATAACCCCTACAATTAAACGGTGCTAGGCTTGTACGTATGCGTACGCGAAAAATCGTTTGTGTGAAAAAGCGGATTAAAAAAGGGCTGTTGATGATACAACAGCCCTTTTTACTAATTTAACATGACTGCTAGCGTAGAATACCTGATACAGTTTCAGATACATTCAATGCGCCTTTTTGAATTTCATCAATAATGCTTTGCACTTGCGCAATCTGTTGACTATTTTGGTCAACACTGTCTTTAACGCCTGCCATTTTCTTCGTGGATTTGTCAGCAAGCTTTCTGTTCTCTGCCACTACACTTTCAATCTCCACAGTCGAATCGCTGGTACGTTGCGCTAGCTGCCTCACTTCATCTGCTACTACAGCAAATCCTCTACCTTGATCGCCTGCACGTGCAGCTTCAATAGCGGCATTTAGTGCTAAAAGGTTGGTTTGCTCAGCAATGCCACTAATCGTTGTCACAATGGTTTCAATTTTTAGCGATTGCTCACTCAGTTCGTGCATAAGTTGATTGGTTTGCTCAACTTCTAACATGGCTGTATTGAAAATCTCAACGCTTCGTTGAAGTGACGAGGCACCTTCATGGGCAATTTGAGACGTCTCTTCTGCCGTTGATACTGCGAGTTCCGCCGCCTGTGCGATTGCATTCTTTTCGTTAATTGCATCGGTAATGTTAGATGCAAATTTAATAACTTTTACTACTCGGCCCGAAGCGTCAAACACGGGGTTGTACGTTGCTTCCAACCACAATGCGTTACCGTGCGCATCTACGCGCTCAAACTGGCCTGAAGAGAAATTACCGCGGGCAAGGTTATCCCAAAAATTAGGATTTTCTTGATAAAACTTATCGCGACAGAACATGCGATGGTGTTTACCTTGAATGTCGGCCAAACTGTATTTCACTGTTGCAGTAAAATTCTCATTTGCCGTGATAATTGTTCCATCAGGATGAAACTCAATCACCGCCATCGACTTGTTTAGTGCGTCAGTCACTGCTTTACCGGCAAAATAGGCGTTTTCATGTTCAGTGATATCGTGGTAAATGGCATGAATTTCTGTAACGCCATGCTTATTCACCGCTACGTAGCTTGCCTTAAGCCACTTCGTTTCACCTAACGCCGATTTTCTTGCAACCGTGTCGCTAAAGCTGCCGCCATTGACCAAGTGTTGCCAAAACGATTTGTACTGTGACTCAGGTTCAACACCTTCAACGCGCATTGCCGCATGGGAAAACGACGTTGCGGTTGAATTTGGGTAATCCAAAATGGAAAGTAATACGGGAGAGGCAAATGTGCACTGTCCACCGGTACTATAAATGGCATAGGCCATTGTGTTTTTGAACGCATCCAGCGTACCAAGCAAGCCTTGGCTCTCGTCCCTAAGAGCCGAAATGTCATTATTGTATCGAGAACTTGATACGAACATAACGTCTCCGAAACTTACAAGTATAATTAAGAATTAGTGTAGTCTATGTTAACTATATTTAACATTTATGTCGTTTAGACATTAGGCGAAGCCTATGTCTAAGGCATTATCAATTAGACTTAATTTATCTATAAGTGGTTGTTTTCATTGTTACAGTACGGTAACTATTTCCATCTAACAAGAAACATACGAACTAATAAGACCACTCGATGCCATTAGAACGCTTTATCCCATTTCGCAAACATGATGTTAGTAGATTGTGTGAAAACGTAATTGTGCAAGAGAGGACTCTTTTTCGTACGCTCTCAACATTGCTCGTTAATCGCATACACTATCAATATCATGAGCAACTTGAGGATCTGAAAGATAGCTATAACGACTTTGATCCAAACAAAGACACCCGCGATCTTACACCTTCAAGTGAAGCTACGAGAAAGCAAAGCCAAAAGGCGTTTTCGAGTGCGTTTGCCAATCTATTAAACGCAGCCAATTTTGAAAAAGTCACAAACGAAGATTTAGAAGCAGCATTAAACGAAGAGTCGCTGTTTAAAGTGCGCCTTGCGGTTAGCTTCGAAGACTTTGAAGATGTGGTGTTTTATCGACGGGGTGAGTCGGTAAAAACTGAAACGCTGCGTACTTTTTTCGGGTTGCGAAAAAAGCAGGTGTCATTTACCAACTACGACAAAGTGGCTGTTTATATCACATTTAAAGATGAAGCCTACTTCAAAGAGAAAGGGCAAACGCCAGTCACCTTTAAACCTGGCTCCACCATAGTAAAGCTTTTCCAAAACGTACCTAAAGCAGACTTGGAGATGCTGTTTCCCAATAGCGAAGTCAAAATGCGTCCGCTAGATAAGTTGATCATTAGTGCATCGGCGGCAATAGGTGGCACCGTGGTGCTAGTGACTAAGTTAGGCGCGTCGTTACTTCTCATGGCATCTTTTCTGGCCTTTTGGCTTGGCTTTAAAGACGATGAAGTGGAATTGACTAAGCAAAGCCTAATCACTTTTGGTATTGGCATGGGTGTATTCGGCAGCTTTATCTTTAAGGAATGGACAAAGTTTAAAAACAGAAAAATCAGGTTTATGAAAGCCTTGTCTGACAATCTCTATTTTAAAAATTTAGACAATAACGCAGGCGTGTTTCATACATTAATTGATGCTGCAGAGGAAGAAGACTGCAAGGAAGCATTGTTGGCCTACACATTTTTGCTGAAGTGTAGTGAAGCCTTTTCTGAAAACTCCGCCGCATTTAGCGCATCACGTTCAGAAAAAGAGATTGCCGCGGGCGGCATGACATTAGCATCTCTTGATAGTGTGATAGAAAGTTACTTTTCAGAAGAGCTTGATTGTGCGCTCGATTTCGACGTTACTGACGCTATTAATAAGCTGGTGGACATGGAACTAGTCGAACAAGACGGCGATGTTTTTGTAGCGCGGCCGCTTAACGATGCTGTGAAGATACTTGATGACTACTGGGATAATATTTATCAGCCTGTTTAATGTGCGCTTACGTCGCCCTTATTTAGAGCAAGTTAGCATATTCCACAATGCGCGCTTTATGACATCAGTTTTCTCGATGAGCAGTACGCAGAAATAACTATTTCAAACGAACAATTACGCTATCAATCCATTGTCATAAAACCACAAAATCTCTATAGTTGCTGTACGGTGCGTTGACCAACCTCGACACTCCATAGCAGCAGCGCCATTGCGCCGAATGCGTTTCTCTATCTCCAATGCAACAAGCCTGGTTCACTTCTACATGAAAATATTGCATACATCTGACTGGCACCTAGGTCAGAGTTTTTTTACGAAAAGTCGCAAAAACGAACACGCCGCTTTCCTTAAATGGCTTCTTCAACAAGTAGAAGTGCATCAAATAGATGCGATTATTGTCGCGGGTGATGTGTTTGACACGGGCACGCCGCCTAGCTACGCCAGAGAGCTCTACCATGCGTTTATCGGTGAACTTCAGGGGATGCAGTGTACATTGGTGGTGCTGGGGGGAAATCACGATTCAGTATCGGTATTGAACGAAAGTAAGGCGCTACTTAAATACTTAAATAGCCACGTAATTGCCAGTACATACGGCGAATTGAGTGAACAAGTCATTACGCTTAACGATCGCAATGGGCAGCCCAGTGCCGTACTGTGTGCCGTACCCTTTATTCGCCCACGCGATGTGCTTGTTAGTGAGGCAGGGCAAAGCGGCACTGACAAGCGTCAAGCGCTTGGCGATGCGATAAAGCAGCATTATGGGACGCTTTATAATGAAGCCTTGTCACTGCGCGCTTCAATGGAAGAAAAGCGAATAAAAGACGGCAGTGAAAACAGCGCTGCCATTCCTATTATTGCTACAGGGCACTTAACCGCTTTAGGCGTGAGTCAGTCAGAAAGTGTACGTGATATTTACATTGGTACCCTTGAAGGCTTTGACGCCAAAGGGTTTCCGCCTGCCGATTACATTGCACTTGGGCATATTCACAGGCCACAGAAAGTCGCTAAGACAGAACACATTCGCTATTCAGGCTCACCCATACCGCTAAGTTTTGATGAACTAAACACACAAAAGCAAGTAGTGTTGATAACGTTTGAATCTGAAAGCACAACGCCTACTATCTCAACGCTTCCGGTACCGCGCTTTCAGGCCATGGAAGTAATAAAAGGCGACTTAAAAGCGATTGAGGCGGCCATTAATAAGAGCGATGCCATCACGTTAGCTTCTCAAACAGATGATGCCGTTAGCGAAGTGGATAAAGCCCTTAGCGAGGTTAATAACCCCCTTAGCGAGGTTAATAAACCCCTTAGCGAGTTTAATAAAGCCATTAGCGCAACGGATAACGCCATTAGCTCTAAAGACCCTGTGTGGTTATGCATTGAAGTTGAAACAGAAGACTATCTGACTGATCTACAGCAGCGTATTCAGGGCTTGTTAGAAGGGAAAAACGCTGAGATTTTACAGTTGAAACGCAAGCGTAAGCGCACAGTAAATAGCTTAACGGAAAAGCAAAACGTTCAGCTTAGTGAACTATCGGTAAACGATGTATTTGAAGCGCGTTTGGCATTGGAGAGCATAAAAGATAATCCAACAAGTGAGTCGGCACCAAATGAGTCGGCACCAACTGAGTCGGTACGAGAAACCCTGCTAGATGACGACCAAAGCCCTCGAGCAATGAAACAAGCCGGTTCAGAAAAAAGCGCTTCACGCATAAACCGGATAAGGCCGCTGTTTAATGAAGCGCTAGAGCGGGTGCATACCAATGATGAAGATGCTGAAGTATCAGTAAAGGCACCATTGGCAAACACAACAGAAAATAAAGGCGAGTAATACAATGAGAATACTGACCTTACGCCTTAAAAATCTAAACGCCTTAAAAGGGGAGTGGAAGATAGATTTCACCCAATCGCCGTTTATCGACAATGGCCTATTTGCCATAACTGGCCCAACAGGGGCAGGTAAAACCACGCTACTTGATGCCATTTGTTTAGCGCTTTATCACCAAACCCCTCGCTTGGGGCCAATTTCAACGTCTAACAATGACATCATGACCCGCGGCACGGCGGAGTGTTTGGCGGAGGTTGAGTTTGATATTAAGGGGAAAGCATATCGTGCGTTTTGGAGTATGCGTCGGGCCAGAGGGAAAGTTGACGGTAACCTGCAAAGTGCTGATGTTGAGCTGGCCGAAGTTGAAAGCGGCAAGGTACTGGCTACCCAAGTTAGGCCGAAAAGCGAAGAGATTGAAAAGCTGGCTGGCCTTAATTTTGCCCGTTTCACCAAGTCTATGATGTTGTCGCAAGGGGATTTTGCTGCGTTTTTAAATGCTAACGAGGCCGACCGAGCCGAACTGCTTGAAGAGTTAACTGGCACCGAAATTTACGGACAGATATCACAGGCAGTACATCAGCAATTTAGTGACGCTAAACAAAAGAAAAAAGAGTTTGCGATAAAGCTAGAAGGCGTAACCTTACTTAGCGACGAACAAATCACCCAGCTTGAAGAAGAGCAAGCACAAACCAAGAGCCAAGTCGCGACGTCTAACCAAACACTTGTTCAGTTACAAAAGCAACAGCAGTGGCAACAAGCGTTTAACGCCAATGAGCTAACCATAAAAGAAGCCAGTGAAGCGCAGCAGACCGCGAATAACGCCATCAATGAGGCGAGACAAGAACTTGATCTTTTAACCCAAAGTGAGCCAGCTGAAAAGCTTCGCCTGCCATTCTTGCAAAGAAATGGGCTTCAGCAAGACGTAACCCGTTATAAAGAAAGGCTCGATGAGAAGGCGGCTCAGCTTCCCGATTTAAAGACGCAAAAGGCACAACGTAGTTCAGAAGTCACCCATGCCGAACAAGCGTTAGTTCTTACAAAGCAACAAAGCCGTGAGCTTGAAAAGCGCATAAATGAGCAGGTAGTTCCGCTAGATAACCAAATAGCGCAGCTCACTACTGAACAGCAAAAAGCTAACGAAAACGCAGCACGTTTAAGGCAGTCAATAAACGCGTTAACGCTAAAGCGCACAGAAATCGAAAACGCTTCGGCAGATAACAAGACCAAGCTTGGTGAACTGGAAACCTACTTACGTGAACATCACTCACTTAGCGGCATAGCGGAATTTATAAGTGGTTGGAGTGAAACGGCGCGCCATATTGAACATGATAAAAAGCAGTTAGAAACACTGACACAAAGCGTAAATAATCATCGTCAGGCGCTTTCATCCCTAGATGACGCTATCGCAAAAACAAATGAGTCGTTAAGCGCGTTAACGCAGACCCTCGATGACAAAAACGCGCAAGTAGCCAAGTGTGAAAAGGCACTTCAGGCCGCGCTATCTGACAAACCAAGTGATACTAATAGTGCTAATGCAACCAGTAAAGCAAGTCTTCAGCAAGAGCGTGATACCAAGCTTCATCATTGGGATAACGTATTACAGATAGGGCATATTCAACAGCAATATTTGGCACTAGAACAAGAGAAAGTATCGCTGGGTGCGCAAAAGGAAGACTTAGCGAAGAAACTAGCTCAGCAGCAATCTGACCGCCAAGCCTTGGTTGATGCTTACAAGCAAACTCGTAGTAATTTAAAAGACATAGAGGCGCTTATCGCCTTGGATGCTGAAGTGGCGCACCTTCGCGCACAGTTAAAAAGTGGCGAGCCATGCCCTGTCTGTGGGGCAAACGAGCACACCACGTCTACCGTGGTTATTGATGTACCTGAAACTATCCAAAAGCGAGATAGCTTAAAGCAGCAGTTAGATGATATTGAGCAGCAAGGGGCGCGGGCAAAAGAAAGTGTTACACAAACTGAATTCACTCTTGCTCAGGTTAATAAGCAGCTAGAACAGGCAAGCGGGCAACGAGATACGCTGCTAGAAAAGTGGCAGCAGATTTCAAGCGTACTTAGCGCTGATATACCGAGCTTTGAAAAGGTCGACATTAATACATCGCAAAGCGTCTCTCAATTTACCCAGCAGTTTAAAACTCGTCTCGATGATATTAGTGCTCAATTAACCCGTTTAGAAGAGTGCGAGCAAGCTCTAAATGCTGCACTGCAGGCTAAAAATGAAGCGCAACAGGCATTACAAGGCAAGCAGTCAGAACTTGCAGTTTCTCTGCAGCAGCGCGAAACCTTGGAAAAGCAATTTAACGAACGTAATACAGAGTTAGAGAGTAAAACAAAAAGGGTTAACGATGGTATTTTAGCGCTCAGCGAAACTATGACGGCGCACGGTGCTGATATTCACAACTTGGCTATTGATGGAATTGCCACGTGGTTAAATGAAAAAGCCGAAGCGCTAAAAGCTTATAAACACAATCATCAGCTACACGCCAAACTTAAAGATGAGTTGCAAGGGGTAAGTAGCACCTTGCTTGTGGTTAATCGTGATATCGAGAGCGCCGAGAATCAGCTTAAGGGCGTATGCGAAGAGCTTGTGCAGCTAGATAATAGCCTAAAGGCGCTGCGAGACTCGCGCTCAACCGTATTCCCTGAAGGCAATATTGCTGAAACCAGAAATAAGGCAAGCGCTGCCCAAGAACACGCTGAGCGAAATGTAAATGAATGCAAATCTCGCCTGCAACAAACGGACACTATTTTGTCTCGTTTAGAAGCAGAAATTGCCCAGCTTAATGAGCAAATGCGCGAAAAAGAGCAGGCACTTTCAGAGGCAACAGAGCACTTTAGCCGTCAGTTGGCGAGCAGCCCATTTGCCGATGAGCACGCGTTTAGCAATGCCCTTTTAGACGAAGATACCCGCAACACCTTGCTTGAACTGCAAAAGCGATTAACTCAGCAAAAACAACAAGCGGACTTAAAGCTAGAAAACGCGATAGCTACCGAACAATCGCTAAAAGCCCATGCTAACGCAGCACAGTGGCAGAGCGAGTTAGAAGAGCACGGTGCACAGTGGCTCGATTCGAAAATTACTCAGCAAGCTCAGCAGCGTGACACCCTGTTATCGTCTTTAGGGCAAATTGAACAGCAGCTAAGCGCTAACAATCAAGCCCGCGAAAGGCAGCAACAGCTTGTGGATGAGATGGCTGCGTTTGAGGCCTATTACGACGATATTACTTACCTACACTCGTTAATTGGCTCGGCCAGCGGCGACAAATTCAGACGTTTTGCACAAGGGCTTACTCTGGACAACTTAGTGCAGCTTGCAAATCAGCAGCTTGATAAATTACACGGTCGCTATCAGTTAATTCGAAAAGAAAACGAAGGGTTGGGTTTAAGTGTATTAGACACCTGGCAAGGTGACGTAGTGCGAGATACCAAAACCCTGTCTGGTGGAGAAAGTTTCTTAGTGAGCCTAGCGCTGGCTTTAGCTTTATCTGACTTGGTCAGTCACAAGACCAGTATCGATTCACTGTTTTTGGATGAAGGCTTTGGCACCCTTGATGCTGAAACTTTGGATGTGGCCCTTGATGCACTAGACAACCTAAATGCCAGCGGAAAAATGATTGGTGTGATAAGCCATATTGAAGCCATGAAAGAGCGTATTCCTACCCAGCTTAAAGTGATTAAACGCAACGGTGTAGGCTTAAGCGCACTAGAAAAACCTTATGCGGTGGGGTGAACTCACCGCTTTAGGAATTAGTAGTTAAAACGTTTGCTTACAAGTATGTGCTTGGTAAATGCTCGCAAGATCATGGTTTTATGATACTTTATCGGTATTAAAAGTAGATATGGACATCATATTTAGTGAAACGATTTGCGATATTCCCTCTTTTTGCCTCTTTCTGTTCGTTTGGTAGTACCTTTCAGTGTGAAAGTGAGTTTGCATGGCTAAAAAGCACGTTTGAAAACAACGATGCCGGTTTTCAATATACCGTAGAGAATAAAGGGCTGGACCTTTATTCCGCCCACAATAGTGCGATTTTGGCGCGAGTACAAAGCGCCAAAAGCGAAGCGCAATGCCACACAGTGCTTAGCGACTGGCTTACATTTTTTCGCAAGGGGCACATTGGTCTTGCGCTAAATACGAATGGCTCAGAGAAAGCGGTACGCGAATCGGTAGTGCATGATTTCGACTTATCGGCATTTAAACAACATTTGAAAAGCCAACGTGACGAAACTCTTGAGGGGATTTGGCAATTCTCAAGCTATACGGTTGCCTTAAAAAAAGAGGGCAATGTCCATAAAGCTTATATCGTTAAAAGTACCAACCCTTCATGGAAGGCGGGACAAGTAAAGTTCATCGTTAACGACCCTGCTGACAACAATACCGCAGAAGTGACGTTTTTTATGGGCGATCACTCCGCCCGACAAATCGATACCATTACACTCTTGGGTAACAATGAAGTGGTGTTGGGCAATAGCTTTATCGTTATGTCACGTGAGGAACCGCGACAAGAATCATCCCCTGAAATAACACGCTATGTGCGCCTGCTTAGTACAAAAGCTCCGCTATTCGAAAAAATTTCAGAGAACACGGTATTAGTTCGCATACCGGCTTTCGATCACGCCTTCAAAAAAGACATCGATGCGGTTATCGCTGAGCACCTAGACACAATTTTAAAAACTGAACACCTCATTATCGACATCCGAGGAAACGGTGGTGGTAGTGACGTAAGCTATGCGTCTTTACTCCCTATTTTATACACCAACCCTATTCGCACTGTAGGCATGGAATATTTATCTACTGAGCTTAACAACTCTAGAATGCTTGGCTTTTTGCAAAACCCTCATTTTAGTGAAGAAGAAAAGCAATGGGCAAAAGACGGGTACGACATTCTTAATCAACACATCGGCAGCTACATCAATATTGATGAAGACGTAACGGTAGAGACATTCGATAAAATTGAACCCTTGCCGAAGAGTATTGGCGTACTTGTTGATTCAAGTAATGGCAGCACCGCTGAGCAGTTCTTACTGGCGGCTAAACAAAGCAAAAAAGTAAAGTTGTTTGGGCAAACTACCGCAGGTGTACTCGATATTTCTAACATGTATCAAACTGATTCGCCGAGCGGTACTTTTACTTTGTATTACAGCCTGACTAAAAGTTTACGCATTCCGCATATGGCCATTGATGGGGTAGGCATTCAGCCAGACTATTATATTGATGGAGAACTTCCTCTTTACCAGTGGACGTCTTATACGCAAAAGATACTTGAAGGCATGTAAACCCTTATAAACGGCAAGCATACGGTTATTTGCGAGTAACTAAGACCAAACAGGTTCATTTGTGTAACGTTATCCTTTATGGTGCGTCGTCAAAATAATAATGGACCAACATTTATGGATTCAACGGCACGCCCCAGCTTGTTTCAGCGCTACATGAATGGCAGTTTGGTACTGCAAATTATCATTGGTATCGTATGCGGTATTGCGATAGCGAGTTTTTCACCTTCAGCTGCTCAATCAGCAGGGCTATTGGGTAACTTATTTGTAAAAGCCTTAAAAGCAATAGCTCCTTTATTGGTTTTTGTTTTGGTCATGGCATCCATTGCCAACCATAAGCAAAACGAGCAAACCTTTATCAAACCCGTGCTTGTGCTTTATTTGTTGGGCACACTACTGGCCGCGCTCACCGCCGTGTTGGCAAGCTTTGCTTTTCCTACAAGCTTAAGCTTAGTGACTTCAGAAGTTAGCCAAGCTGCGCCGAAAGGTGTATCGGAAGTCCTTACTACTTTGCTTTATAACATGGTAGATAATCCGGTAAATGCATTAGTAAATGGAAATTACATTGGTATTCTCACGTGGGCTGTAGGTCTAGGTTTAGGTCTTCGTCATGCTAGCGAGGCAACGAAAGCGCTACTTCAAAATATGGCAGATAGCGTAACAACTGTGGTGGGTTTTGTTATTAAACTCGCGCCCTTCGGTATTTTCGGCTTGGTAGCTAATACCATTGCTACAACGGGCTTTGAAGCATTGCTTGGCTACTCTCATTTACTAACGGTATTGATTGGCGCGATGCTATTTATCGCACTTGTGACCAACCCCTTGTTAGTATTTCTGGCAACCAAAAAGAATCCCTATCCTTTGGTGTTCAAATGCCTGAAAGAAAGCGGTATTACGGCGTTTTTCACCCGTAGTTCGGCGGCGAATATTCCGGTAAACATGGCGCTGTGTAAACGCTTAAAGCTTGATGAAGACACCTATTCGGTATCTATTCCGTTAGGCGCCACGATTAATATGGCTGGGGCTGCAATCACAATAACCGTGTTGACGCTAGCTGCGGTTAATACCTTGGGAATTTCTGTAGATTTCCCTACTGCTGTATTGTTAAGCGTTATCGCTGCGGTATCAGCATGTGGAAGTTCAGGTGTTGCAGGTGGTTCGCTACTGCTTATTCCGCTTGCCTGTAGCCTGTTCAATATACCCAATGAAGTGGCTATGCAGGTGGTTGCGGTGGGCTTTATTGTTGGCGTACTGCAAGACTCTGCTGAAACAGCATTAAATAGTTCCACTGATGTCTTGTTTACCGCCGCTGCATGTGAAAGGGCAGGCGGCCAGTAAACATAAAAGCGTCAAACGTTAAAGCGTTAACTCGTTAAATGTGCGAGTTTATTGCATCTACTGCTTCAAAAATTAGCCGTGCAGCCAGCTTTGCTGTGCGGCTATCAATATCATAATTGGGGTTCATTTCCGCAACGTCACACAGTCTCCATTGATACCCATAAGTACTTTGGTGCTGTGCTAAAAAGTGTAGCGTGTTGATAACAAGTGTGGGGGATATTCCCAATGCACTGGGCGCGCTAACGCCAGGTGCTTGTGCTGCTGGAAATGCATCTAAACATACAGTGACGTAAAGCTCATCGATGTCTTTTAGCATCGGAGATAGTAGCTCATCTATTCGCTGCATACACAGTGATTCATCATTTAACGCCACATCGGTTAAATAGCGCGTGTTGGACGTATTGGCAAAGTTAAACAGCGCTGGTGTATTGGCTGCTTTCGATACGCCCAAACAAGCGTAATGAAACGGTGTGTCGTGTAGCTGGCAGTGATCATACACTTGCCTGAACGGCGTACCTGAACTGGTGTTTGGTGAAGGCTTTCTTAAATCAAAATGGGCGTCGAAATTAATAATTCCAATGCGGGCGCTTTCGGGCTTAGCATTGAAAACCCCTTGATAGCTACCCCATGCAATTTCATGTCCCCCTCCCAGCCCAATGACCAATCCATCATTTTGCTTGAGCGCATAACAAATGGCGTCGGCATATTGGGTTTGTGCCTGGGCTAAGTTCTCTTTAGCGGTAACATTCCCTAAATCAGCCAATGCTGCGCTTGGCCAGTGCCAGGGTAAGTTTGCCAGTGCCTGGCGAATAGCGTTTGGACCAGCCGCTGCACCTACGCGGCCTTTGTTAAATGCCACACCTAAATCACTTTCAAAACCAACAAGGGTAACGGCGTTGGCTAATGAATTATCTTCGCCCACTTCAAGTTCGTTAACTTTTTGATGCCAACGTAGGCCCTCAATGCCGTCTTCACTGTCTATTCTGCCTTGCCACTTAAACATGTTTACCTTCCTTAAACACCGCAACGGGGCGGTGCCCATTAATACAATAGGCGAGCTCTGCCGGCGTTTCGATATCCCACAGCGTTAAGTCAGCAAGCTTGCCTGCTTCAATAACACCTCGGTCGTGCAGCCCGAGTGCGCTAGCCGCGTGAGCAGTAGCACCGCGTAGCGCTTCTTCTGGCGTAAGTTGAAACAGCACACACCCCATATTTATCGCGGTAAGGATTGAGGCTAACGGCGAACTACCTGGATTAAAGTCAGTGGCTAAGGCCATGGGCACATTGTGCGCCCTTAGAGCGTCTACCGGCGGCTTTTGAACTTCACTTAGGTAATAAAAAGCGCCTGGTAAAAGTACGGCAACGGTGCCACTTTGGGCAAGTAAGGGAATATCGCTGTCAGCTAAATATTCGATGTGGTCTACCGAAAGTGCGCCGTATTTAGCCGCTAAAACAGCACCTTTACTGTCGCTAAGCTGCTCTACATGAGCTTTAATGGGTAAATCGTGCTGCTGTGCGCAGCTAAAAACACGTTCTGTTTGAGAAGTTGAAAAACCGATAGTTTCACAAAATACATCAACGGCGTCAGCCAAGTTTTGCGAAGCAATATGAGGAAGTGCCTTGTTGCAAATGAAATCGATATATCCTTCTGAGTCGTCAGCAAATTCATTGGGCAGGGCGTGAGCGCCTAAATAGGTAGTTTTAATACTCACAGGAAGATGCTGCTCAAGGGATTTAGCCACGCGTAACATGCGCACTTCAGTGTCTAAATCCAGCCCGTAACCTGATTTGACTTCAATGGTGGTAACACCTTCTTCGCACAGTCGCTTTGCGCGTTTTATCGCAGTGTGAAGCAGGGTGTTTTCGTCAGAGCGTCGAGTTTTTTCAACCGTCCCTTTAATACCACCGCCGCGCTGCGCAATGTCTACATAACTTGCGCCTTGCAATCGCATTTCGAATTCTTCGGCGCGATTGCCGCCATACACCAGATGCGTATGACAATCGATGAAGCCAGGCAATAGCCACGGGTGTTTGGGCGTTGAACCTTCATTTTGGGGAATTAGGGTAGTGGCATCTATTACGCTTTTGGCCTGCTCAAACACGTTGTCTAATGAGTCATCGCAAGGAAGTAACGCAGCAATTTTGCCGTCTTTTATGGCAATGGCGTGTGGCGGTAATTCGCCATAGGGCAACTTGTTGTCTTGCATAGACGCAATGCGAACATTGTAAATAAGCGTGTCGTACTGATAACCCATATCGTGCTCCACTCTAAGCCACCTCTTGTCTGGTTTTTTCGTCTAACTGGTTGTCTTGTTCTTTGTCTGGCTTTGACCAGAATCTTTACTGAAACGCAGTGTAAATTTTGAGTTCAGTGTACTTGTGCATACTTGTATATACAAGTATGCTGTTAGCATATTATTAACAATTTAATTGTGAATGGCCACGATATGCAACCTCGGTACAGAGTAATTAAGACAGCAATTTTGGATGCCATCGAAAGTGGTGAGATGAAGCCGGGTAGCCAAGTGCCTTCAGAAAACCAACTTGCCCAGCAGCACGGTGTAAGCCGAATGACTGCGCGAAGAGCGCTAAGTGAAATGGTGGACGAGGGCATTTTAATGCGCAGCCAGGGGATAGGCACGTTTGTGTCAGATAGTCGCCCTATGAGCTCAATGCTTGAGATCAAAAGCATTCGCGATGAAATAGAGCAGCGGGGGCATAGGTACACTAACGAGATATTAGTGTTGGAAACCTCGCCAGCCAGTGATGCTATTGCTCAACGACTGGGTATCGATGTGGGAGAGCCAGTATTTCATAGCATTATCGTACACTGCGAGAACAATCTACCCGTGCAGTATGAAGATAGGTGGGTTAACCCAGCGTGGATTAACGACTATTTAGATAAAGATTTTAAAGCTCAAACTGCAAACTTTTATTTGAATCAGGTCGCGCCCCTTTCACAAGCCGACCATAGCGTAGAAGCTGTGATTGTTGAAAAAGATATTGCACAAGCACTATTGATTAAGCCTAAAGAGCCGTGCCTGAAGATTACTCGACGAACCTTCTCTCGAGTGCCCAGCGCAATAACGAGTGATGAGAGCAATATTGGCGAGCCCTCAACGGCGAATGCCGAGTTAAAGAACGGTTTGAAGGCTACGTCAGATACATCCTTAAATAATAGTCCAAAAGCGAGTTCAAGCGCAGTGGTTAGCCACGCGGTGCTGTATCACCCAGGCAGTCGATACCGCTTGGGAGGACACTTGGAGTTCTAAGTGTCATCGCGCCAAAGGCGCTAGCAACTCACTACTTTCTAAAAAGATGACACTTCCTAATAAAAAACAAATCGGCAAACGTAAGAATATGCCTAGGAGAAGTTTATGAAACGCCTCGACCCTACAAGAAAAATACGTGCCCCAAGAGGCAGTACGCTAAATGCGAAGAGCTGGCAAACGGAAGCGCCGCTTCGCATGTTAATGAATAACCTGGATCCAGACGTTGCGGAGCATCCGCAAAATCTGGTGGTTTACGGCGGTATTGGGCGTGCGGCCCGTGACTGGGCGTCTTACGACAAAATTGTCGAAGTACTCAAGCGTTTAAATACTGATGAGACGTTGCTGGTTCAATCAGGCAAACCTGTTGGGGTATTTCCCACTCACGAAAATGCACCTCGTGTGTTAATTGCTAACTCTAACCTTGTACCGCATTGGGCAAACTGGGAGCACTTTAACGCTCTGGATAAAGAAGGTTTGATGATGTACGGGCAAATGACCGCAGGGTCATGGATATACATAGGCTCGCAAGGCATTGTCCAGGGTACTTATGAAACGTTTGTTAGTGTGGCCAAAACGCATTTTGAAGGAAGCGCTGAAGGACGCTGGATTTTGACTGGTGGCTTGGGCGGTATGGGCGGAGCACAGCCTTTAGCTGCAACCATGGCTGGCTTTTCAATGGTAGCTGTGGAGGTAGATGAAACTCGCATAGATTTCAGAATTCGCACGGGCTATTTGGACAAAAAAGCGCAATCGTTAGAAGAAGCCATGCAACTACTTGAGGAAGCCAAAAAAGCTGGGAAGCCTGTATCAATTGGCCTATTAGGCAATGCTGCTGAAGTCTTTCCCGATATGCTAGCGAAAGGGATTATTCCCGACGTTGTGACCGACCAAACCAGTGCGCACGATCCGTTGAATGGCTATCTACCAGTGGGGTGGACGCTAGATCAAGCAGAGGCGCAGCGTAAAAAAGACGAAGCGGGTGTTGTGAAAAGTGCTAAACAGTCGATGGCGCTGCAAGTTAAAGCAATGCTTGGTTTCCAACAAGCTGGCGCTGCTACTCTTGATTATGGCAACAACATTAGACAAATGGCGCTAGAAGAGGGTATTGAGCATGCGTTCGATTTCCCAGGTTTCGTTCCTGCCTATATACGACCGCTTTTTTGTCAGGGCATAGGGCCTTTCAGATGGGCTGCGCTGTCAGGCGATCCGGAAGATATCTATAAAACGGACGCTAAAGTTAAAGAGCTTATACCCGACAACCCCCATCTACATAACTGGCTAGATATGGCCAAAGAACGCATTCAATTCCAAGGCCTGCCCGCGCGTATTTGCTGGGTGGGGCTGGGTGAAAGACAAAAGCTGGGGCTTGCCTTTAATGAAATGGTTCGCAGTGGCGAGCTAAGCGCGCCAGTTGTGATTGGGCGGGATCATCTCGACTCTGGTTCGGTAGCTTCACCCAATAGAGAAACAGAGGCCATGCTCGATGGTTCAGATGCCGTTTCGGACTGGCCGCTGCTGAACGCCCTATTAAATACAGCGGGTGGTGCAACCTGGGTAAGCCTTCATCATGGTGGCGGTGTAGGAATGGGTTTTAGCCAACACTCGGGTGTAGTGATTGTTTGTGACGGTACGGACGAAGCGGCTGAGCGTATTGCTCGGGTTCTTCATAACGACCCTGCCACGGGCGTAATGCGTCATGCAGATGCAGGCTACGACATTGCAAAAGACTGTGCTGCCAAGCACAGCTTGGATCTTCCCATGGTCAATAGCGTGGCTAATAACCAAATCCCCGATAGAACAGGCACTCATTCAAGCTCGAACAAAAGCTTTGGCGGGGAGAAATAGTCATGTCGCATTCGTCTTTTTTTACTGAAAACGGTGGTGTTAAGCAACTTAATCTTGTGCCAGGTACATTGACGTTAGATCAGTTACGGGAAGTACATCGAAGCCACGTTCATTTATCGTTAGATGAAAGTGCTATACCCGCTATAAATGCCGCTGAGCGTGTGGTGCTTAACGTTATTAAAGAGAACCGTACGGTCTATGGTATCAATACTGGCTTTGGTTTGTTGGCTAATACCCGTATTAATGTTGATGAGTTAGAGCTATTACAGCGCAGTATTGTGTTATCGCACGCGGCCGGTACGGGCGACTTTATGCAAGAAGATACTGTGCGCCTGCTCATGCTGTTAAAAATTAACTCCTTGGCCCGTGGCTACTCTGGCATTCGCCTCAGCGTAATAGAAGCGCTCATTACCTTGTTTAATGCACAGGTTTATCCCGCCATTCCTGAAAAAGGCTCGGTAGGCGCCAGCGGCGACTTAGCGCCTTTAGCACACATGAGTGTGGTGCTGTTAGGGGAAGGGGAAGCGTTTTATAAAGGAGAGAGAATTAGTGCAGCCCAAGCCCTTGAAATTGCGGGTATGCAGCCAATTGCGCTGGCACCCAAAGAAGGCTTAGCACTGTTAAACGGCACGCAAGCCTCGACAGCGTTTGCACTTCAGGGGTTGTTTTATACTGAAAATGCGCTTCATAGTGCTATTGGTATTGGTGCGCTTACTGTTGAGGCCGCGTTAGGTTCCCGCGTGCCGTTCGACGCGCGGATCCACGAAGTGCGTGGCCACAAAAGCCAGAGCGATGTGGCCACTGCGTTTAGAACATTGCTAGACACCTCAGAGATTGGTCATTCACATCAACGATGTGAAAAAGTACAAGACCCGTACTCTCTGCGTTGCCAGCCACAGGTGATGGGAGCGTGTTTACAGCAAATGCGCTATGCCCAAGAGATTTTGGTGGTGGAAGCTAATGGGGTAAGCGACAACCCGTTGGTTTTTGTTGAAAATAATGATGACGATGATACGTCAACTGGCGATATTCTATCTGGCGGAAACTTTCATGCGGAAACCGTGGCGATGGCGGCAGATATGCTGGCTATTGCACTATCTGAAATTGGCGCACTGTCGGAGCGCAGAATGTCGTTAATGATTGATACGCATTTAAGTGGTTTGCCACCGTTTCTAGTTGAAAATGGTGGGGTAAACTCGGGCTTCATGATTGCGCAGGTTACCTGTGCGGCGCTTGCTAGTGAAAACAAAACCCTGGCGCACCCCGCATCTATCGATTCGTTGCCTACGTCTGCGAACCAAGAAGACCACGTGTCTATGGCTACCTTCGCCGCGAGGCGTTTACGAGATATTTTCGATAACGTGGCAGGTATATTGGCCATTGAGTGGTTAGCGGCCTGCCAAGGGTTAGATTTCAGGAAGCCGTTTAAAACCAGCGAAAAGCTCCAAGTGTTGATGCAGCTACTAAGAGACCAAGTGCCGTTTTACGACAAAGACCGTTATTTTGCGCCAGACATTGAAAAGGCAAAGCAACTTATTAAGCAGCACGACCTTATGGATAAGACACAGTTAAACCTGTTAGGCTAAAATGATCACAGGCTCGGTATTTCGAGTAAACAAATAAAGATCATCAATAGAGTAGAGGTGGGAATGATATGAAAACAAATGGACGTTGGTTAAGTTCATACGAGGCTCGTACTTCTATGAATCATACTTCTATGAAAGGCAGATTTAAGAGCGGCTCTTTTGCGAAAAGCACTGTGTTGGGTTTACTCGCCGCGTCGGTGTTTACGTTGGCAGGCTGTAGCGACAGCGAAGTGGGCGATGTGTCTCTTGGTCTTTTTACCACAAAAGACATTAAAATTGATGCGCTTCAAGACCCCATAGTGACAGGTGTAACCTGCCATATTTCAAGTATTGAAGCGAACCTTGATTTGTCGGATCCATCAGACAGTTCAATCGCGTGCAGACAAACCGGCCCTATTACGGCTGAGATGTTAAACGCCATTGATAAGTCAGATTCAGGTGAAGTAATTTTTAAAAAATCTAAGAGCGTGTTTTTCAAAAACATGAAGCTTCGAAGAATTTACGATGCCGACTCAAAAACGCTGATTTATTTGTCTTACAGTACCAAAGAGACGTCTGGTAGTTACAAACATAGTTTGTCTACGGTACCACTGTGGGAAACGCTAGCGTTTAAAAAGCCCGCGTAGCGAAACGCATTAACTCAATATTAAAAAGCCCTCTTACAAGAGGGCTTCTTTGATGCTAACACCTTGTATTTAATCTATCCCCCCAGTTGTAGAGTAGGCTATTAGCAATAGTCTAGAAAAAGCGTGTATAAACCAGCATGGCGTTAAGCGCGGTATCATCGTCTGTCAGCGGGCTATCGCTGATGCTATCGTCAAAGAAGGTGGCGCCAACTTCTAAACGGGTCATGCCGCCCAGAAACTGTCGGGTTGAGATGGCAACGCGTACTTCCGTATTGAGCGCACTATCGCCGTTATATGCACTTCGAAATGCTGTGGCTTCTTCAGGGCGCACGCCGTAGTAATAGTCGACGTAATTGCTGTCTTGGTAGTTTACGCCTATAGACGGCTCGATCATGACGTTATTTATTCTAAACCTTTTCCCGATACGGGCGGACGCTTGGTAGCCATCAAACTTACCAAGAATATCGGCATTGGTTGACAACGAATAAACCCAGCTACCCGTGTTGTAGTTAAGCCCAACTCCGGCCGCGTAGCTAAAATCTCTGTCGTCCATACCTGTAAATACGGCACTGTCATCTTCTTCATAACCTGCAAATATCGGGACAAGCTGAGCGTCAAGAGTAAAGCCACTTTCGCGAAAAAGTTCATAGCCAATAAATGGTCCGTAAACGCGTAACTTTTCACCGGTGTAGCCGATAATAGGAATAGGAACAACGCGATTATCAAAGTCGGTATATACATCTTGCGATGCTGCGACGCCAAACCCCCACATCCAACCCTGAGGCTGTTGAGCGCCAGCTTGTTGTGCAAAAGCAGGAGTAGAACTAACACCTACACAAGCTAGAGCTATTGCGCCAATAACGGTTTTTAAGTTCATAGGTAAATTTCCTTTTTAATCAAGATACTGCTCTGCTGTGTTCTTCGATCATATTCGCTTGTGCCTATTGAGCTAACCTGTACGTTTTTGCAGCGGCTTCTGAGTGGGCAATTATCTATGCGGATTAATGGTATGGACCCTCTCCTCCCATAAAGGCTTCAAATGAGCCAAGATAGGGTTGTTCAAATCACTATCAAGAAGGAGAAGGTCACATGAGTAAGGTAACAATAGGTCTCGATATCGCCAAGTCTGTTTTTCATTTAGTTTTTATGAATCAGTCAGGCAGAGTGCTCAGAAAGAAGAAATTAAGGCGTCACCAGATGTTGTCCTATTTTAGTCAACTGGAGCCATGCATTGTAGTGATGGAAGCCTGTGGAAGTTGCCATTACTGGTGTAGGGAATTGACGAAAGCCGGGCATGAAGTCAAAGCAATAGCACCGCAATACGTTGTAGCATACCGAAAAGGCAATAAACACGATTACAATGATGCAGAGGCGATAGCCGAGGCATCACAACGCGAAGGGATGCGATTTGTGCCGTTTAAGTCTCAGGACCAACAAGACATCCAGCTTATGCATCGGATTAGAGAGCGTATGATAGCGCAGCAAACGGCGTTGAGTAATCAGATAAGAGGCTTGTTGAGCGAATACGGTATTGTGTATGCACGGGGTGTAGCGACTTTGGTGAAAGAGCTGCCTTTAACCCTGGAAGAAGCTGACAATGGATTGAGTATGTTAGCTCGGCGACAGTTTCAAGGCTTACTCAATGATTTGCGGGAACTGCGAGAGCACATAAAAGAAATGGATAAGGAGTTGAAAGCGTTCTCACAAAGCCAGCCTGTATGCGAGCGTTTAATGAGCATGACAGGAATTGGGCCTTTGATTGCTACCGCCTTATATGCAGGCATTGGACAAGGTCAGGCTTTTAATAGCGGCCGACATTTAGCCGCTTGGTTAGGTGTAGTGCCCAAACAACATACAACGGGAGATAACCCGAGATTGTTGGGTATTAGCAAGCGAGGGAACACGTATTTACGGACCCAGATAATTAACGGCGCCAGGGCCGCCTTGCGCCATATTGGTGATAAAACCGATAAGGTGAGCGAGTGGTGTCGGGCTTGTTTAGCACGCATGAGCTTTAACAAAGCGTGCGTCGCACTGGCTAATAAAATGGTAAGAATGGCCTGGGCTATGCTGCACTATCAACAGGACTACCAGCCAGGACTGATAAATAAAGCAGCGGCTTAGCCGATGAAACCCAAACCAAAGATAAGTAAATAAACTAAAACAGGAAGCCTATCAACATATTGCAAAAAGACAACGTACTGATGATTAACGGTTCATAACCATCTTGTTCAAATCAGTTTATACCAAGGGCCTTCGAGGCCGCCGGATTGATGAGACAACAAGATGCGAACAACCATCAAGGCTAGAAGTCAATTGACTTCACGAAAAAGCCGAATATATGGCAGCAATGAATCACGTTAATAAATCAACACGGTGTCTTGCAATCGGAGAGGGTCATATATGGTATAAGGGCCTTCAGGTAACGTGAAAAGCTGCATTACTGGCAAGAAAGCAAGTTATTCTGTGAAATCGGTGTGGTAAAGTTCATACAACAAGTTGTATTGAATAGTTTAGAGAAGCAGGTAACCCGTGAGTTACAAATATGTAGTGGGTATTGACGGTGGTGGCACCCGGTGCCGTGCATTGTTGCAAGATATTGATGGCAATACATTAGGTGAAGGGGCGGCAGGCCCTGCAAATATAATGACCAACCCCGAACAAGCAATGGGGTCGGTAATAGATGCAACGTTAGACGCAATAGAAAGTGCTGCGTTGCCGATTACATGCGAAGAAGTGTTGCTAGCTGCCGGATTGGCAGGGGCGAATATTCCTCAAGCAAAGCAGTCTTTTTTGGAGTTAGACAACCCATTTGCCGATACCGTGGTAATAAGTGATTTACACGCCGCTTGTTTGGGCGCGCACGATAATCAGTCTGGAGCCCTTATTATTTGCGGTACAGGTTCAGCGGCAACCCATTACGACAAGGGTGTGTTCACTGACAAAGGTGGTTACGGCCTGCAAGTTGGCGATGATGCAAGTGGTGCGTGGTTGGGCTTATCAGCTATAAAGCATGTACTGCTTTCTTATGACGGCGTAGAGCCCGTTAGTGAACTAAAGAACCGAGTTTGTGAACACCTTAATTTAGCGTCACCTCAGCAATTAGTGACCTTGGTGGCAAATTACAACGCTGCAGATTTTGGTGATATTGCCCCAGTGGTTATACAGGCTTATCGAGACCAGTGTGCCGCCGCGACCTCTCTTATTCGAAAGGGAGCAAATTACCTCAATCAGTTGGGTGAAGCATTGATTAATCAGGCTTCTACATTGCCGCTATGTTTGGTTGGCGGTCTCGCTGATGTTTACACGCCTTTACTTTCGTCTTCTATCTCCTCTAATTTAACAGCGCCGCTAAAAAGTGCTGAATATGGCGCTATCAGCTTTGCCAAAAGAGTAAAAAGCGAATGATAGAATCAATTACTGTCGAGCAGGTTTTAACGCCAAAAGGTTGGCTTGAAAACCAAACCATTACTGCTGATAGCGGCAAGATAGTCAGTATTAGCGATGCGACCTCAGCAGAGCTCAATAGTATTTACAACGGAAAGCTCATTCCCGGTTATTTCGACACGCAAGTGAACGGCGGTGGTGGTGTGCTTTTTAACCATAGCCCTTCTGCCGCTATAGTAGAAACCATGGCGCTGGCTCATCTTCGTTTCGGCACAACGTCCATGTTGCCAACTATCATTACCGATAATGCTTCAACAATGGCTCAGGCGGCGGATGCCATTGCGGAAGTAATGGCGGGCGGCCCAGAGTGCATTAAAGCGTTAATAAAAGGGATTCACTTTGAGGGGCCCTTTTTGAGTAAAGCAAAAAAGGGCGTGCACGAAGCACAATTTATAAGAACGCCTTCTGACGCAGAGCTTGCAACCTTATGTCGCAAAGATATTGGTAAAGTCTTACTTACTGTCGCACCAGAAACGGTGAGTACTAGCTTCATAAAAGAAATGGTTGCTGAAGGAGTTGTGGTTGCAATTGGGCACACCAATGCCAGCTATGAGCAAGTTCAGGCGGCTATCGACGCGGGAGCTACAGGCTTTACGCATTTGTACAACGCTATGTCTGCATTAACCTCCCGGGAGCCAGGGGCCGTTGGTGCCGCGTTGCTTAATGATAGAGTATATTGTGGTTTTATTATCGATCATCACCACTTACACCGCAAAAGTGCTGAGTTGGCATTAAACGTGAAAACTGCCAACCGCGCCATGTTGGTTACCGATGCCATGGCGCATGTGGGCAGTGATATTGAGCGTCTTCACTTTTTTAATACCGAGATCGTTAGGCATGGCGATAAACTTACTACGCCAGACGGCAAAACACTGGCTGGCTCGTGCTTAGATATGCATAGTGCAGTTTTGAATACGCACAATGATTGCGGTGTAACGTTAGAAGATGCGAGCAAAATGGCGAGTGCCACGCCGGCTCAATTTATGGGGCTAGCGAGTGACATAGGCAGCATTACCGAAGGTCAGCGCGCAGACTTTTTACTGCTTAATTCCGCCAATGCACTGACCCACGTTTTCAGTAATATGAGAATGGTCTTTTAGGTAGAAATTTAGTATTAACTTAAATGGCTTTGAAATAAGGAAGTGTTATGAAGTTTGTGACAAAGTTTACTGTTCTGTTAGCCGTATTAATGTTGGCTGCAGGGTGTGTTACGCAACGAGGTATGGATTCTGGCGAAAGCGTTCCTTCTCAACCTAAGAGCGAGGAAGCCACGCCAACTGAAAGCACAGAGCAAGAAGATGTGGTGCAAGATGGCGACAGCGTAAATGATGGAACCACGAAAGGCGAATCGACTAAAGAGCCAGTTAGCAAGCCAGTTGCTCCACCAAAACCAAAAGTTGGCGTATGGGTTAGCGCTAAAACGTTTCCCACTCACACGCATATCGGTACCACTAAATTTAACAATTTTACGAAAGAATATAGCTACGACTGGCAATTGAACAACACGCTGTATAGCACATTCAAAAAAGCCATTGAGCAAAACAGTCGTTTCACTGCGGTGGATATCTCTTCTTTGGTTGACGATGCAGGCGCCCTTGATTTCGTGATGGGTGAAGGAAATAACGGGACGTTCAATGACAAACAAAACACGTTAAGAAAATCGTTGTTAGACAAAGGCATTGCCACTGTGATTATTGTTGAAGAAGCGCCGACGGTGGCTATTACCGAGTGCGGTACTTATGGATGTTCAGAGCATCAAAGCAAAGGGTTCGGACTGTTTACGCGTAGTTTTTTGGGTACCGATCACTATATTGCTTCGGCAAGCTTTAACGTTAGTATTGAGCGTTTAGACAAGCCAGTTGATATCTTAACGCTGCCAGTGTTTACCGAATTTCAAGATGATGCGCTAAAAAATGAGCGTGTTGAAGATTTCACACCGCCAGATAACTTTGATGAAATAACGGAACAAGAGTTAGCGCCAATTAAAAATACGATTGTTAACTACTTTGACCGCTTAGCGACAGCGGTTGGCAAGTATTTATCTGGTCAGTAAGCTTTTAATATACTGAAACAAAAAACGGGCACTTAAATAAGTGCCCGTTTTGTTATGTGGCTCACTTCATCTATTGATGAAGGCATCGATATATAATTACGCGTTTTCTTTATGCGCCAAAAACTCTTCGTAGTTTCCATCGAAGTGATTCAGTTTCTTGTCTTTAATTTCGATGATTTGCGTCGCCAGTGACGAAACGAATTCACGGTCGTGACTAACAAAAATAACAGTGCCATCAAACTTGTATAGCGCATTGTTCAAGGCTTCAATCGACTCCATGTCCATGTGGTTAGTGGGTTCATCCATTACCAATACGTTGATGTCTTGAAGCATTAGCTTTCCAAACAGCAAACGGTTTTTCTCACCACCAGAACATACCTGCACGCGTTTGTTGAAGTCGTCAGACGTAAATAGCAAACGTCCTAACATACCTTTTATTTGCAGGTCATCGTGTTTGGGGCTACGCCATTGGCTCATCCACTCAAACATAGTGATATCTTCGGCAAAGTATTTAGCGTTATCCTGCGGAATGTAACCAATCGCAGCGTTTTCAGCCCACTTATAGCTACCTGCGGTAGGTTCAATGTCATTAACCAAACACTTCAAAAGCGTGGTTTTGCCGGCCCCGTTCTCACCAATGATCGCCAAGCGCTGACCTGCTTCTAATAGCAAGTTAGCATTGTCGAATAGCGGAAGATCTGGGTAGCTATGGCCTAGCTCTTCAAGAGTAATAGCAAGTCGGTGAAGTTTCTTATGTTGGTTAAACACAATATAAGGCTTACGACGGCTAGACGCTTTTACCTCAGCTAATTCAATTTTCTCAAGACGGCGGGCACGCGAGGTGGCTTGTTTCGCTTTCGATGCGTTGGCAGAGAATCGCGCTACGAAGCTCTGTAGCTCTTCAATTTCCGCTGACTTCTTAGCATTCTCTGCATGAAGCTGTTCTTGAACGAGCATGGCAGCTTGAATGTAGTCGTCGTAGTTACCCGGATAAACGCGCAGCTCACCATAGTCGATATCGGCCATGTGCGTGCATACAGAGTTTAGAAAGTGTCTGTCGTGCGAAATAATAAGCATGGTCGATTTACGTTTGTTCAGCTCTTCAGCTAGCCAACTGATGGTGTAGATATCCAAGTTGTTGGTTGGTTCGTCTAGAAGCAGAATGTCAGGCTCGGCAAATAACGCCTGCGCCAAAAGCACACGTACTTTTTTACCGGGCGCGACTTCTTTCATAAGACCAAAATGATAGCTTTCGTCGATGCCTGCAGAGTTTAAGATATCGCCAGCGCGTGCTTCAGCAGTGTAACCATCCATCTCGGCAAATTGGGTTTCCAAGTCCGCCACGCGCATGCCATCTTCTTCGCTCATTTCAGCCTTGCTGTAAATGGCGTCGCGCTCTTGTTTAACTTCCCATAGTTCACGGTCACCCATGATAACGGTATCGACTACGCTAAACTCTTCAAACGCAAACTGGTCCTGACTCAAGATACCTAGCTTTGTACCTGGCGCCATAGAAACGTTGCCCGACGATGGAGTAAGTTTACCGCTTAGAATTTTCATAAAGGTAGACTTGCCACAACCGTTTGCACCAATTAGGCCGTATCGGTTGCCGTTGCCGAATTTTGCGGAAATATTTTCAAATAATGGCTTAGAGCCAAACTGCATTGTGATATTTGCGGTGGTAATCAAAACAGGTATCCAGGGGTAAAACGATGAGAAGAGATAGTAGTGAAAGCGGTTGTCACTTCACTAATATATAAAAGCGCGCGCACTATAAGGAATTGAGGGCTACATGTCGAGGGAATTTTGAACAGTTTTTGCGCTGATGTGCTTTTTATCCAAACGCTAAAGAAAGTATTAACCCCGATGCTGTCTTTTATAGCGTGTTTTTGTCAAAAATTGCAGCTGAAACTTAATTCCGTATAGTATGAGGCGTGAAATAGGCGTTGCGAAACACCCGCTCATTCCACAGATTGACTCTTATTGTTTGTTGCTCTTTTTAAATTAGCGGCAAGCAAATAATTCCAGCATAAAGAAAATATTACATAAAAGTCAGCGCGCGGTGATGCATCAATGCAGAATTAACGAACAAAGCTTTGATCAGCATTTTTAGTATAAAGGTTACTTAAATCTTTATTTTAAAGAGAAAAAATGGAATCTTGTCTATTATGAAAAAAAGGCATTTTTAGTTGGTCTTAATCTTGCTGTGCCTATCTACTGAAAATAAACCGCAGAGCGCAAATGCGTCTGCTGAATCAGTGCGAAGTTTTATTTCACTCTAGTTTATCGTGAGTTAGGTAACGCAAAAGAAGAATAAAACTGGGCATTTTAAAGAGGGAAACATCATGAAATTTTTGAAAAAAATTGCGATTGGTTGCTTTTCGGCAACGGTTTTAATGTCAGGCAGCGTACATGCAGAAGCAATTAGCTCAGATTCCGTAATGCAAACTCAAGCCGCTTACTACAATAAGCAGCAGCTAATTGACATGGTTAATCGTGCAGACGTGCAGAGTAAATTGGTTAGCTTAGGTGTAGATAGCAACCAGGCTATCGCCAGAATCAACGGCATGACCGACAGCGAAATTGCCCAATTAAATGATGAAATTAATCAAGCGCCAGCGGGTGGTGTTGTGGGCGCAGTGCTTACAGTACTTGCTATTATCGCAATTTTGGACCTAATTGGTGTAACTGACGTTTACCCATTTATTCGTCCAGTGAACAGCTAATTGAATGATCAATTCAGTTAAAAAGGCCTGCGCGTTAGCAGGCCTTTCGCTTCTATTTTTGCTTTCAGGCTGTCAGTCCACACCTCAAGCTGACAAGCTGCGGCAAGAGGGACTTGCCTCTTTACCTGAATCTCACACTATTCAATCTGTTCCGTTTTTTTCCCAAGAACAGTTTTATTGCGGGCCTACCACACTATCTGAAGTGTTTGGTTACTATGGTGAAAGCACCTCTCCAAATGACATTGCGCCTAAGTTATTCATTCCCAGTAAAGAAGGGAGTTTACAACTCGAAATGGTGAGCGCTACCCGACAATTTGGTTTCTTGCCATATACTGAGCGAGGCACGTTAACGTCAATTATGTCGTTAGTTAAAGACGATATCCCAGTGATTGTTTTTCAAAATTTGTCCATCCAGTTATTACCCCAATGGCACTACGCTGTTGTTATTGGGTTCGATAGTGATAAGGGGACGGTTACTTTACATACCGGCCTTACGCCTAATCACGAAATGTCGCTTGAGCTTTTTGAAAGAACGTGGGGAAGAGGAAATTACTGGTATTTGGCACCCGTTCCTCCTAATGTAACCTCGCCTGAGATGACACCGTTCACTTATGTAAGTGCGGCTTACGACATGCTTAAAGTGGGAGATAAAGCGCGTTCATTGGCGTTTTTGAAAACCGCGTCGCATACATGGCCAACGTACTGGTTAAGTTATTTCTTGGTTGCCAATTATTACTTAGAGCAAAACGACAGCCAAGCTGTGGCTTGGTTTAAGAAAGGCTATGAAGTAGGGCAGAACCAACATGTTTATGTTCACAACTACGTATTAGCTTTACGCGAAAACAACATGCCCGAGAAGGCAAATATAATTCTAAAACAGGGGCTTGAACGCTTTCCCGATAACGAAGCGCTGTTAACATTGGCTGAAAAATAAACCTCAACTTTAAGAGTATTCGCATTTACGTAAACGGAGTAGTCACCGCTCGACTCTGTGACGCGTTTAATGAAAAAAGTGCGGAAGACTACAGCGATCGTCTTTTTAAACTAGTCATAGGACTGAATCAACGACCCTTTTCCCTTGTGGCAGATATTAGCCAAGTTGAAGGTGCAACTCCTGAGGCCTGGTTTGTACAATGGACTTTGTAATACGAGCAAACAATTGGTGCACCTTTTGCCTCTTCTTTCTCGTACTAAGGTGTAGCTTAAAATAAAAAGTGCCTACTTATATATGCAGGAGCCCCGTCAGCCGTGGACAGCACTCAACTTCTTGAAAACCAGCAGGCAATAGCAATAGCCGGATTAGTAGGCGTTGTTATTGTGCTCTTCATTGTTAAACGACTTATTTTGGTGCGTTTGAAAGCTAAAGCGCGTTCAGAAAACAGCAGTATGTCTGATATCTATCGCGTGCTTGTGCTGTCGTTAAATGCCCCACTTAATTTGCTTATCTGGGTTATTTTCCTGCTGTTGGTTAAAAGTATTGTTTCAGTATTTCAGATAGAAGATGAAGGGGCGATTAAAGCGCTAACCATTGTTATCGAAGCTGGCCTCATCATTACTTTATTTCTCTTCTTCGAGCGTTTTGTCACTTACTCGTTGAGCCGTTATCGCGACCAGTCAACCATAGTTAAAAATACTAGCGCAATTGCTGGTGGAGCAGTTAGAGCGCTTTTTGCTGTATTAGCAATTTTGATTATATTAAGCACCATGGGGGTGTCGGTAACACCCATTGTTGCATCGTTAGGCATTACTTCGCTCGCAGTAGCACTAGCGCTACAGCCAACGCTTGAAAACTTCTTCTCGGGTATTCAGTTGGTAATGGATAAACCCATTCGTATAGGCGATTTCATCGAGCTGGATTCTGGAGAACAAGGTTTTGTTGAGAAAATAGGATGGCGCTCAACGTGGGTTAGAATGCTACCTAACAACATCGTGATCATGCCTAACAGTAAGTTGTCTAATTCAAAGTTGATTAACTACTACTACCCTGAACGCGAACTGTCGGTGCCTGTTGAAGTTGGCGTGCATTATAGCTCTGATTTAGAGCATGTTGAAAACGTATGTTTAGAGGTTGCCAATACAATTCTAGAGCAGCACGAGTTTGGTGTTGAAACTTATCAACCTTTTGTTCTGTTTCACACTTTCGACAATTCTAGTATCAACTTAACAGTAATGCTGAGAACCCGTGAGTACTTCAATCGCTTCTTCATAAAGAGCGCCTTCATAAAAATGCTTAAAAAGCGTTTTGATGAAGAAGGGATTGTCATTCCATTTCCAATTACTGCGCTCAATCTTGAGCAGGAAGGAGCAGCTAACCTGCCGACAGCGCCCGAACACATTAAGCCAAAAGGCTAAAGAGACTGGTTTGCGTAGCTCAATAAAAAAGCCACGTTGTGTAACGTGGCTTTGTTGCGAGTACGTTAACCCATCAAAGGTGTTAGAAGGTGTAACGTGCAGATACGCCTAGAAGGTCAACATCATCAGCGATAACGTAAGTCGCACCGAAAGAGAATTGCGGTGTAAAGAAATAGTCTGCGCCAATTTCAAAAGCTGTTTCGTCGTCTTCAATGTCGATATAGCGGATAGCACCGCGAAGCTCAAATTGCTCTGACAGCATTGAACGAATACCGGCAGTAATGCCATAGCCATTGTCGTCTTCACCCGAAATAGAGTCTAGTTCGACATCGATATTTACATATTCGTAAGTAACTTCACCAAAGAAGTCAGTATTCTGAGTTAGACCATATCTATAGCCGACACCTGCAGACGCGTAGTCCAAATCAATATCAACACCAGATACATCTTCACCTAACTGACCATAACGACCTGTCAGGTATACATTTTCGTTAAGTGATTTGAAGCCTTGAATTTGAAAACCGCTAGGCTCGAAGTCGCCTGCGTCTTCAATATCTGCTTGTACGTATCCAGCTTTAACAAAGTCATATGAAGGCGAAGCTGCGAAAGCATTTAAAGAAAGCGCGCCAAAGATACTGGCGAGAATGGTACGTTTCATTGTTTTTAATATCCTTTTAACAATAATTACTCCCAACCACTTCGGGAGCCTCATCATTATGGGGATGGATTTTAGAAATCAAATGGGCAACACGACTCGATTTTCACTATTCGACACCTTAAGTGTTGTATGTTTTATCATTACAACGGCATTGCTATACAACATCGCGATTACCAAAATGGACCTGACCAAGGCGACTATTTTTAGCAATCTCATTCCTGTTTATACCATTGGATTTGCTTTTTGGTTGCTGGATGAGAGCCTGACAAGTAGTCAGTTGATGGCGTGTGGTTTAATTTTGTCTGGTGTGGTGCTGGGGCAATCTCGTCGTCGTAAAGCACCATTAAACGCTGCTCAAGAGGCTGTTGAATAGCCGGCGTAAAATGAAAAAGCGGCCGTGTTTTCCACGACCGCTTTTGGCAAGCTTTGTTAATTCAATGAATTAAAAACTCACAGTCACACCAGCCCAAAAGTTTCTGGCCTTGTCCTTAACGTTATAGTCGTCAGTAAAGTTCACTTCACTGGTCACGCCTCGGCCTGTGAGATATTCAAATTGGCCATCGCCATTGAGATCGTCATAGGTCACAGAGTAAGTGGTAAAGTCTCTATCGAGTAAGTTGTTTACTCGTAAATTTACGACTACGTATTCATTGAGTTGCCAGCGAGCACCTAAATGCAGCATGGTGTAACTTTTAAAATAGAGCTCGCGATCTAACGTAGAGTCGTAGCCACGGTATCTATCTGAACGAACCTCTGCTTGCAGATAAACATTCAAGTCGGCGTTAATATCCCAAGTAAGGTTGGCATTGGCCATGTGCTCTGCGGTATTGGTAAGTGGTAGGCCAATTTGAGAGCCGCTCTTTTGCTCGCTGTCAGTCCACGTATAGTTGGCATACAGCGACCAATCTTCAGTAATGCCATACCGGCCCGCAATTTCCACACCTTGCAGTTCTACTTTGTCGATATTGATGTTTTGGCTATAGGTGTCATAACCCAACTCATCATATTCCCCTAAGTTTACGCAAGGGCGAACGCCACCGGTTGTCGCACAACTTTGTACCGTATCACCACGTGCGATCTTGTCGTCAAAATCAGTTTTGAAGTAGGTAATATTGAAACTGTGGGCATCGCGACTCCAATACAGCGCGATCTCTGAGTTAACACTCGTTTCAGGCGTGAGCTCAGGGTTACCTGCAAATGGGCTGGTACCTTGACCACCGAAACCGGTAATGCCATCGTATAAATCGGTAGTTTCTGGTGTTTTATAACCCGTACTAACACCGCCTTTCACTGTCCAATAATCTGAAATATTGTAAACCGCGTAGATACGAGGGGAAGTCTGGCTACCGAATACATCGTGATTGTCATAACGGAAACCAGCGGTCACTGTCATATCGTCGATGAAACTCCAGTTATCTTCAAGGAACAATGAGTACATCTTTTGTTCCTGCACTGCGCCAGGCGAGCCAGACTCCAGACCGAACACACCGTCTTTTAACTCACCGTCAATAACTTGTGTACCCAATACCAAGTTGTGATCGCCCACAACGTCCTGAATAGGGATATCTAAACGCAAATCAAACGTATATTGTTGACTTTCGAGTGGGCGAGCAGGGCGAGGTAAGAAAGTATCTTCAGCGAGGTCGCGACGCGCCTCTTCAGTTATGCCCTCATAATCGCCTGTACCATCGTACATTTGTTGCAGCAATTGACGTTCTGACACGCTAAGCGGCAAAGTACGTCCATTGTTTTGGGTGTCGACAAAAGACAGTGAGGCGGCAAGGGTACCAAAGTCCCATTTTCCATCATAAGTTAAGGCCCACCATTCACGGTCAAACTCTTGTTCAGCCGCATAGCCAGCACGTGGATTCACTTGGCCTCGACGACTCTGCCAGATACTTTCAATGCTATCGCGAGTACCCAGTGGGTAAATGATTTCGCCAGTTTCAAGGTTGAATTCTGGCGTATTGTCATACTCTTGGTGTGAGTTGTCGTAGTCGAAGCCAAATTCATGACCTTCTGCTGCGGTATAGTTTAAGCTGAATCCATAGTGTTCGCTGTTATTGTCAACGGTGCGGCCGCCACCGCCAAAGCCCAGCGATCGTATGTGCTCTACACCATTGGGATCAATCGCTGGTGCCAACTGTGGTGTTGACGCTTGTTGTTCGTATAAACTTCCACGAATGCCCAAGCTCAATACGTTATCAATCAGCGGGCCTGTTACCGAAAAGTCAGTGGTGATGTCGTTGCCGAAGTCGTTGTTAGTTTGCAGGCTGCGCCCGAAGGTAATATTACCGCCCCATTCGCTGCGATGTTTTTTGGTAATGACATTGATAACACCGCCGAGTGCGTCAGCGCCATACAAAGTAGAAGCTGGCCCGCGAATGACTTCGATTCGCTCAATGGTATCCAGTGGCGGCATGTGATTAAAGGCGTTACCACCGAAGTTGTTGGGGTAAATGTCACCATGGTTATTTTGGCGACGACCATCTATGAGTAGCAGGGTATATTCACCCGTTAGGCCACGCATACTGACGCTGCCTTGCCCTGTTTTGTCTCGCGTTGTACCTATATCAATCCCTTCCTGAAATTGCACCGCGTCCAAAAGAGAAGTAAACGAACGCGCTTTGAGGTCTTCTGCTGTAATCACTGAAATACTGGCAGGAGCCTGAGTCAATTTTTGTTCGTATCCAGTGGCTGTCACAACTACGTGTTCGATGTTATCGGAGTCTGGAATTGCATTGGCAGAAACCATAGATACCATGCCTATATTAACGACGATGGCTAGAGTTGAATGGCGCATTCTCATTGAGATGTCCCTGTGTGAGTGTGTTTTATATTAGTGTTTTAAATCGGCGTACATAATAACTTTTGTAAAGATTATGTCAACGCTAATGAGAATGGTTTGCATTATAAGATGAAAAATGTTAGCGATATTTGATAGCACTACCTGAAAGGCAACCGTTAGCTAGGGCCCTAATAACAGTTAATTATATTTTTTCAATGATCTAGCGGTTCCTATTAATTGCTCCCGGCAGCCTGCCAAAGTGACTTTATCTCAAGCTAGAAATAAACATCAAAGCTACCCGTCGTAACGACCCTAGCTGAGGCTAACGAGCCAATCGGGGCGTAGGCGGGCCAGCTAACGACCTCGAAACCCGACTGAATAAGACCAGTCGTAATTCCTCACGTCCCTCCTTTTCTAATGGTACAGGTATGTCCTCCTTTTAACCGGCTGCAAAGGCTTCGGGTCGAAAGCGCGGTGCGCAATCTGGTCACAAAGGCAGTAAACGCATGTTCGCTGGTAGTATTGACATACACGCCAATAGGCAAAATAGTCAACCTACCAGAACTTTGATCCAGCGCAAAGCTTAAAGTACACCACCCAGTATACATTAGCTATTAACCTTGGCGCTTTCGCCACTTTTCACCTTTATTGATAAACCACAGGGAGCGTCACTGTGAAAAAAACGCCGTTTATTCTATCCATTATGTTCGTTGTGTTTTTAATTGTGGTTTTTAGTACTGTTTTCAGTGGCCCTGAAAATGTCGATGTGGTGTCAGGGAATGGCCGCATTGAAGCTACTGAAATTGGCATTTCTGCAAAAGTAGCAGGGCGTGTAGAAGAGATTTATGTCAGCGAAGGTGACAGAGTAACGGCGGGCGATGTGGTCGCCAAACTTGATACCACCACCATTAATAGCCAGCTTCAGCAGGCCAAGGCACAGCACCAGCAAGCCAAAAGTGCGGTAGAAGCTGCAAATATGGCTGTTGCACAGCGCCAAAGTGAAAAGTCAGCGCTTGAAGCCGCGCTGCTGCAAACTAAAGCCGAGCTAAAAGCAGCTGAAGCTCATGCTGCCCGTACTAATGAATTGGCAAAAACGGGCGCAGTGTCTAAACAATTAGCAGAAGATAACCTTACCAATGTTGAAAGCGCAAAGGCGGCGGTAAATGCAGCTAAGGCTCGTTTGACAGCGGCTGACGCCACCATTGAAGCTTCACGCGCGCAATACTACTCGGCACAAGCAGCGGTCAGCGCTGCCAATGCCACTATTGCGCAAATCCAATCTGAAATTAACGATATGGTGTTAAAAGCACCTCGTAATGGGCGTATTCAATACCGCGTAGTAGAGCCTGGCGAAGTTGTTGGTGCAGGTGGGCGTGTACTTAGTTTGGTCGACCTAACAAACGTATACATGACATTCTTTTTGCCTGCCTCGCAGGTGGGCAAGCTTACTATGGGCGGCGAAGCCCTTATTGTGCTAGATGCCGCGCCCGACATCGCTATTCCGGCCACCATTTCTTACGTTGCCGACGTAGCGCAATTTACTCCTAAGTCGGTTGAAACCCAAAGTGAGCGAGAAAAACTTATGTTCAGGGTTAAAGCGCAAATTCCTGAAAACTTATTAAAGCAGCACATTGAAAAAGTGAAAACAGGGTTGCCGGGTGAAGTATGGGTTAAGCTAAACGATACCGCTGAATGGCCTAGCGACCTACCTGAGCTTGTCGACTAATGGGCAACATTATTGAATGCAATTCGCTAACGGTTCGCTACAAAAGCACCACAGCTATTCACAATCTTGCGCTTTCTATTCCAGCGGGCCTAACGGTAGGTGTAATTGGCCCTGATGGAGTGGGCAAATCTACGTTGCTGTCGCTTATAGCTGGTGAGCGAGTTATGCAAAAGGGGCAGTTGCAGGTTCTTGGTGGCGATATGCGTGATGAAAAACACCGCGCCGCGATATGTTCTGATATTGCATACATGCCACAAGGCTTAGGCAAAAACTTATATCCCACGCTGTCTGTAGAAGAAAACTTACAGTTTTTTGCCAAACTTTTTGGGCACAATCGTGCTCAGCGTCGTGCACGAATAGATATCCTTACCAAACGAACCGGACTTTATCCATTTTTATCGCGCCCAGCTGGCAAGTTGTCGGGTGGTATGAAGCAAAAACTGGGGTTATGCTGTGCCCTAATACACGATCCCCGCTTGCTTATTTTAGATGAACCCACTACAGGGGTAGACCCCCTTGCCCGAAGTCAATTTTGGTCACTTATTAAAGATATACGGAAAACACAGCCAAATATTACCGTATTGGTAGCGACTGCCTATATGGATGAAGCCCAACAGTTCGATCATCTATTAGCGTTAAATGCAGGTGAGATAATGGCGAGCGGCTCACCGAGGTCACTGCTTAGTGAAACACAAACCAGTAATTTAGAAGCGGCATTTATTGCGCTTTTGCCGGCAGACGCAAAGCATGAACATCGCAGCGTAGTTGTGCAGCCTTATAAGGCTAGTGAGCATATGCAAACCGCGATTGAAGCTAAAAACCTTACTATGAAGTTCGGCGATTTTACGGCAGTAAATAACGTTAGCTTCACGATTGGTAAAGGAGAGATTTTCGGGTTTTTAGGGTCGAACGGCTGTGGTAAGTCTACCACCATGAAAATGCTTACTGGCCTGCTGCCGCAAACCTCTGGCGAGGCATGGTTGCTGGGCAGCCCTCTTGTTGCTAACGATATTAACACCCGCTACCGCGTAGGTTATATGTCGCAAAGCTTTTCTTTGTATACCGAATTAACCGTTCGGCAAAACCTTACGCTTCATGCCAAACTCTTCAAAGTAGCAAGCAGCGTATTAAATTCCCGCGTTGACGAAATGCTTAACCGCTTTGCATTAAGTCATCACCAACACAGCTTGCCCAACGACCTTCCTTTGGGTATTCGCCAGCGTCTGTCTTTGGCTGTGGCCATGGTGCATAGACCTGAAGTGTTAATACTCGATGAACCCACTTCTGGCGTCGATCCAGTTGCCCGAGATAACTTTTGGCAGTTACTTATTTCTCTGGCGCGAAAAGACGGCGTAACCATTTTTATCTCTACGCACTTTATGAACGAGGCAGTACGCTGCGATAGAATTTCCCTAATGCATGCAGGCGAAGTGCTGGTAACCGATACACCGCAGGCCATAAAAGCGTCTAAATCTGCAGATACGTTAGAGCAAGCGTTTATCGATTATTTAGTTGAGGCGCAAACGCCTGAGAACCAAACACAAAACACAGAGCAAAGCGCACCAGAAGGTGTTAGCGCAGATAAAGCCACGCCACCGAATAAACGAGCAAAAGGCTTACGGCGATTGTTAAGCTACGCCTCGCGTGAAACCCTTGAGCTTATCCGCGATCCCATTCGCTTAACCATGTCGTTCTTAGGCAGCATGGTGTTAATGGTAGTTATTGGCTATGGCATCACTATGGATGTCGACGACTTAAGCTATGCGGTATTCGACCGCGATCAAACTTCCACTAGTCTTAACTATCGCAATGCGTTATCGGGTTCGCGCTATTTCAATGAACAGCCAGTTATTACCAGTTATGCCGATATGGACAGGCGAATGAAAAGCGGAGAACTTTCATTGGCTGTGGAAATTCCTCCCGAATTTAGCCAAAAACTGCATAAAGGCGAACAAGTGGAAATAGGGGCATGGATTGATGGGGCTATGCCTTCAAGAGCCGAAACTATACAGGGCTATGTAACAGGTATTCACCTGAAATGGCTTTTGCAGCAAGCCTCACAAGCTAGCCAAGTGCAGTCGACCAGTAGTATTAATGTTGAGTCACGCTATTTGTATAACCCAGATGTTCGCAGCTTGGTGGCCATTGTACCTGCGGTAATGCCCATGTTGCTGTTGATGATACCTGCGCTTTTAACGTCGTTGGCGGTGGTGCGCGAAAAAGAGCTGGGTTCGATAATCAACTTATATGTTACGCCAGTTACACGCATAGAGTTTTTGTTGGGTAAGCAACTTCCTTATATCGCTACCTCGTTTGTTAGCTTCTTGCTGTTGGTTGCAATGGCGGTGTGGCTATTCAATATCCCACTGAAGGGGGATGTGATAGTGCTATGCCTTATAACGTTGTTATTCGTTACTTTTTCCACTAGCTTTGGTTTGTTGGCATCGGTTTTTACTAATAGTCAAATTGCCGCTATTTTGCTTACTACTATTGGCACTATGGTACCTGCCATACAGTTTGCGGGCATGATAACACCGGTTTCTGCATTAGAAGGGGCGGGGCGCGTAATAGGAGAGCTTCACCCTATTAGTTATTTTTTAACTGCTAGCAGGGGAATATTTAGCAAAGGTTTAGGTTTTGAAACCCTTGATTTTGCTGTGTTTGCCATAGCTATTTCTATACCAATTACACTGTGGCTTGCCACTGTTTTGTTACGCAAGCAGGAGCGCTGAACCGTGGATATTAAAAATCTAGGCCAGCTAGGTGTAAAAGAACTTTGGAGCTTATGGCGCGACCCAGCCATGCTTATTCTTATTTTTTATGTGTTTACGGTAAACATATACACGGCGGCCACTGCGGTACCTGAACCTTTGCACAACGCGCCCATTGCCTTTGTCGATCACGACAATTCGCAGATGTCTAAGCGTATAATAGATGCCTTTTACCCCCCTTATTTTTTAACGCCAGATATTATTGAAAGTAATGAGGCCGACACGTATTTAGACACGGGTAAGTACACCTTTGTTGTGACCATTCCCCCTGAATTTGAAAAAGATATTATGGCCGGGCTGCAGCCCGATGTTCAGGTAAACGTTGATGCAACACGTATTAGCCAGGCGTTTACTGGTAATGGTGCGTATTCCGATTTACTTGAACACCCATTCCGGTTTTATTTGAACACCTCAGATCAACGCATCGTTGGCTAGTCGATTTTTACCTTAAGTGTTCAA
>NZ_JAKRFB010000050.1:0-32361 GCF_022348315.1 Alteromonas sp. MmMcT2-5 | reverse complement strand
GATTTTATTACGGAGCTTTTCGTCAGCTAATTCTCTCTCGAGGCGTTTTATTTTTTCGGCTGGTGTTTCTTTTGAACTTGGCATAAGTGGATGCTGAAATGGTTTCGACCAGTCGAGTCTACCATGCTTTCTGAGCCAAACTAATACCGTCGACCTTCCTTGTATTCCGAAGTGAGCTTGTGCCTGTTTATAAGTGAATTCGCCTTTTTCTACACGCTCAACTACACCCAATTTAAAAGCTAATGTGTAATCACGCTGTGTGCGCTTAGGTCTTTGATTACTTGAAGTTGTCATAAAGAAGTCCTCTTTATGTCAACGTATTTTAGGACGGGACACTATTTACGAAAAAGCCCGCAAAATAGCGGGCTTTTTAATGTCTTAGTGGTGATTTTAAAGCTCAATTAGTTAGCGCTTAAACTGCTAGCCGCTGCAATAATACCTTCAGCGTCAAGGCCGTGCTCTTTGTACATTTCCTGCTGAGTGCCTTGCAATACAAAGCTATCAGGCAGCCCTAACATCTTCACCGCTTTTAATACGCCATTTTGCTGCAAGTGTTCAAGCACCGCACTACCAGCTCCACCCATAATACAGCCGTCTTCCAACGTAATAAGTGCACTGTGCTCACTGGCAGCTTTTAATACTGCGTCGCCGTCTAACGGCTTAATGAAACGCATGTCGATAACGGTAGCGTCAATCGCCTCTGCAGCTTCAAGCGCGTAGGGCAGTAGGCAGCCAAAGTTTAAAATGGCGATACTTTCAGACTTGCCTTTTGATGATTCTCGACACGTACGAGATTTACCAATCTCAAGCTCTGTCATAGCTTCGTCAGGCGTGACACCCATGCCAGCACCGCGAGGGTAACGAACAGCAGCTGGTTTTTGTAGCTTGTGACCCGTGTAGAGCATTTGACGACATTCATTTTCATCTGAAGGAGCCATAACCACCATATTCGGAATACAGCGCAGGAAAGCGATATCAAACGCCCCCTGGTGAGTAGGGCCATCTGCGCCAACAATACCGGCTCTATCAATGGCAAACAATACGGGTAAGTCTTGAATCGCCACATCGTGAATGAGCTGGTCGTAGGCGCGCTGCAGGAACGACGAATAAATAGCAACAACCGCATTCATACCGTCTTTGGCAAGGCCTGCGCCAAAGGTCACCGCGTGCTGTTCAGCAATCGCAACATCGAAATACTGCTCTGGAAAACGCTGAGAAAACTCAACCATGCCTGAACCTTCGCGCATGGCTGGCGTTACCGCCATTAGCATAGGGTCTTGTGCCGCCATATCACACAGCCATTTCCCAAAGATTGCAGAGTAGGTAGGGGCTGAAGGCTTAGATTTTGGCAAAGCATTGTCAGCCGGATTGAATTTTGGTACCGCGTGGAACTTGATAGGGTCTTGTTCAGCAACCGCGTAACCTTTACCTTTCTTGGTGACTACGTGAAGTAGCTGCGGGCCGTCAAACTTGCGCATATTGCGTAGCGTATCGACAACACCATTTACGTCGTGGCCATCGATAGGGCCAATGTAGTTAAAGCCAAGCTCTTCAAATATCGTGCCCGGGACAACCATGCCTTTAATGTGTTCTTCTGCACGGCTGGCAAACTCCTTAATAGGAGGTACATTGCTTAGCAGCTTTTTGCCGCCATCGCGTATAGAGTTGAAAAAGTTGCCTGTAAGCAAGCGAGCTAAGTGACTGTTCAACGCACCTACGTTTTCAGAAATAGACATTTCGTTGTCGTTAAGTACAACTACCATGTCTTTCTTGATATCACCAGCGTGATTAAGGGCTTCAAACGCCATACCAGCGGTCATAGCACCGTCGCCAATTACCGCTACAACCTTTCTGTTTTTGCCTTCTTTTTCGGCAGCCACAGCCATGCCCAGCCCTGCACTAATCGATGTAGACGAATGACCAACTGCAAAGGTGTCGTAGTCGCTCTCAGGCGGCCATGGGAAAGGGTGCAGACCATTCTTTTGGCGAATGGTGCTCATGCGCTCTGCACGACCTGTAAGGATTTTGTGCGGATAAGCTTGGTGACCTACATCCCACAGCAGTCGATCGAAGGGGGTGTCGTACACATAGTGCAAAGCGACGGTCAGTTCCACTGTGCCTAAACCAGATGCAAAGTGCCCACTGGTTTGGCTTACGCTGTTAAGTAAGTACTCACGCAACTCATCGGCGAGCTCGCGTAATTTGTCTTGGGGCAACTGCCTCAATTTATCGGGTGTTTGCGCAAGCGCAAGCGTTGGGTAATGTTGGAGATCTAAACTCATGTACTTATTATCTTTTTCAACATGGCGCGTGGCTAATGGTCGCGTTTTACCAAAAGCTCGCTAAACGCAATTAAACTGTCAGTATTGTAGGGTAAACGCGCCAATGCTTGAAGTGCATTATCGTGAAGCATTTCTAATTCTTGTTTAGCGCCTGTAATACCAAGTTTGGCTGGAAAGGTATTTTTCCCTAACGCTTCGTCTGACCCCGCGGGCTTACCTAATTTTTCGCTACTGCCTTCCACATCTAAAATATCGTCTTGAACTTGGAAAGCTAGCCCAATATCCGCGGCATAAGCCATTAAGTCAATTTTAGTTTGAGGCAGTAAGCCTTCACTAACAATGGCGACCATTTCTACGCAGGCTTTTAACAATGCACCGGTTTTCAATCTATGCAGCTGTTTTAGTTCTTCTAGCGAGATGGTTTTGCCGGTGCTGGCTAAATCGATAGCTTGCCCACCGCACATACCTATGTAACCCGCACTTTTCGCAAGTACAGACAGTAACTGGCTACGCTTTGTTTCAGCATACGTGCTTAATGGCGCATCAGCTAACACTGTAAATGCAAGTGCCTGCAGCGCATCGCCAGCTAAAATAGCGGTAGCCTCATCAAAGGCGATATGGCAGGTTGGCATACCGCGGCGCAAGTCGTCGTCGTCCATGGCTGGTAAATCGTCGTGGACTAACGAGTAGGCATGCACACATTCAATGGCCATACTAATAGCCATTTGGTCTTTTTTGGGCACGTCTAGGGTGTTACCTACTACTTGAACAAGTAGTGGCCGCATCCGTTTACCGCCAGCAAGTAAGGCGTGACGCATTGCGTCTTTCAAGCGCGGCGCGTAATCGGGTAATTCGTCAATTAATGTAAGAAGAGATGCATCAGTTTGTTGTTTAACTTGCTGATGCAAAGCAGAAAAATTCATAGATTGCCTGTTAGTTAAAAATGAACGATTTATGGCTGTTCACTTTCAGGAAGAGGGTGGAGCGTTTCTTCGCCTTGTTCACTGAGCAGTATCTTTACTTTTTGCTCGGCGTTTTCAAGAGATTGTTGGCCTTGGCGGGAAAGTGCTATGCCGCGTTCAAATTTTTCTAGTGCTTTATTAAGAGGCAGATCACCGCTTTCCATTTCGTTAACGATAGCTTCTAGTTCTGATAAAGTTTCTTCAAAAGACGCTGATGCTTTTTCTGTCGTCATAAAAACACTCAATATAGTGGCCAAAATACGTATACCGCGCACATTAACCGAGGGTTGCACAAGGGTCAAATGGTTTGTCCGTATATCGCCTATATCACAGTAACATAGCTTTTTTTTCATCCAGTTCAAAAGGCAACATACAAGCAAATTGTGCTATATTCGATGCAAGGCTCAGTAACCTTTCAGAAGTAACCGTGTTATTTACTGTGAAGGAAAACGTAAGGCGCTGAAAAAGCGCTAGATGTTTTTAGTTTATAAAAACAGACAAAGCAGCGCTTTTACATAGAACCTACTTCATAATAAACAAATAAATGCGATATTTTTCAATAATGTCGTTTTAGTATTTCTATCTTTTGCCGATAGGATATTTGTACACTAACAGCACTGACTGCGCATAAATGGGGAAGAGTGAGTGGATTTAGCAACCGTCATAGGTATGTTGGGCGCCATTGGTTTCATAGTTATGGCTATGATTCTGGGCGGCAGCTTGGGCATGTTCATCGACGTGCAATCAATACTTATTGTATTCGGGGGAACACTATTTGTTGTCCTATCTCAGTTTACGTTGGGCCAATTCTTCAGTGCGGGTAAAGTTGCTGGCAAAGCATTCATGTTCAAAATTGAAACGCCTGAAGAGCTTATCGAGAAGATTGTTGAAATGGCAGACGCTGCGCGAAAAGGCGGGTTTCTGGCACTAGAAGAAGCGGAAATTTCAAATGAGTTCATGCAAAAAGGTGTGGACATGCTGGTTGACGGCCACGACATTGAAGTGGTGAGAGAAACGTTAGCTAAAGATATTTCTATGACAACGGAAAGGCATGAGTTCGGCGCTTCTATATTTAAAGGAATGGGTGACGTAGCACCAGCGATGGGTATGATTGGTACTTTGATCGGTCTGGTTGCCATGCTTTCAAACATGGATGACCCTAAAGCCATCGGCCCTGCCATGGCGGTAGCGCTATTAACCACGCTTTATGGTGCCTTTTTTGCCAACGTCGTGTGTTTGCCAATTGCCTTTAAACTGGCGGTAAGAGCTGGAGAAGAGAAGTTAAACCAGAGTCTTGTTCTTGACGGTATTGTGGGTATAGCCGACGGCCAGAACCCACGTGTTATCGAAGGAGTATTAAAGAACTACCTTGCGGCGAGTAAACGCGGAAGCGCAGAGGAAGAGTAATGGCCGAAGAAGAATGCCCAAAATGTCCCCCCGAGGGGCTTCCAGCCTGGATGGGAACCTTCGCAGACCTGATGTCGTTGCTTATGTGCTTCTTTGTACTGCTACTTTCGTTTTCGGAAATGGACGTACTGAAGTTTAAACAAATTGCAGGCTCTATGAAGTTTGCTTTTGGTGTGCAAAATAAAATTGAAGTAAAAGATATTCCAAAGGGCACCAGTGTTATTGCTATGGAATTTCGTCCGGGTAAACCTGACCCTACGCCCATTGAATCCATTCAGCAGCAAACTAACGAAATGACCCAGCAAATGCTGGAATTTCAGGCTGGTAACGAAGACTCTGCCGGCGGAAGGCAGAAGCAGCGCGGCGAGCAGCGTGGCGGACAATCTCAACAAACGGCTACTGAGTCGTCTTCATCGGCTGAGCAAAGCACCGATCAGTCGCAAATGGCTGAACTGATGAAAAAAGTAGCGCAGCAATTAGAAAAACAAATTCTAGATGGTTCGGTGGAAATGGAATCGTTGGGTCAGCAGTTAACCATTCGAATCCGTGAAAACGGTTCCTTCTCGGCGGGCTCGGCCTTTTTGCAGCCCCAATTCCAACCGGTGTTGAGAAAAATCGGTACGCTGTTGGCGGATGTGCCTGGAGAAATCGAAATTTCAGGGCACAGTGACGGTCAGCATATTGCTAATGAACTCTATCGTTCTAATTGGGACTTGTCAGCGCAGCGCGCTGTAGCGGTCGCTGAAGCCATGCGGACCGCGCCAGGGTTTGACGAAAGTCGTATGTCGGTAGTGGGTAAGGCAGATACCGATCCAATTGTAGAAAATGCCACTACACCTTCAGACCGAGCGCAAAATCGTCGCGTTGAAATTAATATTAATCAGGGTAAGCCAATGCTGTCGAAGCCTATATCAGTTGTAGATGAGTAGTGCTTTGACCTAGTGTCAGCTTCAAACAAGAAAGCGGCGCCAAAAGGGCGCCGCTTTTTTTGTCACTACTATCGATAATTAGCGTTGTTAAACACGAGCCAAATCAAGTCTGTAATGAGGCTTTGAAATCACAAGCTGAACGGTACTGATTGTCCTTTCTAAAAAACCACCTTCACAATATTTCAGGTAGTAGGTCCACATCCGCATAAAACGCTCGTCATAACCGTCGTTTAAAAGCTCATCTTTTGCAGAGATAAATGCTTCATACCAATGGTTCAGTGTTTTCGCATAGTCAATCCCGATGTCGTGTAAGTCACGAATCATCATATTAGTGTACTTTTTCAGGTGAGCGTTAAGCTGGTGCTGAGAAGGTAAAAATCCACCCGGAAAGATATATTTCTGAATAAAGTCGACACTATTTGAATAGCTGTCGTAACGTCTGTCATCAATGGTTATTGACTGAAGCAGCATTAGGCCATCGTCTTTTAAAAGTGACGAGCATTTCTCAAAGAAATTTCCTAAAAATTGTTTGCCTACAGCTTCAATCATCTCGATAGACACGAGCTTATCGTACTTGCCTTCAAGTAGGCGATAATCCTTTTTCAGCAAAGTGATTTTGCTTTCAAGTTCTTCTCGGGCAATCCATTCTTTTGCCCATGCATGCTGCTCTTCTGAAATGGTAGTGGTCGTTACGCGGCAACCATAATGCTTAGCAGCATAGACGGCTAGCCCGCCCCAGCCCGTGCCAATCTCTAGAAGATGATCGGTTTCGCTAAGCTGTAACTTGTCGCAAATGGCTTTGAGCTTGTAATTTTGTGCATCATTGAGAGTTGCATTCGGATCTGGGTATATGGCTGACGAATACATCATTGTTGGGTCAAGGAAGCGGGTATAAAGCTTATTACCCAGATCGTAATGCGCCTCGATATTTTTCTTGGCTTGGTCCTTTGTATTTCGACGTGCAAAGTGTTGAATCTTGTTGATGGGCATAGTCACCCATTTAAATTTATTCTCCCATTCGTCAAGGGTAGATAAATTCCTAGCAAACACTCTTACCACGGCTGTTACGTCGTCACTGTCCCATAACCCATCCATGAATGCTTCTCCGGCGCCCACACTTCCGCCAAGCAATAAGCGTCGATAGGCTTGTACATCCTTGATATTTACCGTTGCACGCAAATCGCTTTCGTCTGTGCCGAAACGCGCAACGACATCGCCGTTTTCTTGAATGGTTAAACTGCCAAAAGGCAGTTGTTTTAAGCATTGTAGGAATAGAGTTCTACACGCTTTATCTACAAAGGAGACCTCTGAGGTGGTCAGTAGTACAGATTCACCAAAAGACATTGTTATTGTTCCTGACTTTTTTCTGGGTGTGTATACAGTGGCGTTCGTTTAAGCAGTAGTTTAAGCGCGTGCCAATAAATTCCAGCCACAGTTTTTATTGTCATACTGGGTATACGTTTAAGTGCCGCAGATAGATTCGCATTATCTAAAGTAAATTTAGTCAAATTAATCCCTGCACTGAACTCTTTGTCGTCTCTTACACAATCCATCGCAAGTGACAGTCTAGCCGACGGCTGCGATATCGACCATTTGTAGGTCATATCCATTGGATTAAACGGGGAAACATGAAAAGCTTTTGGCGTATCGTCTTGAGTATCTAGATTTACAAGGTAGTGATGACGCTCATTCCACGGCGTGTTACTTACTTCGGCAAGCATATGTGTATACTTACCTTCGGCATTGCGTAGGTAATAGAAATTCACCGGGCTGAAATAAAGCCCCCACATACGCAGTTGTCCCAGCATAAAGACATCGCCTTGAAGCGTCTTCCCTCCGTTTAACTCTGTCATTCTGTCTATTACTGCCTGACCTAGAGGAAAAGAGGGATCACCTAAGTAGTCTTCACGCTTGAAACGCACTCTAGCCTTGTCGTATGCAGAGAAGCGTTTTAACGAACTGGACAAGATTTCGAGTTCGTTGCTCTCAAGCTTTAGCCAAAATAAATAAATGTCATAGTCAAATTTATGCTGGGTAGGCTTAAACCGTTGGTGATAAACCTTACCCTTGTAGATGGCACTTTCTATCACAGGGCTTCACCAAAGCGAGAACAAACATCAAGTGCGCTAGTTACGCCGTCTTCATGAAAACCGTTATACCAGTAGGCTCCACAAAAATGTAAGTTGTCTACGCCACAAATTTCATTTCTTCTTGCTTGGGCGTTGACCATGCTGGCACTGTATTGCGGATGTGCGTACTGATAGCTTCGAAGAATACTCTTTTGGTCTATTTCCGCCGTATTATTTAACGTTACACAGTAGGTGCTTTGTGCTTCAAGGCGTTGAAGAATATTCATGTTATAAGTGACAGAAGCGGGGCGGGCTTCCTCACTTGCGTCTTCTTTTAAGCTGTAATTCCAACTCGCCCAAGCTAATTTTCTTTTAGGCAGCTGTGAAATATCTTTGTGCATCACCACGTCGTTTTCTGCGTAAGGGATATTTCCAAGGATATCTCGATGCAGCGAAGTCGGTGAGTGAATCATTTTTAACGCTTGGCCACTGTGGCACGCAAATACCACATGATCATACATCGCAGCGTTGCCTGAAGAGTCGGTAACCTGCCACTTATCATCGCTTTTCGCTACCGACAGAACGGCCGTCGATAGTTTTATCTTAGACTCAAATGGTGCGATTAAAGGCGGAATGTATTGGCTTGACCCACCTTTAATTGTGTACCACTGAGGACGGTCGGTAATATTGAGCAAGCCATGGTTGTTGAAAAACTGCAAAAAGAACGTGAGTGGAAACTTTCTCGTTTGCTCTAAGCTGCTGGACCAAATTGCGGCGCACATAGGCAAGATATAATAACGTGCAAAGTCATCGCTGAGTTTTAATTCTCTAATGACGTCTTCTAACGTAAGTGAAGAAGTATCACGGTTTTCTGCGACCATCGCTTTACACGCTTTGTTAAACGTCAATATGTCTTTCACGATGCGCCAAAATTTAGGCCTCAGAATATTACGCCGCTGTGCAAATAAACTGTTTAAGTTATTGCCGTTGTATTCGAGGTTTGCCTTTTTACTCATTACAGAGAAGCTCATCTCTGTTGGTTGATACTCAACATTTAACTGATTAATGAGCTTTATAAAATTAGGGTAGGTCCAATCATTAAAAACGATAAAGCCTGTATCGATATGGTAAGTTTCCCCATTGTCGCTTATTTTCTTCGTTGCAGTATGACCACCTATATAGTCATTTGCTTCGTACACTGTGATGTCGTGCTGCCTATTTAGAAGGTGCGCGCAGGTCAAACCAGAAATACCTGTGCCAATGATGGCAATCTTATTGTTCATTCATCTTCTCTTATTGTTTTTCTCTCATTGCCAACGACAATCGCTTTTGCAGTGGGGTTGGCAGTATATGCATAAAGCGCAGAATAAAACCAAAGAACCGAGGGAAGAAAACTGTTTGTTTGTTGCCCTCTATTCCTTTAAGCATAGCGTCAGCGGCTTCTTCAGCGCTAATTTTCATTGGCATTTCAAAATCGTTTTTATCTGTGAGGGGCGTTTCTACAAATCCAGGAGACACCGCTTGCACTTTCACGCCTTTGTGGTGAAGGTCTACTTCTAATGATTTAGTAAAATAATGTAGGGCAGCTTTGCTCGCACCGTACGCTTGCGTTCGTGTGAAAGGGAGTAGGCGAGCCATGCTGTCAACAATCACAAGCTTGTCGCCTTGCTTAAGTCGTGGAAGAAGAGCGTCTACACAATGAACAACGCCAAAGAAATTAGGTTCGAATACGCGGCGAAACATGTCTGGCTCGAAGTCGTCGATATCTACATATTCGCAGGTACCAGCGTTGAGTACAGCAATGTCAAATTTAACCGTTGTTAGCGCCCGTCGAGTATCGTCAAGATCAGTGACATCGAACTGGCATGCGCTAATATTATTGTACTTACTTAGCTCGTTGAGTGTGTCTTCATTTCGACCACAGGCAATCACTTGATAACCGCTGTTTGCAGCAGTTATTGCTAATGCTTTACCAATACCCGATGTGGCGCCAGTAATTAGAATACTTTTCACTTTGCTAGCTTCCCTTTAATTTTTTTAACGACAAAACCTAGGATGGGTACGTGCTCATAGACCATTTCGCCCAAGTCGTAATAATCTTTGTGGTAAATAATGCTGTCATCGCTGACACCAAGTTGCGTGGTGCCATCTAGCGTAATTTGCTTATCACTATCTTTCAGCGTAAGGGTCATCGTCCAATTTGCGATATGGGTAACCTTTGAATGACTTGATGGATGCTCTTCTGTGCCATTGGGCGAGCAAGTAAAAATGTCCGCAATGTCGAACTTACAGCTTTCGGCTTGCGTCAATAAGTTGGAAAAATAGCGTTTTACTTCATCAATGCCATGGTGTGTAGTGATTGGGTCGATAAACAGTATGTCGTCGGCATAGATATGTTCTAGGTCGTCTGGAGAAATTTGACATATGTCTGTGTAAATTTTACAAAAGCGTCCAATGACGTCCATGGCCTTTCCTTAACTCATAATTCAAAATCAGATTTGCATATCGGTAATGTCGACGCTTAAAAAAATTCGCGGTTATTTTCACGTTCAAATTGCAAGTCTCTGATATGAAATCTGTTAATGTTTTATTTAAAAACTAAATTACATTAATCGTCGTGCTAAAGATCATGTTTTTCCATTTATATGTGAAAAATTTTCCCATTCGATCCTAATTGTTCTCACTTGCGTAATTATTTTCGTGTTTTCGGAAGTGCTGAGTATGAGTGTAGAACGTTTTCCTTTATTTCCTTTATCTGCGCACCTTCTGCCGGAAGGTAGAATGGCATTGCGTATTTTTGAGCCGCGATACGTGCGAATGGTCAAACAGGCATGTGCCGAAAATAAAGGCTTTGTGATGTGTATGCTTAATGCTAATGGTGACAAAAATTTGAATGAGCATATTCATAAAATAGGTACTTATGCGCAGGTTGTTGACTTCGACATGCTCGATGATGGGTTGCTTGGCATAAAGGTTGCTGGTTCTCATTTAGTTGAGGTGAGTAGCATAGAAGTTGAAAAAGATGGTCTTCGTACCGGTAGTTGCAAGGTGTTAGAACCTTGGCAGTGCGATTTGGCTCCTCAACAAATAGCGCCTATGGACGAGCGACTTAAAGAAATTTTTGGAAATTACGAAGAGTTGGCATCGCTTTATGAATCACCAAAGTTTGATTGCCCTAATTGGGTATTAAATCGGTGGTTAGAATTATTGCCAGTAGACGGCTCGCAAAAACAGCACTTTTTAGCGCAAAGAGAATGTACCAGTTTACTGAACTATCTCTCTGCATTAATTGCTTAGTCGTTGAGTCGGTTAAAGACATTACAAATTCGTAATCCAATATTAGCGATTTTCGCATACGTTTTAAGTCATAACGCCGTAGAATGATACAACCAAAACGGAAAAGCGGACGAATCTTATGTTAGTTGGAATTCCTTTGGAACAAAGCAACAGCACAATCAAGCCTAAAGAGTGTGCAACTGAAATGTCTGATTACCTTGTCGCGGTTGCAGACACCCGATGCAAGCGCTCATTTGCAAGAGTGTTCAACTATTTCGCGCCTCGGCTGCGCTCTTATGCACTCAAACAGATGGGTAATGAGGCACTGGCCATGGAACTGGTACAAGATACTATGTCAAATGTGTGGCAGAAAGCGCACCTGTTCAATGCAGAAAAAGGTTCTCCGTCAACGTGGATTTTCACAATTGCGCGTAACATCCGCTTTGATATGCTTCGAAAGCTGCGGAATAGGAAAGAGGATGTTTGTTCTGACGATTTATGGCCAGTTTTATGCGAGCAAACAGCCGATGCAAACGAGGCGCCACTCGACGAACAAGTTACTTTAGAGCAGATTGGCCATTTGTTCGAATCATTACCTGTAAAACAGAAAGCAGTGGTTGAAGCTATCTATATTGATGGCAAGTCACAACAAGAAGTCTCCGATGAGCTTTCAATTCCATTAGGTACAGTAAAGTCGCGGACACGTTTGGCACTTCAACGATTAAAGGTCATGTTAAACGATAATGATTAGCTTTCACCCAAGTGCCCAGCAACTTAAAGATTTTGTTGAGGGCACATTGTCACCTGCTATATCACTGATGGTCTCTGCACATTGTGACATGTGTGAAAAATGTCAGCGTTTTGTTGAAATTGAAACGGAAAGTCTTGCTGCTCAAATGGTTTCGAACGTCAATTCAACCGCAAGCGACAAAGCTGAAATGTCGCTTCAGTTTGGTGACATGCTATCCCAAATTACGCAGCTCCCATCATCGAAACAAAATAACACTTTGATGGAACAGCCCACAGCGTATCGTGAGCCCGTAAAGAAGCGGGCGGCCTTGCGGGCGCAGGCAAGTGTAAATACCATCGAGTTAGATGGAAGAGTATTCACTGTACCCAGAACGCTTTACCGCTACATTGATAAAACAGGTAACTGGTCAAGTTTGGTCGGGAAGCTGTGGCAGGCGCCAGTTGACCTTGGAAACCAAGGTGTAGCTAACTTTATCTTCATGGGAAGTGGCGGTAGTGTACCTGAGCATACGCACCGTGGTACGGAATATACATTAGTCATTGATGGTGAGTTCAGTGATGGGCTAAGTCGTTATGATACCGGCGACTTTATTTTCATGGATGGTGATAAAACGCACACGCCAAAATCCGAAGGTAAAGAAGGCTGCCTTGTATTTAGCATTGTCGATCAGCCATTGCACTTTACTTCGGGCCTTGCAAGATTGTTAAACCCTTTTAGTCACTTGTTTTTCCGCTAGTAATCTATCAAGCGAACGCAGTCAATATGTGACATCCAGATACAAAAAAACGCACAAATGTGCGTTTTTTTATTGGTTGCATAAAGCTCTAGCAAAACAGAATAGCCAAATCTAGCTAATAAATTCGCTGTCAGGGTAGTTAAGCTTTAGTGTCTTCATCGCATTGTTACGCAATTCATCTAGGCCAAGCTGCTCATAACTTGAAACCATGATTTCGAGTGCTTGTTGCACTTGAGTGGTATTCGGGAAGTGCTCTATAACATAGCGACCACGGTTTGCTGCAGCGACATAAGCCTGTCGTCTCATGTAGAAACGTGCAATAGCGATTTCATAGCGAGCCAAGCGGTCTTTAATATGAACCATGCGCTGCTTCGCATCTGCGGCATATTTGCTATCTGGATATTGTTGAATCAGTCTACGGAAATCTTCAAACGCAGCACGAGACTTCGACGGGTCTCTATCCGTGCGGTCAATATTCATTAACTCTTGGAAAAGGTTGCTATCTGATTCCATGTTAGTTAATCCACGCATGTAATACGCGTAATCAACATCTGAATGGTTTGGATTCAGACGAATAAATCTGTCGATAGTGGCAAGCGTTTCTTCGTTTTTACCTGACTTATAATAGCTATAAATAAGGTCTAGCTGTACCTGATGGGATAGGGGACCGAACGGGTAGCGCGAATCTAGCGCGCTTAACGTTTGTGCTGCAGCGCTGAAGTTACCTACTTCCATGCTCTGCTTTGCTCTGTCGTACAGTTGCTGCGCACCCATGTTAGCTAATACGGCTTTTTCTTCATTATCTGAAGAGCTACATCCTGCGACAGATACCATAGCACCCAATAAAACGGGGGCCAGTAGACGAAATGATTTCATAATAATTCTATTTTCCTGCTAAACAGTTTTAATACTTCGCTGTCTAAGCTCATGTGTTAAACAACAACACTTTAATTGCATTCTAACGTACTAACGATGAGAAAAACCATACAAAAACGTAAACAAGGCAGTGTACAGCGTGAATACTTGTTATAATACCCTTTTTTAAACGTAATCAATGGTGTTATGACACAGTCGCCGAACACAATACAATTAGAAGCTTCAACGGAAGCTGCGCATTTTGGTTTACGGTTAGATCAGGTTTTGGCTGATTTGTTCCCTGAATATTCTCGTTCTAAGCTAAAAACTTGGATCCAAGATGGGAATGTTGCTGTAAACGGTGAAGTAATCACCGTGCCTCGCCACAAAATGCAAATGGATGAACTTGTTACTGTACAGGCCGAAATGGATGTACAAGTAACGAGCGAAGCGCAAGACATCGCGTTAAACATTGTTTATGAAGATGAACACATCCTAGTCATAAACAAACCTGCTGATTTGGTTGTGCATCCAGGTGCAGGAAACCCAAGCGGTACCGTGCTAAATGCCTTGTTAAATCATTGTCCAGAGATAGACAAAGTTCCACGTGCGGGCATTGTCCATCGCCTTGACAAAGACACGACGGGGTTAATGGTCGTAGCAAAAACAATTCCTGCTCAAACGCATCTTGTTGACCAACTTCAACGTCGGGAAATGAGTCGTGAATACGAAGCCGTTGCCTTAGGTACGATGGTAGCTGGTGGTATTGTAGATGCGCCTATTGGTAGACACGCAACAAAACGTACGCATATGGCAGTACGTGAAATGGGCAAACCAGCGGTCACTCATTTTCGTGTTATCGAAAAATTTCGCGCATACACGCACCTGCGTTTGAAGCTTGAAACTGGCCGTACGCACCAAATCCGCGTACACATGGCCCACATTAAGCATCCTTTGCTTGGCGACCAAGTTTATGGCGGGCGTCCTCGTCTTCCTAAAGGGGCGTCAGAAGAATTTATCGCTGCGCTTCGCGGATTCCAACGTCAGGCGTTGCACGCCGCACAGCTCTCGCTGTTTCACCCTGAAACTGAAGAGTGGATGACGTGGAAAGCTCCCCTACCTCAAGATATGCAGGACTTGCTTAAAGCCGTGAAAAAAGACACCGCGGACAATCCACAAGATATGCTTTAATGAGTAAGGCGAACTTATGACATTGTCAGATGCAAATTCACCTATATCATCCACGCTGGATTTGATTACGCCAGCGTGGTCATGTCCCGCAAATGTTGTTGCATACACAACGACAAGAATGGGAGGTACAAGCATAGGGGATTTTGCAGGTTTAAACGTTGGCGCCCACGTGGGGGACGACCTCCTACTAGTGAAAGCCAATAGACGCCTGATTCCACATAGTGAAAAGATCACATGGTTGGAGCAAGTGCACAGCAACCGCGTGGTGTCATTGCCGAGCGCAGATACCACCGCTGATGCGTCGTATTCTTCTTCAACATCGCATTTTTGTGCGGTAATGACCGCAGACTGCGTGCCCATTTTATTGTGTGATGAAAGCGGTCAAGAAGTGGCGGCAGTACATGCTGGTTGGAAAGGTCTCGATACTAACATTATCGGAAGTGCTGTTTCACACTTTGGCAGCGATGCAAAAAAACTCATCGCTTGGGTTGGTCCTGCAATCAGCGGGCCCTGCTACGAAGTTGATGCACAGTTGGCGAGTAAGTTTCGCCATATAGACGGTGCCATTGCCAATAGCTCTAATAGAGGGAAGTACTTATTAGATCTACCTCTAGTGGCACAGGTGCAATTGCAGCAAGCTGGCGTTGAGAGTATTACACAAAGTAACTTGTGTACTTACACTGACGAACAGCGTTTTTACTCTCACCGAAGAGCTACACATCAAAATAAGCGCACGACTGGGCGTATAGTTAGCGTAATAGGCCTGCTTTAAACTATTTAAAAAAAGGCGGCAGTTTTAGTCTGATCAAACAGTTGCGCTAGATCAAACTTCATACATTATTTGTTATCTTTTTGGCTAACTTTTTAATCTCATACTTGAATCGCAATTGAGCAGCCTACATAACTAGAACATAAAGAATGCCATTCCGCATAGAGCATTACCCACTCAGCGAGAGTTAAAATGTTCGTAATCGCGGCGTGTTAACGCAGGTATAGTTGTTCATTAATTAGGTTGAGATTATGAGACTAGATAGATTTACCAGTAAATTTCAGCTCGCAATATCCGATGCTCAATCACTCGCATTGGGGCGAGATCATCAATACATTGAACCTGTCCATTTAATGACTGCCATGCTAAATCAGCAAGGCGGGTCAGTACGCCCTTTGCTTGACCAAGCAAACATCAATGTAAATGCGCTACGCTCAGCACTGAGCCAAGCTATTGAGCGCCTACCTCGTATTGAAGGCATTGGGGGAGATGTTCAATTAAGTAAAGACAGCGGCATTTTGCTAAATCTTTGTGACAAGATAGCGCAGCAGCGAAAAGACGAATACATCACTTCAGAAATCTTTGTTCTAGCGGCGCTACAAGATAAAGGGCGCTTGGGGGAAATCCTCAAAAGCCTGAATATCACTAAAGAAGCTATTGAAAGCGCAATAGACGACATGCGTGGTGGCCAGAAGGTCACGGATCCTAATGCTGAAGATGTACGTCAAGCGCTTGAAAAATACACGACAGATTTAACCGAGCGAGCAGAACAAGGCAAGCTCGACCCGGTCATTGGTCGAGACGATGAGATTCGCCGAACTGTTCAAGTACTGCAGCGTCGAACCAAAAACAACCCAGTACTCATTGGTGAGCCGGGTGTGGGTAAAACGGCTATTGTTGAAGGGTTGGCTCAGCGCATCATTAATGGCGAAGTGCCTGAGGGCTTAAAGAACAAGCGTGTTCTTGCCCTTGATATGGGCGCGTTAGTGGCGGGAGCTAAATATCGCGGTGAGTTTGAAGAACGCCTTAAAGCAGTGCTTAATGAGCTGGCTAAAGAAGAAGGCCGCGTGATCTTATTCGTTGACGAACTGCACACCATGGTAGGTGCAGGGAAGGGCGATGGAGCGATGGATGCAGGTAATATGCTTAAACCTGCGTTAGCCCGTGGTGAACTTCACTGCGTTGGTGCTACAACACTGGATGAATATCGTCAGTACATTGAAAAAGACGCAGCACTTGAACGTCGTTTCCAAAAGGTATTAGTTGAAGAACCAAGCGTTGAAGACACTATTGCTATTCTGCGTGGCTTAAAAGAGCGCTATGAGCTCCATCACTCGGTAGATATTACTGATCCCGCTATCGTTGCAGCGGCAAGTTTGTCGCATCGTTATATTAGCGACCGCCAATTGCCAGACAAAGCCATTGATCTTATAGACGAGGCTGCGTCTAGCATTCGATTGCAAATAGACTCCAAGCCCGAAGAGATGGATCGTCTTGAGCGTCGTATCATCCAGCTAAAATTGGAAGAGCAAGCTCTGGCCAAAGAAACAGATGATGCGAGTCATAAGCGACTTGAGATGATTGAGTTAGAGCGTGAGCAAGCGGAAACCAAGTACGCAGAGCTTGAGAAAGTGTGGCTGGATGAAAAAGACGCCATGCAGGGCACTCAAACCATTAAAGGGGAGCTTGAGCAGGCTAAACTTGACTTGGAAATAGCGCGACGTGCATCTGATTTGAATCGCATGTCGGAACTTCAGTACGGCCGTATTCCAGAGCTTGAAGCAAAGTTAGAGCAAGCGGCTGAAAACGAAACTCGCGAGACGACGTTACTCAAAAATAAAGTGACGGACGTTGAAATTGCAGATGTGCTTTCGCGATGGACGGGTATACCTGTAGCGCGAATGCTTGAGGGCGAGCGTGAGAAGTTGTTGCGTATGGAAGACGTACTTCACAAACGGGTTGTTGGACAAGAAGAAGCGGTTGAAGCGGTTTCAAACGCAATTCGCCGTTCACGTGCTGGGCTTGCGGATCCAAATCGACCTATTGGCTCATTCTTATTTTTAGGGCCAACTGGCGTGGGCAAAACTGAGCTCTGCAAAGCCTTGGCAGGCTTTATGTTCGATACTGAAGATGCCATGGTGCGTATCGATATGTCAGAATTTATGGAAAAACACTCGGTAGCACGCTTAGTGGGTGCACCTCCTGGCTATGTTGGCTACGAGGAAGGTGGCTACTTAACCGAAGCGGTGCGTCGCAAGCCATACTCGGTCATTTTGTTGGACGAGGTTGAAAAGGCACATCCAGATGTATTCAATATTCTGCTTCAAGTACTAGATGACGGCCGGTTGACTGACGGACAAGGACGTACTGTAGATTTTAAAAATACCGTTGTGATCATGACGTCCAACTTAGGTTCAGATATCATTCAAGATAAGCACAACGAAAGTCAGTATGACGATATGAAAGCGTCGGTAATGAGTGTTGTAGGGCAACACTTCAGACCGGAGTTCATCAACCGCGTCGATGATATTGTGGTATTCCATCCATTAGGGAAGGAGCAAATAAAATCTATTGCTAAAATTCAGCTTGCCTCGCTTCGCGCTAGGCTCGCAGAAAAAGGATATAAGCTTACTCTGTCTGCTGCGGCTATGGATAAATTGGCGGACGCGGGCTTCGACCCAGTGTTTGGCGCACGTCCGCTTAAGCGAGCGATACAAGTGCAGGTGGAAAATCCACTTGCGCATCAATTACTCGCTGGCGAATTAATACCGGAATCAACCATTCGTATTGATGCAGATGACAGCGGACTTTTCGTTGTCAGCAATTAAAACCAAAAGGCACTGGAGACAGTGCCTTTTTTATTGCCAGTAGATTCCGCGAAAGACCATTAATCGGCAGCTTCATAACAAAAAACGATTTACCAAAAAGCCACTGGTCGAATAGCGACAGATTACGCTTTCTTGTTTAATGAATTTTCCTAATACAGCTAATTAATTTTCTTGATTTAATAATGATAACGATTATCATTAACTTATTGTTGAGAGGGTTAAGAGGTTGCGATGCAGTTATATAATTCAAACGAAGCGGTAGTTTCTGTGCGCTCAATGCCCCGAGATATAGCTAAGCTTTGTGCGCATTTCATATTATGCATGATTGTGAGCGCAGTCGGTGCCATAGGTACTGGTTTTGCCGTATTTGCATTGAGTGTAAATCAAGCGACATTCTCGCCTGCAGATACTATTATGTCTGCACTTACCGTGTTTTCTTTGTCTTTGTGTTTAAGTTGGTTTTTGCAAAGTTGGGGTAAGGCACTTCAGTCAATATCATTACTTTCATTTATAGTATTAGCAACAAGTAGCCTTTTATTATTTTTCTATTGAGCGATTTATGCTCAATATTCTTCATCTCTTTACACAATTAACATTCAAAAAGTAAACCTCTGATTATGCGAATTTAGGAAAAAGTTAATATTCTAAACTCGGTTTATCCTCTGAGCACGAACGAATACATTATCCGCCCGTTAACGACATGTTAAATAGTTTCAGCTATTAGGACGAATAATGAAAACAAACAACAAATACACCCTACGCTTATCTGCTTGTGCATTAGCGCTAATTCTTAACCCTTCTCACGGCATAGAGTTGTTCAACGGGAAGGTCGGTAACGAACACGTTAAGGTTAGTGTTGGAGGTTATGCCAAAGTAGATGTCAGGCATGTTGAAGGGGATATTGCTTATCAGGATTATTGGATTGGTAATTTTCCTGGCGGGGAAGCAATAGAGACATCACACACAGGTTTCAATGTAGGAGAGTCACGCTTAAATATGGGCGTTTCTATAGGGGAGGTGAGTACTTTTATAGAAGTCGATATGTATGGCGGAGGCGGTAACGAAGCGGTAAGTAACTCTACTAACTTGAGATTACGTCACTTCTTCATCACCTATAAGAACTGGAGTGCGGGGCAAAACTGGAGCACCTTTATGCCGCTTCACGTTATTCCTGAGTCGTTAGATTTTGGTGGTCCTCATGTAGGAGAAGTGTTTGCAAGGCAAGTTCAGGTTAGATACACCTCTGGAAACTGGCAATTTGCCATCGAAAGCCCAGAGACCATTGGGGATGGTGATACCGACGCACCTGCCAATGCCGTAGGGCTTACAGGTGTAGCCGCTGACCCTGATGAGTCTACGCCCGACTTTGTTGTACGATACAATTTAGATAGTCAATATGGGCAATATGCTTTCGGCTCTGTAATACGACTTGTCGATCAAGGAGGGGTTGAAGAAGTTACAGCAGCAGTAAATATCGCAGGCAAAATACCACTTTTTGCAAAAGATGATCTACGTTTTCAATTAACCGCGGGTAAGCCAGGTCGGTATGCTGCGGCCGGCATGACTGCTGATGTTGTTGAGGATCCTGCAACTCAAACATTGGAAACGGAAAGTACGCTGGCTTATACCGTAGCGTATCGCCATTTTTGGACCGAAACCCTCCGCAGCACTGTATTTTATGGAGCAGCTAAAACAGATATTTTGGGGCGCAAACGTTCGCACTGGGCGGTGAATGTAATTGATACGGTAGCGCCGCGTCTTGATGTTGGCCTAGAGTTTGGTGCTTATTCTATCAATGATGACAACATAGACAGCATTGACTCCAATTACATCCAAGCGTCAGCTAAGTTCGCGTTTTAAGATCGCTTCAATTATGTTTAGCGCCATGTTTTTGATGTAAACGGAGATTACTTCAATGTTTATCAATAAAAATAGGCGCTTCTATTGCCAAACGCCTCTTGAAGGTAGTTGACCAGTAGCTTTAGCTTTTTGTCAGGCTGACGCGAACGAGGATAAACGGCATAAATACCCATAGTCTTAGTTACGTACTCGACAAGTAAAGGCGAAAGCGCCCCATCTTCGATATCTTCATGCACTAATGCCTTGGGAAGAAATGCTACACCCACACCTGCAATAGCGGCTTGCCTTAACGCATCCAAGTTATTTGACTGTATTCGCCCGCCAATTTGCACGTTGTGAAGCTCTCCTTCAATATGAAACGGCCAGAAGTCTGGGCCAGTGCTATCGTACTTGTAAATTAAACAATTATGTTCAGTTAAGTCATCAGGATGATTTGGGCGGCTTTTGTTTTTAAGATATGTGGGGCTTGCGCATACTATCCATTTTGAATCTATAAGGCGTTTAGCAATAAGAGAGGAGTCCTCAAGATGTGCTGTACGAATGGCGAGATCGTAGCCTTCTTCAATGATATTGGTAACGCGATTGGTAATTGCAAGCTCTACATCCACCTCTTCGTGTAAATTGCAAAACTCGGCAATTGCGCGATTTAAGACCAGTTTTGCCGATACATTGGGCATAGTAATTCGGATTTTTCCACGCACTTCATCACTGTAACCACTGACGGCATCTTCTGCGTCTTGAATGGCTAAATTGGCGATTCTCGCCTTATTGTACAGTGTTCTTCCTGCAACAGTTAAATTGAGCTTTCGTGTAGAGCGGTAAAGCAATTGAACGTTCAAATCTGACTCTAATCGTGCGATACGCTTACTTACTACAGAATTAGTTAGGTTGAGTTTTTGAGCGACCTTTGAAAAAGAGCCTTCATCAACTACGTTCACAAAAAGGATAATATCGTCTGCTTTTGCCACTATTAGTCCAAAAATGGAAATAAACTTTGTCTTTAATGCATATATATCAACACGTGAGAAATTAGTACAGTCGCATACCTAAATTTTAACCCTGCATTAACATCGAGTTTCTAACGTTAGAAACTCGAATAATTAACTAATTATAATAAGAGGAAAACTCATGAATGAGATAACCCTTGGATTATTAGCATTGTTACCTATAACGCTTTCAGCAGTGCTGCTATTGGGTTTACAGTGGTCTGCGAAAAGAGCAATGCCAGTTGTATTAGCAAGTACAGCACTTATGGCACTTTTAGCATGGGATATGTCGGCAGTACGGGTGGGCGCTTCAATTCTACAAGGCTTAGTGATTACAGTATCTGTTTTGTGGATTGTATTTGGTGCAATTTTTCTGCTCAACACATTGAAATATACTGGAGCAATTGATGTTATCCGCCAGGGTTTCACCAACATTTCACCTGATAGAAGAGTCCAGGCAATAATCATTGCTTGGTGCTTCGGTACTTTTATTGAAGGTGCTTCTGGTTTTGGCACGCCGGCCGCTATAGCGGCTCCTTTGCTTGTTGCCATCGGTTTTCCAGCATTGGCTGCCGTACTTATTGGTATGATGATCCAAAGCACACCCGTCTCTTTCGGCGCGGTGGGAACGCCTATTGTCATTGGTGTAAACAAAGGTTTAGACGGCCAAGCGATCAGTCAGACTTTGCAGGCTCAAGGCTGGCAATGGGAGCAGTTTATTCAACTAATCACCTCTGAAGTGGCAACTATCCACGGAATTATTGGCTCATTTATGCCAGTTTTAATGGCTGTAATGCTTACTCGCTTTTTTGGCTCCAACAAGTCTTGGCGCGAAGGGTTACAAATTCTACCTTTCGCCTTATTCGCAGGCGTCAGCTTTACCATTCCTTACGTATTTACCGGCATTGTATTAGGCCCTGAATTTCCATCGTTGATTGGAGGATTGGTGAGCTTGGCAGTGGTTGTTACTGCAGCTAAAAATGGTTTCTTGATGCCTAAAACAACATGGGATTTCCCGCCGAAAGCGTCATGGGACAAAGGTTGGCTGGGTAATTTGGAAATAAAAGCAGACGACATAACGTCACAAAAGGCCATGCATTGGGTTACGGCTTGGGTCCCTTATTTAGTTGTTGCACTTCTGCTCGTTATATCCAGAGTGTTTCCAACGATAAAAGAATTTACTACGTCGCTGACACTCTCATTTGACAACATACTGGGTGAAACGGGTGTAAGTGCATCAATCAGTCCGCTATATCTTCCTGGTGGGTTGTTGTTAATAGGTGCATTGGTTGCAGTAATCATTCAAAGTAAAAAGGTATCCAAGGGAGAAGTGTTGTTTAAGGCTTTCAATGATTCCAGCAAAACGTTGCTAAGTGCTGGTTTTGTATTGATGTTCACAATTCCTATGGTTAGGCTTTTTATAAATTCAGGTGTGAATGGCGCCGACATCGTCAGTATGCCGATAGCTGGCGCGCAATTGTTCGCCAATATGTTTGGCGAAGCTTTCCCATTAATTAGCCCTACTATTGGTGCATTAGGTGCATTTATCGCAGGCTCGAATACAGTATCAAATATGATGTTCAGCCAGTTTCAGTTCGAAGCAGCACTAAGCCTTCAATTGTCACCTGCACTAATTATCGCAGCGCAAGCCGTTGGGGCGGCTGCCGGAAATATGATTGCAATACACAATGTTGTAGCTGCGTCGGCAACGGTAGGATTAATAGGGCAAGAGGGAGCTACTTTAAGAAAGACTATTATCCCAACTATATATTACGTTGTATTTGCAGGTATTTTAGTATGGTTGGGGGTTTATGTGTTTGAAGTCGGTGGTCCACTAGTCGGCACAAATTAATTTTTTAATACGCATTGCACTGTTCTAAGGAGTTATACATGCAAACAACCCCAATTATTGACGCTTTTACACGCGTACTCGGGGAAAGCAACCTTGCCGTAGGAACGCGCCAAACTGAGCACTATCGCAAGGGATGGCGGTCAGGCGAAGGCGAAGCATTGGCTGTACTTTTTCCACATACGCTAATGCAATATTGGGAAGTGCTAAAGGTTTGCGTTGAATATAACTGCATCATTATTATGCAGGCCGCGAAAACCGGCTTGACCGAAGGCTCAACGCCAAGCGGTAGCGACTACGATAGGCCAGTGGTGGTTATAAATACGTTAGCAATGGACGATATTGTTCTGGTTAACGACGGAACGCAAGTATTGAGTTTTCCAGGAGCAACACTGTTCAAACTTGAAAAGGCGCTAAAGCCACTTGGGCGTGCGCCTCACTCTGTAATTGGGTCGTCATGTCTAGGTGCGTCTATTGTCGGTGGTGTTGCAAACAACTCAGGTGGGGCACTTGTAAAAAGGGGACCTGCCTATACTGAATTATCGCTGTTTGCTCAGGTGGATAAAAACGGAGAGCTAAAGCTTGTTAATCACCTAGGTATAGATTTAGGCGACACACCAGAAGAAATTATCGGAAACCTTTCTTCTGGCAACTTTCCAAAATCTCTACCTGAAACCAGTATGAAAGCGTCGGCAAGTGATTATGAACACATCGTTAGAGACGTGAATGCTGATACGCCGAGCCGCTTCAATGCTGATCCAACACGGCTTTACGAAGCCAGTGGGTGCGCAGGTAAAATTGCTGTTTTCGCGGTGCGTTTAGACACATTCGAAGTGCCTAATGAAGAACAAACGTTTTATATCGGTACGAATGATGCCTCTGTACTTACTCGTATTCGCAGAGACATACTGACTCAATGTAAAAACGTTCCTGAAGTAGGTGAATATCTTCATAGAGAAATGTTCGATATTGCAGATGTTTACGGGAAAGATACGATTATAAGTATTCAGCGTTTGGGAACTGACTCGCTACCTAAAATGTTTGCACTTAAAGGGCGGGTGGATGCCGTGCTCAACAAGTTACCTCTGCTTCCTCCTTACCTAAGCGACAGATTGATGCAGTTCGGTAGTAAGTTCTTTTCTGACCAAATACCCTCGAGTATAAGAACTTACCGCGACAAGTACGAGCATCATCTAATCCTTAAAATGAGCGATGGTGGCATCGAAGAGGTTAAAACACTTTTGGCCAAGCTGTTTAACGAAGAGAAGCTAGATGGTGACTTCATTACTTGTAATGAAGAAGAAGCGTCTAAGGCGTTTTTATTACGTTTTGCTGCAGCTGGCGCCGCGGTTCGCTATCAAACGTTACACCATAAGCAAGTAGGAGACATCTTAGCATTGGACATCGCATTGCGCCGCAACGATGATTTATGGGTAGAGAACCTGCCTGAGCACATCGCCAAACACGTTGAAAAGTCACTTTATTATGGACATTTCTTCTGCCATGTCTTTCATCAAGATTACATACTTAAAAAAGGCAGCGACGCCAAAAAAGTAAAAGCAGATATGTTGGCACTATTAGACAGTCGTGGCGCTAAGTATCCGGCTGAACACAATGTAGGTCATTTGTATGAAGCCGAAAGTAACTTGCAGAAATTTTACAAAGACTTAGATCCAACCAATACGTTTAACCCTGGTATTGGCAAAATGGAAAAGCACAAACGCAACTGTTCGTGCTGTCTTTAGTTGAATTAATCTCTACTTAATCCGAGCGAGAGCCTTAAAGGCTCTCCAATAATGCTCTTGCTTGCGGGCGCTTAAAGAAGGGACGCTCTACATTTACTGCATATTCTAGCTCTTTCTTCGCCTCTTCAATTCTATTAAGCTTGGCTAGCGTGTAGCCCAGATGATAGCGAATATTTGGGTCGTTGACGTCTCTGGCGAACGCATCCCTCAGCATTTTAAGGCTGCCTTCATAGTCTCCTTGTAGCGCTTTGATGTGACCGTAGGTATCCAATATTTTTGCTGAGTTTGGTTGAAGCTCGTAGGCCTGACGTGCATAGTTTTTTGCAGTGACTAGCGATTTCTCGATATGCATGATCGCTAGGCGATTGTAAGCCTCAGCAGGGTTGAGTAAGTTTGGTTGCTCAACAAGCTCCTTGTAAAGCGCTATCGACTCATCGAACTCTTGAATGAAAAATAAGTATTGCGCCAACAGGTTTTTTGCCAGCAGATTGTTTTCATTCTCGCTCACCAGTTTTCTTGCCGTATTCAAGAATACATCGACAAACTGATCGTTCAGTGCGTAGTTGTAAATGGCAACAAAAGCCTGTGCAAAAGTAGCGTCTACATCTAACGCTTTTTCAAACTCTTTGATAGCACGTTCACTGTTTCCCTTATTTGCTGCCAATCGGCCTTTCAAGAAATAATAAACCGGATTTTGTTGTTGGTTTGTGGGAATGGTTGTTAGCAATGATTGTGCTTTGTCGTTGTTTTGCATGTCGAGCAGTAGGCTCACATAACGCAACGTGACAAACGTACTTGTATTCGCTATTTCATACGCTCGGGCCATGGCGTCTAAGGCGTTTTCATCATTATCAACACTTCGAGCTTGATCAGCATATGCGATAAGCTTGCCGGCATCGTCATTGATAAAATTCCTCACAATACTTAGCGTTTTTTCTGCATCGGCACGTTGACCTGCTTCTAACTGAAGCGCTGCTTTTCGAAGGAGATAATCGGCGTTGTCGAAATCGTCTTTGATTAAGAGGTCTAAGTGATAGAGCGCATTTTTTGTGTCGCCTTGTTGTTGATACAAAGATGAAACGCGCTCTCTCGCTCCAGTATTTGAAGGCGTGAGCGTCAATATATCGAGATAAATTTGCTTAGCTTCTTCTAGATTTCCTGCTTTGCTTAAATTGAACGCTTTCAGCATCAGCGTTTCATTATGTTGGGGAGACAGAGCAAGTAACTCTTCTACTAGCAGGTTAGATTTATCGACATTTCCTAAACGGCTTTCCGTGGCTGCTAAATTGAATTTCGCAGGGAAAAGCGTCGGGTTTTGCGCTAGCGCTTTTTCTATGTTGATCTTGGCTTCTTCTAATCGACCCTGTCTAATCAATATACCGGCTTTAAGATTGAAAACTTCTGCTTCGTTTGGAAACAAAGCGCTTAGTAAGTCAGCGCCTTTTAATGCATTCTTAAACTGCTGAGCTTGTAAATTCATCAATGAATAAGTGAAAAGAAAGCCGGCATTATCCTTGTAGGTAGATAAGTTATTTTCAAGAATAGATAGCGCTTCATCTTGCTTACCTCTAGCAGCCATTAATTTAATCTTAAATAGCTGGAGCTTGTTTTCATTCGGGTATTTATATTCAAGATTTTGCAAAAGTCGCTCGGCTTTAAACGCTTTGTTTTGGCGAATAAATAAGTCACCTAAAAGCAGTGCTGAGTCTGGGTCTTCCATTAACGCATCCTGATGACGTTCAAGCAGGGCAAGGGCCTGCTTATCTTGTTGAGTCGCCATGTAAACTTGGCTCAACATCAATACCGCCTGTAAGTCATCAGGCTCTTGTTGCAGATAAGCGTTAAAATCTTTCGCGGCTGTCTCCATGTTGTTATTAAAGAAGTTAGTTAAACCACTTATGTAAAGCAACATGGGCTGTGAGGTAATAAGCTCAGGATCCAGTTGAGCCATGAAGTCGTTAAGTTCTTTTAGTTTTTCGTTATCGATAGCTTGCTGGTTGTCTCTGCTTTGTAACCAGCTATTAAGTAAAATGGCGAGCGGATCATTGGGTGTATCTTGGATTATCTCATCTACGAACAGTTTTGCCGTGTCGTAGTCTTTCGCTTCTAAATACAAATCAACAAGATTCCGTAATGCAATGGGATCGTCTCGATTAAAAGTCAGCGCTTTCTGTAAGTGTGCGGTTGCAGCGTCTGTATCACCCTGTCGGTATGCGAGTTGCCCCTTCAGTCGCCATGTTATTGCATTTTCTGGTTCTAACGACATAGCTTTATTTATAAGCGAGGTCGCTTTGGATAAATTTTCATTTTGAAGAGCTATGGAGGCTAAGCCATTTATTGCAGGTACAAAATTAGGCGTGCGTGAAACAATTGTATTGTAATCACGTAGGGCACACGACTCGTCTTGCAGTCTAATACATGCAGTTGCACGTATCATCAGCCACTCGCGCTCAGCATCACCTGACAGTTTGTTTAGATCAGAGAAGTCTACAATTTCTTGGTACCTGTTCAAAAACAACCAAGTGTTGCCGAGAGGCTCTGCCAGAAGGTTGATATCTGCACCCATTTCCAACGCTTCTACAAACTCCATTTCTGCTGCAGTTAAGTAGCCATTAATAAGCAGTATTTCGCCCATTAGGATTTTTGCAGCAAGGTTTTCAGGATCTTTTTGTAAGCTGTTTTTAAGGTGGATATAGGCTTCGTCGTATTCGTTTTGATTAAACGCGGTCAGTGCTTTTTCGTAGTCTTCTGACGTAGAAGCAAAACTGTTAAAAGCGATTAATGATGAGGCAACTGCAGAGACAATAGCGCGTTGTACAACACGCTTTTTATTATTAAAAAAATCCATATATACCTTCGAAACTTAGCCTAGCCGCTGGCTTAAAAATAGCATAAAAAAAGGTGGCCTAAGCCACCTTCTAAAGATACGTGTTTTCTAAGCGTTTTTAAACAATTAAACGCGGCGCTTACGTCTATAAAGAACAAGACCTAAACCCAACCCCATCAGTGCTAGGGCGCCAGGCTCACTAACTTGTGTTGGAGGTGGAGTATTCTGAACATCAAATGACAAAGCGCTTAATTTGAATTTGTCGTTTGAGTCAGAGCCACCAATATTTCCAAAGATTTTATTGTAAGCGCCAACTAACCACAAATTTGAGAATTCATTTCTAAAAGCGTCGCTCACATTGGCTACGCCATTGTATTGATCGCCAGCTATATTGAATGATGAAGAGATAGCTTTACCTAAAGAGTCTTTCTGAACAATGTTGGTCCACGAGTTGTTCTCCAAATTAGCACCGGATAACGCAGCTACTGAAAGCTGTTGCCCACTACCCGCGTGCCATCCAAGCTCAACACTATTCAGGCTTACCGCTTTATCAAATGAAAAGAGAATATAGTCAAACGTACGATTCCCTTGTGCGGTATGCCAGTTGTCATCGGAGTCATAATCAAATAGGTTGTCTATAGTTTGGTGGGCACCAGTAGCTTCGTGACTATTTTGCACGCCATATCCATAGTCGTAGTTAAGGTTTGGCTGGCCTACGAATTGAGCATTAGACTCATCGAAACTTTTAACGTTTGAACTAGAGAGTTGCGTCCAGCTACCGTTTCTTCTTTCCCAGTCTGTAGAGTAGTCAATGTAAGTCCAGGCAGACAATTTGACATTGACGCCATCTATTACTACACCATCACTTGAAAGGACACTATTCTCAGAATGAGACATCAAGTCATATCTTTTGTTGTCACTGGATGAAGCAAAAACAGAATTGCTTGCTAGGGCTAAAAAGGTAGCGGTGGTAATGGAAAATTTTAGTATCGACTTCATAGGCTTATACAACTTAAAACTACAGATAATAAGTTATCAAGCATTTTGTGTGCCAATATTTAAGCGTATGATTTTAAAGTTATTTTTCTGGTTCTTTAGATGCCCAAGTAAAAAAAACTGACAGATTTTTCAATCTGTCAGTGATCTAAAGTCTAATTTCTTCAAATGGATTTTTTGCGACGCCACATCACGAGAAGTGAACAAGCCATGAGTAAGCCAATGGTGCCAGGTTCAGAAACTTCTGTTGGCGTTGGCGTACCGGCAGACTCTGTTACAGAGAAGCCAACATTAGCAAGCTTAAAGGCATCATTACCTACATGGCCGCCAATATTTCCGAATACGGTGTTATAAGCGCCAACCAACCAATATTGAGCGGACTCAGTGAAAGTAAAGTCAGCGCGGTGATCTAAATATTCACAGTTTTCAATATCAAATGAGGCTGAAGTTAAGGCGTTAGTGACAATATCGCTCCACGTGTTAACACCTGAGGTTAGTTTCGAAGTATTACTTAGTGCTGCAACAGATACTTGGCTGTCGCTGCCACTGTAAAGCCATGAAAAACTTGCGCCCGTTAGTGTCACCGCAGAGTCGAAAGATAACAACACGAAGTCATAGTCACGTTCTACGTTAGTCATACCACTATAATAAGCGTTCGCGCTACCTTGAGAGTAATAGTTGATATTGTCAATAGCGTGGTCAGCGTCGCCACGATAGTACGCTTCATCATTGTTTGTTATGCCGTAAGCCCATTTATCTGAGATTTTTTCTAACTTGGCGCCAACGACTGTTTCGCCGGTAACTCCTTGTGTGTCAGAAAAGGCGGACATACTAATATTTAATCCGTCTATTTGAACAAAGGAATTATTCGTCTGATTGGTTTGTGTCACTTTGTCATCGACTAGATCGTAGGTGTATTCTCCCAACGGAGAGTTACATATATTGCTTTGTTCGTTGCTTTGGCTCGATGACCCACAGTGAGAATAACTTTGCTTTTTATAGTAGGTAGCGAATGCTGAATTAGCACTCAGGGTAGATAGCAAAGCTGTGGAAAGTAATAGTACAGTTTGCAAAGAAAACGTTTTTTGTAGCGTTCGCATAATTGCTTTCCTAAATATGAAGCGCAAAGCACTTCAAGTACACGCCGAGTGATGTGTGCGCACATTATGCGAACACAAACTTGGTAGTACCTAATTTCAACATGGACTTGTATGATATATGAACGGTGAGCTATTTAAGGTATGTAACCGTATACCTAGTTATTAGTTGTTTGTTTAATCGTGAGCATACGCGGTCCTGAATAAGTAGAAGCCAAGCGCCGGCATTGTGGTAGGAGTACGTGTAATCAATGCAAAGCTAATAACGTTTTGCAACGGCGTTATGTAAAGGAACGAGGCAGTCTTTTTACTTTGCTATGCGTTCCTGCATATCTATGAAATAATTAGTGCAATTGTATATGTAGAAGTATGAGGACATATGTCTGATCAAAAACGTAAAGGGATATACTTACTTCCCAACTTATTAACAACGGCAGGGTTGTTTTCTGGTTTCTTTGCTGTGGTTTCATCAATGAACGGCAGGTTCGAAGCCGCCGCAGTAGCTATCTTCGTCGCTATGATCTTTGATGGTTTAGATGGGCGTGTGGCAAGAATGACGAACACGCAAAGCGACTTCGGTGCTGAATTTGACTCTATGGCCGATATGGTTTCTTTTGGCGTAGCGCCTGCACTTGTTGCTTACAATTGGGGGTTAACTGAACTTGGCAAGTTAGGCTGGTTAGCTGCCTTTATATATGTAGCAGGTGCAGCGCTTCGCTTGGCCCGTTTTAATACACAGGTGGGTATTGCAGATAAGCGTTTCTTTCAAGGGCTAGCAAGTCCGGCTGCTGCGGCAGTTGTGTCTGGTCTTGTATGGGTAGGTGTTGAGTATGATGCAGTAGGTACCGACTATGGTTTTATAGTTGCTGCAGTAACAGGCTTAGCTGGCTTACTTATGGTGAGCAACTTTAAGTACAATTCGTTCAAAGAAGTTAATTGGCATGGCAAGGTCCCATTTGTAGGCCTTCTTTTAGTTCTTCTGATATTCGTTGTTGTGGCAACAGAACCCGCTTTAGTATTGTTCCTTGTTTTTGCACTATATGCGTTAGCTGGACCTATCAATACGTTTCGTACCGTTGAGAAAGTAACGTTAGACGATGTAGTGGGCGACCATGAAGAAGATGCAGACTTCAATGCCGATAAAAAGAAAAGCAATGAAAGTGTAGACAATAAGCAGGAATGATTACGTAGCAATAATCAGATGTCTTCGCTCAATAATAAAGAGGATATGCCTTTTTGAGCTGATAGAATAAGGATATACAAGCGTAAACGCATGCTTAATGTACTAATAGATTAAAAAGCGACCGGGCGGTCGCTTTTTTTATATTTATTTTAAAAAGGGTGTTGACGATGCTACAGGAATGCGTAGAATGCGCGCCTCCTCAACAGGGAACAGCAAAACGCTAACAACTGATGAGGATGTCAAAAACCAAGTTTAAAAATAAATAAACAAAAGTTGTTGACAAAAAAAAGATGCGCTGTAAGATAACGACGATTCATATTTCGATATATTTAATTGAAGAGTTTGATCATGGCTCAGATTGAACGCTGGCGGCAGGCCTAACACATGCAAGTCGAACGGTAACATTTCTAGCTTGCTAGAAGATGACGAGTGGCGGACGGGTGAGTAATGCTTGGGAACTTGCCTTTGCGAGGGGGATAACAGTTGGAAACGACTGCTAATACCGCATAATGTCTTCGGACCAAACGGGGCTTCGGCTCCGGCGCAAAGAGAGGCCCAAGTGAGATTAGCTAGTTGGTAAGGTAACGGCTTACCAAGGCGACGATCTCTAGCTGTTCTGAGAGGAAGATCAGCCACACTGGGACTGAGACACGGCCCAGACTCCTACGGGAGGCAGCAGTGGGGAATATTGCACAATGGGGGAAACCCTGATGCAGCCATGCCGCGTGTGTGAAGAAGGCCTTCGGGTTGTAAAGCACTTTCAGTTGTGAGGAAAAGTTAGTAGTTAATACCTGCTAGCCGTGACGTTAACAACAGAAGAAGCACCGGCTAACTCCGTGCCAGCAGCCGCGGTAATACGGAGGGTGCGAGCGTTAATCGGAATTACTGGGCGTAAAGCGCACGCAGGCGGTTTGTTAAGCTAGATGTGAAAGCCCCGGGCTCAACCTGGGATGGTCATTTAGAACTGGCAGACTAGAGTCTTGGAGAGGGGAGTGGAATTCCAGGTGTAGCGGTGAAATGCGTAGATATCTGGAGGAACATCAGTGGCGAAGGCGACTCCCTGGCCAAAGACTGACGCTCATGTGCGAAAGTGTGGGTAGCGAACAGGATTAGATACCCTGGTAGTCCACACCGTAAACGCTGTCTACTAGCTGTGTGTGCCTTTAAGGCGTGCGTAGCGAAGCTAACGCGCTAAGTAGACCGCCTGGGGAGTACGGCCGCAAGGTTAAAACTCAAATGAATTGACACAGGTGCTGCATGGCTGTCGTCAGCTCGTGTCGTGAGATGTTGGGTTAAGTCCCGCAACGAGCGCAACCCTTGTCCTTAGTTGCCAGCCTTAAGTTGGGCACTCTAAGGAGACTGCCGGTGACAAACCGGAGGAAGGTGGGGACGACGTCAAGTCATCATGGCCCTTACGTGTAGGGCTACACACGTGCTACAATGGCATTTACAGAGGGAAGCGAGACAGTGATGTGGAGCGGACCCCTTAAAGAATGTCGTAGTCCGGATTGGAGTCTGCAACTCGACTCCATGAAGTCGGAATCGCTAGTAATCGCAGGTCAGAATACTGCGGTGAATACGTTCCCGGGCCTTGTACACACCGCCCGTCACACCATGGGAGTGGGATGCAAAAGAAGTAGTTAGTCTAACCTTCGGGAGGACGATTACCACTTTGTGTTTCATGACTGGGGTGAAGTCGTAACAAGGTAACCCTAGGGGAACCTGGGGTTGGATCACCTCCTTACCATTACGTCGATAGACGC
>NZ_JAKRFB010000049.1:0-31289 GCF_022348315.1 Alteromonas sp. MmMcT2-5 | reverse complement strand
AGAAATAGCCATTTTGCTGCACCCAAAGATGAGTAATAGATCAAAATGGGGGATCGGTGTCAAGAAAAATAAATCAGCTAATTAGGTGCGGAATGACGGCTAGAAGTATCAAAGGGCGATAAAATACTCATTAGCGGGCGCTCTGGTTCAGGTAAAACACTATTATTAGAAGCCTTAGGCGGTCAAAGACCTAGCACACATACATTCAGTGAACCGGTAATTTGGATTACCCAGCACCCCGTGATCACGCCAGGTACCGTACGTGAAAATTTGTGCTTAAACGACACCTATACAGACGACGCGCTTATGAAAGCACTAGAAACAGTAGAACTTGACGCGTGGCTATCGTTATTGCCTTGCGGGCTTGATACGGTAATGACTGATTATCCGCTGCTTTCAGGTGGAGAAGCGCAACGGCTGTCGCTAGCGAGAGCGCTGTTGCGCAAAGACGATATATGGTTACTAGACGAGCCTACAGCCCATTTGCCAGATTCCCAGCATGCAAGATTGGCACAGCTAATTGAACGTTTGGGTAGAGACAAAACACTGATTTGGGCTTCTCACAAAGCACTCCCTGCAAACTGGTTTAACCGCTTTTGGACGGTATCGCGAAGCACGCCCGAACAAGACGCCATTTCCAACTCAAACTTCAACTCAATGTCAAAATCAGAGGCAGGGCTTAAAAGCAAAATAGGCGCAGTACAAGACGGGCACCTACAAGGCTGTAGCAGCGTGACGGAAACGAGCTTTAAGATGAATGCCAATCAAAAGGAACGTAGCCTTGATGAAAAGTAAACCGGCTTATCTCACGCTGCTGCTTGCTCTTTTACATGGCGTGGCAGGAATAACCATTCTTGTTATTTCTTCGTGGTTTATTGCTATCAGCGCTATTGCACCAATAGGTTTTAATTACGTTATTCCCGCGGTGGTTATTCGCGCGCTAGCACTACTTCGCATTGCTTCGGGATATGCAAGTATGTGGGTGGGTCATAACGATTTGCTTACCCGTATCGCAGAGGGTCGCTTACTTGTATTCAGTCAACTTGAAAACAGTAAAATTACCGACAAAGCGTTCACAACAGAAGCATTAGCCCAGCATACCGAAACGCTTGCCAGTCGGTGGATTGCTTGGATAGCTCCGCTTTCTAACATTACATTTATATTCACAAATCTTTGCATTGTTGCAGTATGGTTTGACCTTCCCGGCACGTCATATTTACTTACACTTTTTGTTATTTGGCTCTTCATCGTTGTGCTGCAAGGCTTTAGTGGTTTAAACGTTGCGAAAAAAGCGACAAAGGAAAATAAAGTGTTTCGGCAAGAGTCAGCCGACTTCCTTAACTTCAGCGCTTTATGGCACTTAAATAAAACAATGACAGATAAGCCGCAGGAAGAGGGTGGGCATGTGATCAATAGTGTGCCGAGTGCTGACAGGGTGTGGCGACAACAAACTACGCAGAAAGACAAAGCGCAACGCGCGAGCTGGTGGTTTCAAGGCGCGGCATTTTTCGCGGTAGTGTTAGTTATGTCGGGCGCAGTAAGTCCAATATCTGACTTTTCGTATATGCCTATTGCTATTATTGTGCCCATGATATTGATGGCTGCGCCTGATTGGGCTGGTGCAGCTTTTCACAGCATTACCAAGTTTGCACAGCACAAACAAAGCGCGAAAGCCCTTAAGAAGCTCAAAACCTCACCCATTAAAGTACTTGAACGCACCGAACTGCACCATTCACTTACGTTATCTGATTATACTGCCAAAAATAGACGCTTACCTTTGGTCAATGCTACATTCCCAGCCACTGGCATCGTATGTATATCCGGGCCGTCAGGCTGTGGTAAGTCATCTTTGCTTCAGTCAATTGCGGGGGTTGTGCCTTCTACTGGACTTAAAGAAGTGGATGGCATGCGTATAGCCGATGGCTTAATTAAAAACTGGCGCTATGTGGAACAAGAGCCAATAGTGCTTTCTGGCAGTGTTTCTTCAAATTTAGACCCTGCCGGAATGGGTATTCCCCTTGATGACATGACTAACCTGTTAGCTCAATTAGGGCTAGAGGCACTGTTGCCGTTGTCTATGTGGGTTGGCAAGGCGGGTAGGACGCTCTCTGGGGGAGAGCGTAAGCGACTAGCCTTAGCGCGCGCTATTTTATCTCACGCAAAAGTGTTGCTTGTTGATGAACCCTTCGAGGGCTTGGATGTGACTACTCAGCATAAAGTGTGTGAGGTATTAAATCGCTACGCTGCCAACCATCTCATCCTAGTTGCTTCTCACGTTACGCCAAGCGCGTTAAATGTATCATCAACACTACTATTAGAAGAGGCGAGAATGGATAACCTTTGTGCAGGTCAGCATGCTATCAGGTTGCCTTAATATACAGGATTGACCTCAGCTAAGCGGATCGCTCAAATTCTTCCGTGATTTCTTCCAACGTTCTTCCTTTTGTTTCTGGGAAGAACTTAGCAACTAATATCAGGCTGACTAAGGCAAACACGCCGTAAATTGCAAACGTGGCCGCGGCTCCCAAGTTGGCCAACTCCCAAGGGAAAACAACTTGAACTAGAAAACTGGTGAGTGAATTCACCATGCCCACTAATGAAATAGCCAAAGCGCGGGTTTGATTCGGAAAAATTTCAGCAAGCATTGCCCACATCACTGGGCCAAGAGACATCGCGAACGAAGCAACAAACGCAATAATGCCAAACAACACTAAAGGTGCATTCATATTAATACTGCTAGTTAGCAATGGTTGCTGATACGCATCGTATTCGTCGCTGGTAAGTGTGGTCTTTAGCGTGCGCTTAAACTCAACGTCTGAATAGTAAATATCGTTGGTTAGTGGAGTTAGCTTTATTGCCACACTCGGCGCATCTTGCTGTATTTCGTTTATGGCCGTTTGCTGTACTTGATATGTCGCCTGTTTAAAGCCATAGGTACAAATAGACATGCTGATCACTACGCCAGTTAAGCCAATCAGCAGCAGCGGTTTTCTTCCCCATTTATCAATAGTTAGCATAGCGACTACGGTAAATGCTACGTTAACCAAGCCAATCCATACAGCCTGCATAAATGCCGCATTGGTACCTACACCGCTTTGTTCAAAAATCGTGGGCGCGTAAAAAAAGATAACGTTAATGCCGGTAATTTGCTGAGCAATGGCAATAATAATGCCCACCATTAACGGAAATCGCATGGCCTTCGCCTTTAGAAAGCCTAGGCGTTCACGAAAAGGCCACGACTTTTCTTTAAGTGAAGACGCTATATCTTCAACAAGAGCGCTGGCTTGGGCTTTGTCGAATAAGCGGTTTATAACCTGTCCGGCTTCCTCGTGTTGGCCTTTTAGTACCAGCCACCTGGGGCTACGCGGAATAGTAAACAGTAAACCAAACCATAGTGCTGCGGGGATAACCTCCAAGCCCAGCATGTAGCGCCACAAATGCGTATCTATACCCCATTCAGCAACCCAACCTGCACCGCTGTTACTCAGCTGTAGCAGGTAATAGTTGGTGAAATAGGAAAGGGCGAAGCCAAATACAATGTTTAGCTGGTTCACCGACACCATTTTGCCTCGGTTTTCTGGGGCGCTTATTTCTGAAATATACAGCGGGGCAATGATCAGCGAACAAAACGCAATGCCGCCAATAAAGCGAGAAAGCACTAATAGTTCGAAATTAGGGGCTAAGGCTGAGCCGACAGAAGAAAGCAGGTAAAGGAAAGCGACAAGAATGAGTGCTTTGCGCCTGCCAATAGCGTCGCTAACGCCGCCGGCAAATAGCATGGCTATTAGCGCGCCTAGTGTCGGTGAGCTTACGACGAAGCCTTGCTGCCAATCGCTTAGGTTAAATTCGGCATCGATAAAGCCATTGGCTCCTGCTATTACACTGGCATCGAAGCCAAAAATAAACCCTCCAAGAGAGACAATGAGTGTGTAATACAGCGACGGAGACAGGGCTTTATTCATTTTATAATTTGCCTAATGTGTCCCTATTTACTACTTCGGGTTCAAATAAGTGCTCAATAGGAATAGGGCTTTTTATGTCATAAACATGTTGTAGCACCCAATAAGCAGCCATTTCTCCCATAGCGTGAATAGGGTTATTAATTGTAGTGAGTTTTGGATAAAGGTAGCGCGAAAACAGTACGTTATCGAAGCCAATGATAGAAAGCTGGGACGGTATATCAAATCCCGCTTCTCTTGCGGCGGTCATTGCACCAGAGGCCATTTCGTCGTTCGCGCATACCAATGCGGTAAAGTCAGAGAATGTTTTCTGAAGATGCTGCATGCCTTCTTGGCCTGATGACTCGTGGAAGTCACCTTCAAAAACACTGTTTTCACTAAAGGTAACCCCTGCTTCTTGAAGGGCTCTTTTGTGACCTGCCAGACGATCGCTCGCATCCTTTTTAAATAGCGGGCCGCTAATGTACGCAATCTTTTTGTGGCCTGCATCAATAGCAGCTTTCGTTGCCATGTAGCCGCCTCTTTCGTTGTCCACAACAAAGCAGTTCTCGTCGAGAGCGTCCACTTTTCGGTTTATCACAACAACGGGGATCTTACTGTCTACTAGTGTTTTTAAGTAGTCATCGGAGACGGCTTCAGCGTGAAGAATCAAGGCATCGCAACGGCGGCTTTTTAAAAACTCAATAGCTTCGTGCTCGCGCTTTTCATCCACATGACCGGCGGTAATAATAACGTGCTTACCGTTTTGTTTAAGCACATGTTCTACCGTACTCATCAAGTCGCCAAAGTAAGAGCCGTGCAGTTCAGATACGAGCAAACCGACGCTGTTAGTGCGGTTTGACGCAAGAGATTGCGCAATGGCATTGGGCTGGTATCCCAACGATGCCATAGCATCCTCTACTTTTTTGCGGGTGCGCTCGCTTACCTTCGCGTTGCCATTCATAACGCGAGAAACGGTAGCTAACGAAACACCTGCGGCCTCTGATACTTGGTAAATTGTTGCCATACGGTTTGGTACTTGTCCTTATTTGATACCGCTAATGTACCCATTTATCCGGCTCTTAACCAGTTTTGAATAAGCCAAAGCGCTTTGTTTTGGCGTACGTTTTTGGGTTTCGTAGTCGACATAAACAATGCCGAAACGCTTTGAATAGCCCAGCGCCCACTCAAAGTTGTCCATTAGGCTCCATGCAAAATATCCGCGTATGTCTACGCCTTTTTCTATTGCCTCATTTACCGCATTTAAATGGGTGTGGAAGTAGGCGGTACGCCCATTGTCCAACACTTCCCCATCTATGAGCTCATCATCCATTGCTGCTCCGTTTTCAGTGATATAAATAGGCGGTAAGTCATAGCGTTGGTGCAAATCAACAAGCAGCTCGGTAAAGGCATCCGGAGTGATTTCCCAGCCCATTGCGGTTAATTCGGTTGTGGCTGGAGGCACAATTTCAAACCAACCATTGCCATCACTTTGATACACAGTGCGGGTGTAATAATTAATGCCTAAGTAATCGATTGGTTGGCAAATAATAGCCATATCACCTTCCGCAATGTCTGGCTTAACGTCGGGAGCGAGCTTATCGATAATGTCTGGATATTTGCCTTCAATAATAGGTTTTAAATACCATTGGTTTTGGTAATCATCGGCGAGTTTGGCGGCGTGTATGTCTTCCGGTGAATCACTTTTTGTATGGCAATTGCTAAAGTTAAGTACGATACCGTTTTGGCTTTTTGGGCAAACTCGGTTAAGCACCTTCAACGCTAAACCGTGAGCAAGCAATAAGTGATGCGCTGCCTTTCGACCATTTGCCATGCCTGTCTTTCCAGGTGCATGAATGCCTGACTCATAACCCAAATAGGCTGAACAGAATGGCTCATTTAATGTCGCGTAAGAGTGGACTTTTTCGCCCAACGCGTTTGCTACGGCTTCAGCATATTCTTCGAATTCATAGGCTGTGTTGCGATTAAGCCAGCCACCATTGTCTTCAAGGTGTTGCGGTAAATCCCAGTGATAAAGCGTAACGAACACTTTCATGCCGCGCTTGATAACTTCATTGACTAAGTTTACGTAAAAGCGCATGCCCACTTCGTTTACGCTACCGTCCTGTTTCATCACTCGCGGCCACGAGATAGACAGTCTATAAGCATCAACACCAAGAGAATCAATTAGCTCTACATCTTGTTTCCACAAATCTATGTGGTTACAGGCAATGTCACCATTAGTGGCATCAGTAATGGCATTTTTCTTTTCGCAGAACGTGTCCCAAATACAATCTAATCTTCCTTTTCTGTCTCCCTCTATTTGGAAACTTGATGTAGCCACACCAAACAAAAAGTCTTTCGACAACATCATTGAATTGGATGGAAGGTTAATTTCTTGCATCGTGGGTATGTCCTGACTATAACAATTTTTTCATATTAACCCTGCGCTAGACAGGGCAAATAACATCATATTTACATTGAATTCGATTACGCTTCGTGTAATTATCTCTTCAATGTAAGCGCTTACAAAATCATTTGTAGTTAGATGTAAGCGCTTTCAAATGTAAATTTATCATTAAATAGAAAAATAGCAACAGAGGTTATTCGTGGACACACCAGTGCAGCCTAATATTTCAAGCTCCCAAGAGGCAGAGGCAAACGGTGGATACCGTTTTGCGCTTATCTCACTCACCACGCTGTTCTTCATGTGGGGTTTTATTACCTGTTTGAATGACATCCTTATTCCTTACTTAAAAGGTGCATTCAACCTTAGCTTCACACAAGCAATGCTGATTCAGTTTTGCTTTTTTAGTGCCTATTTCATTGTGTCACTGCCTGCAGGCATGGTGGTGTCGCGCATTGGTTACCAGAAAGGTATTGTACTTGGGCTCGCTATAGCCTGCGTGGGGTGCTTGCTGTTCTTCCCCGCTGCATCAGGTCAAATATACGGTATTTTTCTGTTAGCTCTTTTTGTATTAGCGTCTGGTATAACCGTACTTCAGGTGTCTGCCAACCCTTATGTAACGGCACTCGGCGACCCTAAAACTGCCTCGTCACGACTCACCATGACCCAAGCATTTAACGCTTTTGGTACAACCGTGGCTCCCTTCTTCGGTTCTTATCTTATCTACGGCGCTACAGGAGAGCATGGAGGCGGTACGCCAGGCGCTTCAGACGTGCAAGTGCCTTACCTAATTCTTGCAGCGTCTTTGCTTCTTCTGGCTCTTATTTTCATGTATTTAAAGCTGCCGAAGCTAAATCACACCAGCGCAAGCACTGGAGTATTTAAAGGAGGTGCATGGCATCACAAGCACCTTGTTTTAGGCGCTGTCGGCATTTTTATGTATGTCGGCGCGGAAGTGGCTATTGGCAGCATGCTAGTGAATTATCTAGCGAGTCCGGCGGTTGGCGGATTAAGTGAGGCAGGGGCGGCCAAGCTGCTTGCTTACTACTGGGGAGGCGCGATGGTAGGGCGCTTTATCGGTGCTGTGGTCATGCAAAAAATCTCGGGTGGCTACGTGCTGGCGTTCAACGCTTGTGTGGCTATTGCGCTTATTTTGCTATCACTTTCAAGCACAGGAGACATAGCGCTGTGGAGCATTTTGGGAGTAGGTTTGTTTAACTCAATCATGTTCCCTACCATTTTTAGTCTTGCACTTCACCAGCTAGGAAAAGACACCCCACAAGGCTCAGGCATTCTCTGTTTAGCCATAGTTGGCGGCGCCATTATTCCACTTCTTCAGGGCATGCTGGCAGACACTATCGGCGTTACGCTGTCATTTTTACTACCCGCTTCTTGCTACCTTTACATTGCCTACTATGGCCTTGTAGGAAGTCGCGTATCTCACATTAATACCACTGAAAAGTAACGAGGATTAAGAATGCGAAAAAGTATAATCGCGAAAGTTGTTACCGGTGCATTGGTTGGCGTTTTAGTTAGTGCATGTTCAGCTGAAAAAAATACGGCTTCAGTCGATGACGTTGAGCCACAGCCAAACAAAGCGGGCGAGGTATGGCCTAAACTAGATATTGAAGTTAAAACAAACGCTACTGTCGAAACTAAGGTAGAAGAAATTCTGTCTACCATGACTACCGAGCAAAAAATTGCGCAGATGATCCAGCCTGAAATTCGCAATATCACGGTAGAAGATATGCGCAAATATGGATTTGGTTCTTATCTTAACGGCGGTGGTGCATTCCCTAATAACGACAAGCACGCCACACCAGAAGACTGGGTAGCACTTGCAGAAAAGCTTTATCAGGCTTCCATCGATGACAGTTTGGACGGCTCGACAATTCCTACAATGTGGGGGACAGACGCTGTTCACGGTCATAACAATGTTATAGGCGCAACCTTGTTTCCTCACAACATTGGATTAGGCGCGGCGAATAACCCTGAACTGGTAGAGAAGATTGCGCACATTACAGCTAAAGAGGTCATGGCAACAGGTATCGATTGGGTATTTGCGCCTACCGTTGCTGTGGTTCGCGATGACCGATGGGGCAGAACCTACGAGAGCTATTCTGAAGACCCAGCCATTGTTAGAGAGTATGCTGCTTCAGTGGTTAAAGGTCTTCAAGGCGCGGCTGACAAAGACTTTTTAAGCGACCAGCGTGTAATTAGCACGGTAAAGCACTTTGTAGGTGACGGCGGTACGGTTGGCGGTGATGACCAAGGTGACAATGTTGCCAGCGAACAAGCGTTATTTGATATTCACGCCCAAGGCTACGTGGGCGGACTAACGGCGGGCGCACAATCTGTTATGGCGTCGTTCAATAGCTGGAATGGCGAGAAACTTCACGGTCATAAATACTTACTAACCGACGTACTTAAAGAGCAAATGGGCTTTGACGGGTTTGTAGTCGGTGACTGGAACGGTCATGGGCAAGTTAAAGGTTGCAACAACGAAGATTGTGCGCAGGCCATTAACGCAGGCTTAGATATCTTCATGGTGCCAAACGATTGGAAGGTGCTGTATGACAACACTCTTGCTCAAGTAAACGACGGCACCATCCCTATGTCGCGTATTGATGATGCGGTACGCCGAATTCTTCGAGTGAAAGTACGCGCTGGACTTTTCGAAAAGCCAAGCCCGGCAAACCGCCCGTTATCTGGCGACCGTTCGCTTATTGGTAAGGCAGAGCATAGAGAAGTGGCGGCGCAAGCGGTGCGCGAGTCTCTGGTACTGCTGAAAAATAAAAATAAAACCCTCCCGATTTCTGCAAGCAAACGCATATTGGTAGCGGGCGATGGTGCGGATAACATCGGCAAGCAATCAGGTGGTTGGAGTATTACGTGGCAAGGCACAAATAATACCAACGATGACTTCCCTGGCGGCAGCTCTATTTATGACGGTATTAAAGCACATGTAGACAATGCTGGTGGTAACGTACAGCTATCGGTTGACGGTAGCTTTGAAACTAAACCTGATGTCGCCATAGTGGTGTTCGGTGAAGAGCCTTATGCAGAAGGTCATGGCGACAGAGAAACCTTAATTTATCAACACGGTAGCAAGACGGATCTAGCGTTGCTCGAAAACTTGAAATCTCAGGGAATTCCCGTGGTGTCGGTGTTTATCAGCGGCCGTCCGATGTGGGTTAACGCAGAGCTTAATGCATCTGATGCATTTGTTGCAGCTTGGCTTCCTGGCTCTGAAGGTGCAGCGGTGGCAGACGTTTTGTTTGGTGAGCAGGACTTTAAAGGCAAGCTGTCTTTCTCTTGGCCGTCAGAGCCTCAGCAGATCGTTAACAAGGGCGATGAAACCTATGAACCTTTGCTGCCTTATGGCTTCGGCTTAACGTACAGCGATGACAATGTTCTAAGCGATACGCTAAATACTGAAATTAAGGTGAGTACTGACAGCAACAAGCCGATGGAAATTCTAAAGGGCTCGGTTGAGGCACCTTGGGTATTATGGCTCTACTCTGGTGATGATTCTCTGGCAGTGAACGCAAGCACGCATACTGTTGGAGCCATTACTTATCGTACGGTTGATAAGGAAGTGCAGGAAGATGCGCGTAAAATCACTTTCGATGGCACCGAGTTCGCCGCTATGCGTTTTGCAAGCAAGAGCTTCTTCCGTGAAGATTTAAGTGCGCAACTACTTACGCATGGTGCCTTAAGCTTTAACGTTAGTCGTCACTCAGACATAAATGCACCTGTAACCGTAGGCATGAACTGTGAAGGCGAGGGAGACGCAGCGGGCAGCTGTTCAACTCAAATTGATATTAGCGAGCAGCTAAAGGCAATGCCAGCTGACACATGGACAAACATAAGTATTGACCTACAGTGCTTTGTTAATGAAGGTATCGATTTTACCGGCCTTGTTGTGCCGTTTGAGCTGGGAAGTTCAGGGAAGGCTAGCTTGAGTGTGGCAGATATTCAGTTTACCCCTGAGGCTGACAAATCGGCGAGTATAAGTTGCCAAAACTAAACAGTAAGTAGCTCTCAACGCTACTAGAAAAAACAACGCCGCCAACCTCAAAAACTGGCGGCTTTTTTTTGTTTGCACCGACCTTGAGCCTTCCGTTTATCGATCTATTATGCAGTTCATCCCGTAGCCAACCTGTAATATAAACAACAATCGTTGGTGAGATGAAAGTAGATAAGACGTGTTTCCGTCCTGCATTCATCCTTGTCATTCGGGAAAATTACAGGGTAGTAAAATGACAGATGAACAGCGTGCAACACCAAGTCTCTTACTTGCGTTAACACCTGTTGTATTGACGCTTTTAATCCTCGGCACCCAGATATTTTACTTCGGCGTGTTTGAGCCTCATATACCGCTTGCCATTGGCATAGCATTAACAAGTTTTGTTGGTACTTATCTTGGTCTAACGTGGGAAGAAGTGCGGGCAGGAATCTTTAAAGTTATCCATGTTGCGTTGCCGTCGGTAAGTGTACTTATTGTTGTAGGGATGATCATAGGTATTTGGATAGCCAGCGGTACGGTACCCACCATTATTTACTACGGGTTAAAGACCCTGTCTCCCCAAATTTTTCTGGCCGCGGGTATGGTTATCTGTGCAGTCGTTTCAGTTTCTTTAGGCACAAGTTGGGGCAGCGTAGGCACCGTTGGTTTAGCATTAATGGGTATCGGTGAAGGATTCGATATCCCCAAGTACTGGACGGCGGGAGCAGTAGTTTCAGGCGCCTTTTTCGGAGACAAGGTATCGCCGCTGTCGGATACTACAAACCTTGCTCCAGCGGTTACAGGTACCGATGTGTTTTCACATATCAAGAATATGATGGCAACGACAATCCCTGCCATGGTGCTCGCATTTCTGATCTACCTTGGCGTCGGCTTCTTCGTTATCGATGCTCAGAGCGTCTCATTTGCAAAAATTGCAGGTATCACCAGTGCATTAGAAGATAACTTTACCGTTACGGGGTGGGCGTTATTGCCAGCGCTTGTTGTTATGGGGTTGGCCTTAAAGAAAATTCCCCCCCTTCCTGCGTTATTTGCAGGAGCGGTTGTGGGAGGAGCTTTCGCCATGTTTATGCAAGGTCAGAGTCTGCAAGCCGTTTTCGATTATGCAAATAACGGATATGCCATTCAAACCAATATTGTTGAAATAGATAGTTTGCTTAATCGCGGCGGCGTTCAGTCAATGATGTGGACTATTTCATTGGTATTGATTGCGCTTGGTTTCGGTGGAGCGTTAGAAACGACAGGCTGTCTAAGAAGCATTATCAATGCAATAAAGAGCAAAGCGAAAACCTTTGCTGGTACACAGATAGCAGCGGTTGGTACGGCGTTTTCTACTAATCTGGTGGCTGGCGACCCGTACTTGTCGGTAGCCTTGCCGGGAAGAATGTATTCACCCGTTTATAGAGGCATGGGTTATTCCACGCTTAACCTGTCCCGTGGCATTGAAGAAGGGGGCACGTTAATGTCTCCGCTCATCCCTTGGAATGCCGGTGGTGCGTTTGTGATATCTGCTCTTGGCCTGGGTATTTCTGGCGCAAACTTAGAAAACCTGCTGTACATCCCTCTTGCCTTTGCATGTTGGACGGCGCCCCTAATAGGAATATTTTACGCCTATGTCGGTTGGTTCTCACCCAAAGCCACTAAAGCTGAAAAGGAAGAGTGGGAGTCTTCTGGCGCCGAAATAGCGAAATTTAACAAGGACGGAACGCCCGTTACCGAGTAATGTTGGATAAGCGAAAACAGTCGCTTGAAACGCGCAAGTGACCGTAGCTAAAACTAGTTACTACAGTGTTAAAGTCTGATGACTCTAATACTGTAGTACACTCGACTTATTGGCATTCAATTCTTTGGTTTTCTTAGTCATCCTGACTGAAAATACAAACTCTATTCCTACCAAACTTTTTAGCGACATAAAGTGCTTCGTCACACTGCTTAATGAGATTCGATGTTTCAATCCCTGTTTGATACTGCGCAATGCCAGCAGAAAAGGTTTGTGCGCTGATATTTGGCGAAATACGCACTTTTCGATAACTATCAAGGATAGAGTTAACAACTTTTTTAGCCTCGGCAGCCGACGTGTTAGGAAGGCACAGAATGAACTCCTCTCCACCATAACGTCCAAATGTATCTGTTTTTCTAATGGACTTGGAAACGTGTTCACAAAAGGCTTTGAGTAAATCGTCCCCACACTCATGGCCATAGTTGTCATTGATTTCTTTGAAGTTATCTAAATCGATTAACACCAAAGATAAGTCGTTTTTATACGCCTTTGCTTCATTTAGCTCTAACTGCACTGCGCCGAGTAAACTTCTTCTATTACGAACGCCTGTGAGCGTATCTACGGTCGCTAATGTTTCCTGTTCTCTTTTCAACCTTCGCTGGACAGCATATAGATAGCTAATGAGGGCTAAAAGTCCTAATAAAGTCAGCGCCCCAGCAGTAAGAATTAGATTCATTCTGTTGCTGTTTGCAAGTTCCAGTTGAGATAATTCGTGCTGTTGTTTTAACAGTTGTAGTTTTCGCTCAGCTAACGCACTTTCATAATAGTCGCTAAACAGTTCTTTTCTGTCGTCAGTTTGATAGTAAAGAGATTGATAAAAGTTCTTACTGTCTCGCAATGCTGAAATGGCAGCCTCTTTGTTCCCCAGCTGCTCGAAAAGAGAAGACTGAATAGATTTGAATTGTGCCCAATGTAAATCGGGTGAGCTGTACTCGTCACTCAAGTTGTCGATAATTAAAGCTGACAACGCGTTAGCTCTTTCAAACTCACTCTGTTCTACTAGTGCTTTGAACCGAGAAATTTGATAAGTGTTAGTATCGTATGAGGTCGGTAGTAAGGATATGAAACTCTCAGTTTTTTCAATTAATTCATGCGCCTCTTTTACTTTGCCCAGAGCATAGAAATATTCAATTTTTAAAACTAGTCCATAGGTGTAGGTATTCCAGTCCTCAATGGATGTAGCGTATTCGGTGTATTTTTCGAGCATGTCGAAAGCCTCATCTATTCGACCTAAGTTCTCGAGGCTTCTTCGTTGGCAGTCTAGGGCAATTTGGTAATACCGATGGGGGCTAGACAAAGGCCTAGTATAAAAAAAGGTCTCTGCACGAGAACACAATTCTAAAGCACGCTTATTCTCCCCTAAGTAAGACATATTGAGCCCTATCTCAAGCTCCATGTTTTCTATTGCACCGTCTCCAAAGAAGCGTTTTTCGGTTAATGAAGGCAGTTCGCCTAACACTTTCGCGCCTGAGTTTAGGGATGCTCTTATTAGTCCCATTCTCGCTAGAAAAATGGATTTAGTCGCAATAGCGTCAAAGTAAAGCTCAGTGTCATTGTTGTTGGCAAACGCTATTACTTCGTCAATAGTGCTATGGGCTAAACGCCACTTTTCCTGAATGGCGAGGTTATAAGCTGACAGAATGTTGTGTCTGAAATACAACGCTGGGTGTGAACGCTTTATATCTTTTAAGTGGTCTTTCGGGGCAAGTTTGTACTCTTCGAATTCCGTGGGATGATCAAGCATAGATTGCAGTAAAGCAATGTAAACAGATGCAAGAGATGACTGTTCAGATAAGACATCAGAGTCAGAGACTAATGCCGTTAACTCTTCTTCACTGTCGGGTTTACTGCCTATAATTTGGGAATACGCTTGGAAATATCTGTCATCGTCAGATGCGAAGGTATTGTTTATTCCCAACAAAAATAGCACTAGTACGCTAATACACTTCTTATACTTCACTCGCTTTCTTCTTTTATTACTCGTACCTGAGCTTGTCTAGTGAGGTTATCAAATATTGGAAGAAATGTTTGATAATTCTAGCGTGCTAAAACAAAAAAGGGCCTGAAAAGGCCCTTAGTATTATTGCTCTATCAACTTAGAAAGTATATCTAGCGCCAAGCGTGTAGCGAGGTCCGTACTGACGAGCAAATAAGAATTGCTCTTCGAATCGGCCGTAGCCACGCTCTGTTTCGTCGTTAATGTTTACGCCTTCTAGGAAGACAGTTAGGTGCTCATTCACATCATAGTTGATGCTGGCATCAACTTGACCAAAGGTGTCGAACTGAGTTGCTGGGTTATCTGAAGAACCTTGTGCTTGGCCAATACCCACAACATAGTCTGAGCGCCATGCATAGGTCACTTTTACAGAAAGGCCTTCTTTCTCATAAAACACTTGGAAGTTGGCGGAGTCACTGATACCTACTAGCGGGTCTTGCTCGTTCAGGTTGTAAGGATCGTATTCAACGTCACCGTCAACTAACGTTGCGTTGGCGCCGAAACCAAAACCAGTGTCGCCAAACGTGTGCTGTATAGCTAGCTCAATACCTTCAACCGTTTTTGAATCGCTGGAATTACCAGGCTGTGTGGTACGCCAGGTAATTAACGGGTCGTCCGCATTAGGGGTTACCACACCGTTTTCGTCAGCATAGCCGTTATCAATAAAGTAATTATAGATAGCGCTATCGGTGGCTTGCTCACCAGCTGCCGTTAATGCGGTCACGGCTTCGTTCCAGCGAGGGCCTTGATAGATGTCACGTAAACCTTCGAACTGCTGATCTTGACCTGTGGTTGTAATGTAGTTTTCAACCGACTTTCTGAATAAACCCACGGCAAGCATGCTCGACTCGTCGTAGTACCACTCAAATGAAAGGTCTAAGTTAGTTGACTCGAACGGTAGCAAGCTGGTGTTACCCGCCGATGCGGTTCTCGCGCCAATTTTAGGGCTTCCACTGAATGCCAAGCCACCTTGTAGCAAGCCAATCGGCGCTCTGGTAATTGATTTACCCCAAGAGAAACGCGCAACAATGTCATCCGTCACATCTACTTTTACGTCGAACATGGGTAATAAAATGTCATATTCGCCAGTAAAGTCTTGCACCTGTAGCTCGTCTTCAAACTGCGTGATCCACTCAGAAGCTGCGACCCAATTTACCTGCACAGGTACACGAACCTCCGCAGAGCTTGGCACTTCTGTTTCTTCGTAGCGTACACCAGCATTTATTTGCACGTAATAATCACCGACCTCGAAGTCCCACTCTGACTGAACATAAATAGAGTCGGTAATTTCCTCTACGTTACTGACAGAAGGCGCACCGCTGAAGTAAGGGTCGATAGAGTAAGCGTTACTCTCGCCAACGACATCACCAGTAATGAAAGCAAGTTGACGGGCAATGGCTTCGTCAAAATCATAGGTGTAATAGTAACCCGGATTCATGCCTGCGCCGCCACCGTCAAAAGCGTCTAGGAAGCCTGATGTGTCATTGCGAATAAACATGCTGTCTGGGAAAATTTCTGTGAAAGATGGACTAAAACCCGGGCCACCGCGTAGTCCGCTCCACGCTTCAAAACCCGTCAATGCTTGTTCTGTTCGGGCGTAACCAAAGTCAATTTTAACCAGTGGTATGTCGAAAGCTGAGTTATACCACGTGCCGTCAAGCTGCAGTTGCTCAATATCAGAGCGACCTGGTGAGTAAATGAATTGGCTGAAGTTAGAGTCAATTTCACTAGGTAAGATTTCATTCGTACCGTTGTTCCAGTTCACATAAACTTGTGGAATCTCGCCTGCTCTGTAGTCGTAAACTTTTGACTCAAGCTGGTTTGAGCCCAGTATAATTTGACCAGAGCTACCCAAACCTTTGTCATAACCGTTATCAATCTCGTTGTAAGAATCGTGGTAATCCAGACGGAAATGCCAATCGTCAGACACTACCCAGTCTAGGTTTACACCAATTGAACGCGCGTCAACTCGCGTGGTTTCGCGACTGGCAGTAAACGAGCCGTCGTCGCCACTAATATCGGCATAGACTGCTGTACCATTTTCGTCTAATTCGTACGCATTAATATTAGCGCCAAAGTTATTCCAAATACCCCATCCCACTGTGTTGGTGCCAGTAGTGGCGCGTGTTGCAGTGTAATCTATCGTTGCCGTAAAATCGTCAACTGGGCGAAATTGGAAAGTAACTTGGGCGTTTGAACGCTCACGCTGAACGTCAGTAATGCTGTAGTTCATGTCTTTAGGGAAGAACGCAGCGTCGGTAATATTGGTGCGGTTATCAACCACATTTTCAGGGTCTAAGTCAGGTAGTGCAGCGTTTTCTTGAAGCTGCCAGCCTTGAATATTTGCCGCTTGCTGCTGAAAGTCACGTTCTTGGTGAGAGAATGACAGACCAAATCCAAACATGTCATCGGCAAACGTGTTGCTGTAGACACCAGCAATTTCAGGGGTTACGTCATCACCCGCTTCGTTAGACGAGTCGTAAATACCTTTCACTGAAAACGTGGCATTTTGTCCTGATTGCGCCAACGGCTTCATGGTAATAATGTTTACCGTTGCACCTAGTCCCCCGCTGGGATTTTCTGCACGGGCGGTCTTCTGAAGCTCAAGCGTGTTTACACCTTCAGAAGAAAGGTTGGCTAAATTGAAGGAACGGGTAAAGCCCGTCCCCGGCATTTGTCTACCGTTCAGGGTAATTAGGTTGAACTCAGGACCAAAACCACGAACGGTAATTTCACTACCTTCACCGTTTGAACGACTAATACTTACACCTGTAATGCGTTGAAGTGCCTCAGCCAGGTTGGTATCAGGAAATTTACCTAGTTCTTCAGCGGATATGGCATCTACTACGCCGCTTGAGCTGCGTTTCAAATCCATAGAGCGGATCATACTGCCGCGAATACCGCTTACTTGAATAACTTCAACTTCGCCCTCTGCCGGTGTTACCGCTTCTGATTCTTGTGCGTAAGAGGGAAGAGCTAGGGTAGAGCCCATCAACAAAGCCATTGATGTGGCAAGCTGGGTCTTTTTAAATGGTGTGTTTTTCATAATTGCCCTACTAATTCTTATCAATTGGTCACTGCCGCTTTAAAGGCTAAAGCGGCATTTGCTTTGTTACTGTGCTGCTATTTCTACATTGTCGATGCGATAAACTGCACCTTCGCCTTGCCCCCATGCTGGGAACATCATGATGACGTTGATAGCGCTGATATCTAAGCCTGCGTCATATAGGGTTTGTAGTGGGAAAGTGTATGTTTGCCATTCACCTTCAACCGGATCAGCACCTTCCAAGCTGGCCGACATTGGAAGTTCAACAGCAGAAGAGACATTAATGGACTCTACTTTGAACAACCAAGGTGCAGAGGCGTCGTTAGGCATTGAGCTTACTTTCATTTCAAACTTAATCGCGCCATTTGAAAGTAGTGATGAAGCATCGAATGATACGGTTTCATCAGCTAAGAAACCCATCACCGTTGGTGTAGCGCCAATGCGAAATTCTGCTACTGTGCCGTGTTCCGCGTCGTCTACTTCTTCAGTTGGCGTTGAGCCACCACAACAATCCCAGATTGACCATTGTTCAGCTGCTGTATCAGCAAAGAGTGTGATGCCCGCACCTGACGCATCTTCGCCGCTATCAGGGTGGTAAAATTTCACATTGTCTAAGCGATAAACCGCGCCTACACCTGTGCCCCAAGCTGGGAAAACCATAATGACGTCGATAGCACTTACGTCCAAACCACGTGCCTGCAATTCTGAAATAGTAAATGTGTAGGTTTGCCATTCACCTTCCACAGGCTCCTGACCCTCAACGCTATCAGAAAGTGGCAATTCAACAGCAGTAGATGCGCCATTAGACTCGATTTTGAATATCCAAGATGCTTCGGCGTTACTAGGCGCACTCACTACGCGCATATCAAACTGCAATAAGCCACCGTCGGTAAGTGCTGTAGCATCGAACGGGGTGTCACCGCCGCCAGATTCAGGACGCGTGATAAAGCCCATTACAGTCGGTTCTGCGCCAATTCGAAATTCTGCAGTTAGACCGTGTTCTTCGTTGTCCATTTCTTCAGTAGGGGTAGAGCCGCCACAGCAGTCCCACATAGGCCAGTTAGGGTTTTGCCCATCTTCGAAGATGACTAATTCTGGGTAGCTAGCTCCGCCTTCTTGCGAAATTTCTACGTTAGCCATGCGATACACTGCTCCATTGCCGGTATCCCACGCAGGGAAAACCATGATGACATCGATAGCACTTGTATCTAAGCCTGCTGCTGCAAGCGCGCTAAGTGGAAATTCGTAAGACTCCCACACACCCTGTTCAGGCGCAGCACCAGCGGTGTCTGCGGGTCCTACATAGCCGTCCATCAGTGGAAGTTCTGCGGCAGTTGAACCTTCAGAACTTTCAATCTTAAATAGCCAATTAGTTGTCGCATTTGCAGGCAGCGATGTAACTTTCAGATCGAATTTAACACTGCCAGTTTCTTCCATTGGAGACGCATCAAACGGAGACGCTTCACCTTCTGGGTCGGTAATGAATTGAGCTCGACTGATAAAGCCCATTACCGTAGGTGTTTCATTAATAGCAAATTCGAAAACCTGTCCTTGCTCGGCATCTTCTACAAGTGCTGGTGTTGAACCACCGCAGCAGTCCCACGCAGGCCAGTTTGGATTAGGTGTTCCGTCGAAAATAGTAAGGTTTTGTGCAACACCGGTTGACGGTGGTGAAGGGATAGGCGCCTCGCCTTCCACTAATGCATCGTCTAGTGAGTTGTAACCTGGGCGAACAGTTTCACAGCCCTTGCCGGTGTCTGGGTTCGATGCACATTCGTACACTCGAACATAATCGACCTCGTAAGTCTGACCTTCGACAAACGCTTCAGCATCAATACCCGTTTCGTTTACGTTAGCTGGCCAGTCGCCACCTACTGCAAAGTTAAGGATAATGTAGAATTCTTGATCGAATGGCGCGTTGTCCCAGTGAGTGGTTAGCTCACCTGTGCCTTGCTCAAAGTATTCCGCATACCAGCCGCGGTGAGAAAGTCCAGTTGCGTCACCGTTTGCGTTATAACGAACTTCTGAACGACGCTGCGTAGCGTAAAGGTAATCGTCCATGTACCAGCGAATTTCGCCTTCTTGCCATTCAACGGCGTAGGTGTGAAAGTCGTCTGCTGGATTCGCTCCATCAGGAAGCGAGTAGGCTTTGCCTGAGCTATCGTTATTTGGCCATTCTTGACCATAGTGAAGGGTGCCGTGAATATGGCTTTCAGGATTGCCGTCAGCATCTAGTGCTTTAAGGTTTACGGCTTCCATGATGTCAATTTCGCCAGAACGAGGCCAGCCACCGTAAACCTCATCAGTAGGCATCATCCAAAACGCCGGCCAACTGCCTTGGCCCGAGGGTAATTTAGCACGCATTTCAATACGGCCGTATTTAAAGTCTGCTTTGTAGCGCGTGTTTAGACGGGCTGACGTGTAAGGCTTTTGCGCTCCTTCTTCCGCGGGTAGAGCAACAATTTTTAGGCTACCGTCAGACACAAATGAATTGTCTTCGCTGTCGGTATAACACTGAGATTCATTATTGCCGCCACCGTCGCAGTTTACTTCGTGAGTCCAGTTGTCATCGTCAATACTGTTCCCATCGAATTCGTCGCTCCATACCAGCTCCCAGTCAGAAACGGGTGCCGCAGGATCAACAACGTCGATGTCTGTAGATGTGGTTGCTCCGCCTCCACAGCCAAATAGGGTTGCGACTGAGATCGCGGCAGCTATCCGCGAAAGTTGAGATGCTTTTTTCGTCATTGTTTTCAGCCCTGATCTAAAGAAATTGGGTTTTTATGTAGTGGCAAATGCCACGTAAAAAGCTTTTTGTAAGCGCTTACAATTTAGGTCAAATAAAAATGGCTGTTTGAAAGCGCTTACATTACATTAAGCGACTGACACATAAAGATCAATACTGTTCTCAAAAAATTAACATTTGGCTGTCGGTCTTATTTTTGTTGTTTTTCGTTTATTTTCAAGTAAAACAATAAGATAAGGTTGTATTAGAGTGTGGGTTAAAATTTAAAGGTGCTTGTTTCACTCACTATTTACAAATTATCTCAGGGACTTGTTAATGACCTGTGCTCGATATTTTGTTCGCACCTGGGTACACATCACGTTAAGCTCAATATACGATCTCATGTGAGTTGTTATTATGCATCACCACAATCACAGCACTACCGCCTCTAATCATCATAAAGGTCAGCATCACGGCCATCACCACGGTGCGCATGCTGAAGCGCTAGGCACAGATTCCACACGCATTGGATGGGCGTTCTGGCTAAATTTCATCTTTACTATTATTGAATTCATCGGGGGTTGGCTTACTAACAGTGTCGCCATAATGGCCGATGCTGTTCATGATTTAGGAGACTCTCTATCCATAGGTCTGGCGTGGTATTTAAGTAAGCTCGGAAATAAAGCATCTACCGAAAAGTATACGTATGGCTTCAAACGGCTGAGCCTTATGGGAGCTATGATCAACGGCGTTATCTTGGTGATTGGCTCAATTTGGGTGTTGTCTGAGGCCATCCCTCGTTTATCTAACCCCGAAATGCCCGTTACAGAGGGTATGATTGGATTAGCGATCCTAGGTATTGTCGTGAATGGATTTGCAGCTTATAAACTCCACGGCGGTCATTCGATGAATGAAAAGGTGCTTAACTGGCACTTAATTGAAGACACGATGGGGTGGGTAGCGGTACTGGTAGTAGCCATTGTGCTCCATTTTGTTGAATGGCCTATACTCGACCCAATTTTATCTATTGGTTTTACGCTATTTATTTTGGTCAATGTTGTTCGGTATGTTGTGCAGACCATGTCTTTGTTTCTACAGGGCGTACCTGACTTGGCTACAAGGAATGCTATTAGCAACACGCTTTTGAAAATCGAGCACGTTGAAGAAATTCACCATGTACATTTTTGGTCGCTTGACGGAGAGCAGCACGTGCTTACTGCACACGTGGTAATAAACTGTGCAATAGACAATGACAAACTGAGAGCACTCAAAAAGGAAGTTCACGAGCGTTTAGCCCCCTTTGAACTTGCTCATACCACGATAGAGTTTGAGTTGCCGGGTGAGCCATGTCGTGATGATAATGACCATTTACACGCCCACTCTCATGAACACCAGCACGAAGAGATATAAGTTGCGTTTAACTCTGGCGAGAGTAGGGATTCGTTCTCTAGAGGCCTACGAAAATCAAGCTATTGTAGTGATAGGCCTTTTAAGCAATAACTATAATTAACAAATAAAAGTATGAATATTAGATATCAAGCGATTCTCCCGGGAGTAAGCGTTTCGGTCATAACCGGCTTGGCGGCTCTTTTTCTCAGCGATCACTACGGTTCCCCTGCCATGCTGTTTGCTCTTCTGATAGGAATGGCTGTTTCTTTCCTCTATCGAGCCGATTCACCAAGTACCGAAGGGATTGATTTCTGTGCCAGTACTCTATTACGTACAGGTGTTGTACTCCTTGGTTTAAGGCTCGCACTTGAAGATTTAACGGCACTGGGTTGGGATACGCTGGGCTTATTGTGCTTTGCCATTTTAACGACTATTTTGCTTGGAATTGGCCTCGCTAAAATTTTTGGGTTAAAAGGGCAGTTAGGTGCCTTAACAGGAGGCGCAGTTGCCATCTGTGGCGCATCCGCTGCATTAGCTATATCTACCATTCTACCCAAAGGCCAGCACCATGAGCGAGATACACTAGTTACCGTTATTGGCGTTACCGCTATGTCTACAATCGCCATGGTACTCTATCCTATTATCGCTGTTCAGCTAAACCTGTCAGACAGTGAAGCCGGCATTTTTCTAGGTGGCACTATTCATGATGTTGCGCAAGTTGTAGGGGCAGGGTACTCGATTTCTCAGGAAGTAGGTGATATGGCGACGCTAACTAAACTTGTTAGGGTGGCTATGCTAGTTCCAGTAGTTATGATTATGGTGTTAGTCGTAGCAAAAACCTTATCTGTTGGTATCAAAAGCCGCCAAACAAACAGTCCTAAAATACCACTGTTTTTAGTCGGCTTCGTAATGATGATGCTCGTGAACAGCTTCTTTGTTTTACCTGAAAGTCTTGTAGAGATGGGGAGTCAAATCTCACGTTTTTTCCTCATCGTTTCCATAGCCGCGATTGGAATGAAATCAAACTTGGGTCAGCTCATCAATGTTGGTGTGCGACCAATAATTATGATTTTCGCAGAAACCTTATGGTTAGCACTCATCATTTTAGGGTACTTACACTTTTCGTAACGTTAGATAAGAAACTGGACGCGTCGTTTTAAATGTATCGAATTTAGAAAATCTGCCGATATTCAATGCATAACGCTACTTCAGACTAATAGTTAAATGGTCTGGATATCTGTTAATCTGAACAAAATAACTCTATAAAAAACATATCGGTAACCACACATGTTTGTATCTCGCAGTAAATACGAAGAAAAAGAAGCGCAAGTACGTAAACTAGAAGCAAGAGTGCAAGAAGCCTTAGACAAAATTGACGTTTTAGAGGCAGAAAATAGTGAGCTCATTAATGCCATTGAGGCTGCAAGTAGCCAGCACGCATCGTCGAACGATTCCGTTGTAATGAAGTGCATTATTGATGGTATGCGTCAATTAGAAGGTATTCGTGAAACGGTGTTGACCACTTATCAGCGTATTGACGCTGAGAATCAGTCAGTGGCTAATATTCATGAGCTCTTTAGTGACTCCGCTACTACGTTAAGCAAAATTGTTACCGACATGAGCGGGCTTAATGTCCAAATGGGCAGCATGAGTGAACGTATATCGGGGCTATCAACAACAGCAGATAACATTAATAAATTTGTTACTACTATTACGAGTATTTCTGATCAAACTAACTTACTTGCGCTAAACGCTGCTATCGAAGCTGCGCGAGCAGGCGATGCAGGCCGCGGGTTTAGTGTTGTTGCTGATGAAGTACGCGCATTGGCGACAGAAACCAACAAATCAGCAACAGAAGTATCTGAGCTGGTGAACGGTATAATTCAGTCTACTTCCAAAGCGGTTTCAGGTGTTAATGAGCTGCGCGGTAACAATGAGCAGCTAGGGACCGGCATTAATCAGCTAAATGGCAGCTACGAAGTTATGGTACAACACTGTGACAGTATGAAGTCCACTATTAGCGAAGGCGCAATTGCTACGTTCATTCAAACAGTAAAATTGGATCATGTAGTGTGGAAGGCCGAGGTTTATGCGGTGCTGTGCGGTTACAGCAATAAATCTGTAGCGGACTTTGGCGATCATAAGAACTGCCGCCTTGGGCAGTGGTATAGCGACAATGCTAACAAAGCGATTGGCCAGACAACGGCATTCAGAGAGATTGAAGCGCCGCATGCAAAAGTGCATAGTAGCGGTATCGCTGCCGTTCTAGCTAAACAAAATGGCAACAACGCTGAGGCAAATGCTAAGCTTATGGAAATGGAACAAGCCAGTGAGAGAGTACTAACTCTACTTGATAGGCTAGTTAATTAGCGGCCGTAGAACTCTATGGTTCGATAGGCCCTATTGAGACGCATGGCGCTCTGAGATTTTATCGGCGATTTAAATGGAGGGCTTCTTGGTGAGTGAAACATCGTATTCCACCGAACACGAGCGTATTCTTGCGCTGGAAGCCCGCGTTAACTCGTTAGCGCGACAACTTAAGCGTCAAAAAATTGCGCGTAAAAACGCAGAATCTTTCTTAGAAACCTATTCTCAAGATGCTTATCTAGCAAACCAAGCGCTTAGAAAAGCACTAAATGATTCGAAGCAGCGAGAGCGAGAGCTGCTCTACCTCAACAGAGCTGCATCACAGCTTTCCAATGCCCAGCCAGGTAAAAGTTTTATATTCTCTGCCTTAGAATCGGCGGTGGAATTTAGTAGTGCCCATTGTGGAAAAGCATTCATTGTGAAAAATGATGAACTAGTAGTGGGCGAAGATAACCAAGTACTTACTTATGAAGAGGGTTGGCGTAGCTCCCCAGAGCTTGCCGAATTGATTAAGTTTGAAACACCACTTTCCTTAAGGGACAGTTACTCCCATTGGTGTGTTACTGCAGTTCAGCGACCCGACACTCAAAAAGAGGCGCGCTTACTTCACTTCATGCATGAGATGGCAGACGGCGAATTCGCTTGGCTCGTGTTACTTACCAAAGACGATCACTTAGAAGAAGAAACGCTTCACGTTCTTGATACCTCCAAACATTATCTAAACATTACGTCTCGTTACCAGAACAAAAAACTGAGCTCACCAGTCGGCAAATAGAATTGAGTTCGGTTAAAAAAGACAGAGACTTTCTAGAAGAAAGGCTGGTTAGTGCAGACAAGATGACGATGTTGGGGCAACTTGCTGCGGGTATAGCACACGAAATCAATAACCCTATCGGCTATGTTCGAAGCAATACGGTGGTTGCAAAAGAAATTTTTAGCGACTATCAACACGCGTTAGAAGAAATAGGCAAGCTTTGTCGCACTGCTGGTGGAGAGGTAGAGTCGCAGTTCGAGGCGCTTGAAAAGCGCTTTTCATTACAAGAAAGTGCGAGCGAAATTACAGAGATGTTCAATGAATCTCACGAGGGCATTGAACGTATTATTGAAATTGTAAAAGCGCTGCGAAGTTTTTCGTATCCAGGCTCAGGAAAGCATACGCAAATAAGCGCTGTAGAAGCTATGAATACGGTTATCAAGCTAACGAACAACCTGCACAGGTACAAAAACAAAGTTAATTTAGAAGTACCGGACAAAGACGTTTATTTCCTTGGTAACGCAGGGCAAATTCAGCAGGTATTGGTTAATTTCGTAACCAACGCTATTTATGCTACCCCAGAAGGAAAGTCTATCACCCTAAAAGTACAAAAAGATGAAAAGAACGCCATGCTTATCGTAGAAGACGAAGGTATCGGTATGTCGAAAGAAACACTGGATAGAATATTCACGCCCTTTTTTACAACTAAACCACCCGGCGAGGGAACAGGGTTGGGAATGTCTATTTCCATGACTATTGTTGAAGAGCACAACGGAAAGATAAATATCACTAGCGAAGAAGGAAAGGGTACGCGCGTTACCGTTTTGTTACCTCTAGCCCAAAGTATAAATTGCTTTCCTAAATAGCTGATAGAATATAGAATTTCTCTAATTTTTTCTTCCTGCTAGACAGAATTTGTTTATGTTCTAGTCTTAGGAGGTAAGCAACATTTCCTACGATTAACGGATGGTTGCTTTGCTACATGGAGAAAGCACCGAATGAGAAACAATCAGCCAGTTACCCAAAAAGAATATAAGTTTCCAGCACATCATCGCCTGATATCTTCGACCGATAAGCGCGGTGTTATCCAGCATTGCAATAGCGAATTTGTAGAGGCGAGCGGATATACTCGTGAAGAACTCATTGGTAAAAACCACAATGTTATCCGTCATCCAGATATGCCAGCCCCCGTATTCAAAGAGATGTGGCGTACTTTGGAATCTGGGCAGAGCTGGTTAGGTCTCGTTAAAAACAGAAGAAAAAATGGCGATCATTATTGGGTTTCGGCCTTCGTAACGCCTGTGTACGAGGGGAAAACCGTTGTCGGCTATGAGTCCGTTCGAGTTCCAGCGTTGAATGATGAAATAACGCGTGCTTCCGGTGTTTATGCAAGAATGCAGCAAGGAAAGTCAGCGGTATCACCAATGTCGCGCTTAGCTCAAAACCTAATGCATCTGGCGCCTACGTTGCTGATAAGTGCTGTCTTAGTAATAGCTTTTGCATTTACCCACGGCGCCGCTGCGGCTGGCATTGCGCTGCTTGGAGCTATAGTTTTAATGATTGCTCAAGAAGCCAAGACAAGAAAAGACTGGGGCGCGCTGCTTTCTCTTAGCCCAGAAAGCTACGCGAATGAAACGGTGGCACAAACCTACTTCCCAGACCCCCCTCACATAAGCCAAGCCAAACTTGCACTGGGGTGTGAACTTGCCAGAAATCGCACGGCATTAACCCGAATTAAAGATGCGTCAGCGGGGCTCGAATCAATTGCTAACACCACGCATGAGCAAGCAGAAAGCACCAGTGCCGCGGTTGTTCAGCAAAATCAAGCTACACAGCAAATTGCGTCTGCGGTAACACAAATGAGTCAAGCGATTCAAGAAGTTGCCGAACGAGTAGAAAGTAACGCAAAGAGCGCAAGGACAGCGGCATCCAATGTAGAGACAGGCAACCAAAAAGCAGAACAAGCCATGCAGGCGATCGTAGCGTTGCGCGAGGCGGTAGAGTCTATTTCTACCACAGTGACAGAGTTGGCTCAGTCAACCAGCGATATTGGCGAAGCGGCCAATATCATCTCGACCATCGCTGAGCAGACTAACCTGTTAGCGCTTAATGCTGCGATTGAAGCTGCAAGGGCTGGCGAACAAGGAAGAGGTTTTGCGGTTGTTGCCGATGAGGTTCGTACTTTAGCTTCGAAAACTCGCGAATCGACCGATAAAATCCACAACATCATTAATGAATTGGCTGAGCGTTCTGATCGAGCTGTAAGGGTATCGACGGAAGGGCTAGCTTCAGCTGAGCACGGCAGCGCTATAGTAGAAGAAACCCGAGGTGCATTGTTTGAAATTAACAATGCAGTGAAAGGTATCGCTGATGCCACGGTAGAGATGTCTTCAGCGGTAGAAGAACAAAGCACGGTGGCAGAGCATATTAACCAGCAGTTAGTAGAAGTCGCTGACGGCGCGTCTGAAACCCAGCGTTCATCTGAAGCATCGCTTGCAGCAAGCCACGATTTGCGCGCAACGGTTAATCAGGTTCACGAGCTAATATTGCGTTTCAGTACAGATAAGTGAGTAGGAGAGTAATACTCACTCCAGCTCGCTTAAGCTCGCTCCATTAAAAGACCTATTGCCTATTTGCGCACAGATGTGGGGCTAAATAGAAGCTGACAAAACCCGAAACAACGCTGTAGGCATGGGTATTTATGAGTTCGCGTTTAGTCCCGCGTGTAGGCCGCGTCTGTAGGCCGCCACAGCGGGGAATAGTGAAACCAAGTATGTGCACCCCAGTATCAGTAAAATGATAATAACACTGCTTTGTCCAAACAGCGGGCTGCTTAAAAACAACCCATAGGTACTGCTTAACCAAGGTTTTAGTGCGCTCATAAGCCCAGCTACCAAGCCTAAACTCAGTGCGGCACTCACAATCGTAAGCAGCATCGCTTCAATCTGTATGAGTAGCAGTAAGGTAAACGGTCCTGCGCCTATAGTTCGTAAAACGGCGATTTCTTGATAACGCTCCCTCATCGTTGCTAGCAGCATAGTCGCAAGCCCAATAAGCGCGCAGATGACGATAAGACCGGAAAGGCCAAGCAATAGCGATTCAACATTTCCCATAATTTGCCAAAGTTCTGCGAGTGCCATGCCCGGTAGAATAGCCATTAGCGGCTCTTTTTTACTTTGATTAATTTGATACTGAAGCTGCAGTGCAGTTACCCGATGTTTAAGCCCCAGCATCACCACGGATACTGACTCAGGCGTAAACGCTTCGCTATTGTAAACTGCATGTTCTTTTGTATGCTCGTCATGCTCATGCTCATGCTCATGCTCATGCTCATGCTCATGCTCGTTCGCCTTGTCAGCAGATTTACGGCCTAACATTGAGGTGGGCGAATGTTTAGGTCCTGTGTGGGCTTCTTCAAGTCCCTGTAGGGTAACGTATACGGCTTTATCTACGGGCGTACCGGTTTTCTTAACTATGCCTGAGATAGTGAAAGGGTGATCATCATGGTTGTTGAACGATACGCTACCCAGACCATGGGAAATAATAATCTTATCCCCTACCTTGTACCCCAATGATTTGGCGATATCTGCGCCAATAACGGTAGACAGTGGCTGCGTAAATGTCGAGCCTGCTGCCATTTCAAGTGATTGCATATCACCGTATTTAAAGTGGTCGAAAAAGCTGTTGGTCGTACCTACTACTCTAAAACCTCTGTGGGTATCACCCAAAGATAGTGGGATAAGCCACGATACCTGCTTGTTAGATTGAAGCGCCGCAATACTTTTATATTCAATACCTTTGGTGGGAGTGCCTATATTAAACACTGATGACAGGAGTAAATTAAGCTGTCCACTTGGTGCGCCAACAATAAGATCTACACCAGAAACGGTGCGCGTAAAACTGGTTTTAACTTGGGTGCGAATAACGTCCACGCACAAAAGTAAACTAATGCTGATGGTAATGCTTAAAAGTGTGAGGATTGCCGTTGTTTTCCTGCGCTTTAAGCTTTCAATAGCAATGGTACTTAGCATTACGCACGCTCCTGTGCTTTTGTGGCCTCATCGCCTCGCGTTTTTATGTGGTTTGTACTTGGGCTTAATTCACTCATGCTGCAGTGGCGGTCGAAATAACTCTCCATGGCTTTATCGTGACTAACAAAAATCATGGTGCTTTCACCTGCAACGTCTTTTAACAGCGACATAAAACTATCTCTGGCATCGGTATCTAGGGCAGAGGTAGGTTCATCGACAATTAATAATTGTGGGTCGTTAATCAGTGCTCTGGCAATGGCAACGCGCTGCTGCTGACCAATACTCAATGCGTCAGCTTTCGCATGCAGCACGTGAGAAGGCAGCTGTAGCTTGTCCAGTAAATGACGAAGCTTTGCGTCTGATGCTGTCTTGCTGACGTTTGTACTTGCAAAATACACCGCCGCATTAATGTTCTGTGCCACAGAAAGGTAGGGAATAAGATTAAATTGTTGAAAAACAACGCCGATATTGCGTGCTCTAAACTTGTCCCGCTGTCGGTTCGATAATGCGGAGAAAGGCTGCGCTAATAAGGCGATGTCGCCCTGAGTTGGAGTTAATGTTCCGCACAGCAAATTGAGCAATGTGCTCTTTCCGCTACCCGAAGGCCCTGAGAGAAAAACGTGCTCACCTTGCGAAACTTGCCACGCTTTAATGTCAATGATGGGGGCACTTTCTTTGGTGTACGAAAACTGTAAATTGCTAACTTCAATCGCTGTGTTGCGCTCTTCAGTCACTGCGCTGCGGCCTTCAATTACTGCATTGCGCTGGGAGTGAGTGCTATTGTTTTTATTGAAGGTATTCACGCTAAGCCCGACCTGTATTTACGTCTTATGTTCACATTAGCAAAAGCGACACGTCTGTTCACCCAGTTAAAAACCAGAGAAAACACATTGCCGCGTTGAGGTAATGTTATCAAATAACATTTTTGCGTATAGCTATGCTATCAGATCTCATCAGCCTAAAGCGGCAATTGCTCTTATTAATTGCTCATCATAACGACGCAAAAGAGAGGCGCGCCTAAATTATCAGCCGTTAGCTTGTAGCTTTACCACTTCTGCGCTTTCATCTTCTAATACGCTTTCTGCGGTAGCGCCTTTGAAAATCTTACTGATTTTATCTTTGTTTTTAGACAGCATGATGGTGAGCTCTTCCACTACGCTATCGTCTAGCTTGATGCCCTTCGCATGAATGTAGTCAGCAAGGTTATCTGCTGCATCGAGCATTTTGTCATACTGATCGGCTTCTTTTTTGTCGGTAGTTACCAATTTTTCTACCCCTTTGTGCGTAACAACATACTGTGTGGTAATGGCCATGGTAGGTCCCCTGTTTATTAAAGACACAAAAACTGTACAGTATTTTACTGTATAAATAAACAGTATTTTGATTAAATGTCTGAGCGTAGTGTTTGGGGAAAGGGCAAATGATTGTTCTAAAGGTGATTAATGCTTGTGCAATTAGTAACTGCTGCGTATAATGCGCGCCCTTACAGCCATCCCAATTCGTTCCTTGTCTCCATACAGTCGGCTGTACTGTCGAGGCTACAACCGTAAGGAGCTATAATGCGTCATTACGAAATCGTATTTATGGTTCACCCTGATCAGAGTGAACAAGTACCTGGTATGATCGAGCGTTATACCACAATCCTAAAGCAAGACGGTGGTCAGATTCATCGTTTAGAAGATTGGGGCCGTCGTCAACTGGCTTACCCAATTGAAAAGCTGCACAAAGCCCACTACGTACTAATCAATGCTGAAGCGTCTGCAGAAGCTGTTGATGAATTGGAAAATGCTTTCCGTTTCAACGACGTGATCCTACGTAACATGGTTATGCGCACTAAGACTGCTGTGACTGAGCCTTCTCCAATGATGAAAGAAGAGCCTCGTCGTGAGCGTCGTGACGATTCTGCTCCTCGCCAAGATCGCGCGGAAAAGAAAACTGAAACCACTGAAGACAACGCTTAAGGAGATCACCCATGGCTCGTTTTTTCAGACGTCGTAAGTTCTGCCGTTTCACTGCAGAAGGTGTGACTGAGATTGATTACAAAGATATCGCTACTCTTAAGAACTACATCACTGAGAGCGGTAAAATTGTCCCTAGCCGTATTACTGGTACAAGCGCAAAATATCAGCGTCAGCTGTCTTCTGCGATCAAGCGCGCACGTTTCCTTGCGTTGCTTCCGTACACTGATTCACACAAGTAATTTGGCGAATATAAGGGTTAGCTAAGATGAATATCATCCTACTAGATAAAATCGCCAACCTTGGCGGCCTGGGCGACCAAGTGACTGTTAAGTCTGGTTACGCTCGTAACTTCCTTTTCCCACAGGGTAAAGCGGTTCCTGCAACTAAAGACAACGTTGAAAAGTTCGAAGCACGTCGTGCTGAACTTGAAGCGAAAATTGCTGAGCAACTAGCTGCTGCTAACGCACGCGCTGAAAAAGTTGCTGAGCTTGCTGAAGTTACAATCGCAGCTCCTGCTGGTGACGAAGGTAAACTATTTGGCTCTGTTGGTACTCGTGACATCGCTGATGCAATCACTGCAGCTGGCGTTGAAGTACAAAAAGCAGAAGTTAAACTACCTACTGGTACTCTTCGTGAAACTGGTGAGTATGACATCGACTTACAACTTCACTCTGACGTTATCACTTCAATCAAAGTGATCATCATTGCTGAAGCGTAATCGCTGACGTATTTGAAAAAAGCCGCTCCTAGAGCGGCTTTTTTTTTGCTCTATGTCCCGTCCTAAAATACGTTGACATAAAGAGGATTTCTTTATGACAACTTCAAGTAATCAAAGGCCTAAGCGCACACAGCGTGATTACACCTTAGC
>NZ_JAKRFB010000048.1:0-31930 GCF_022348315.1 Alteromonas sp. MmMcT2-5 | reverse complement strand
CCACGCCCTTGCCATTCGGATTATCTTCCCCTCAGTCAGGGTGATTCAGGTTTCTTTCAACCTGACGGGTTTGCCAGCTTCGCTGGGCAAACAAAAAAAAAGCGCCCATTGGGCGCTTTTCTTGAAACCTAGTCTTATCGACGTAGACCTAGACGCTTGATAAGGTCAAGGTAACGCTCTGCGTTCTTGCCTTTAAGGTAGTCTAGAAGCTTACGACGTTGGCTAACCATACGTAGAAGACCACGACGTGAGTGGTGATCTTTCTTGTGATCAGCAAAGTGACCTTGAAGCTTGTTGATGTTGTGAGTAAGCAAAGCAACTTGAACTTCTGGTGAACCAGTGTCGCCTTCTTTAACGCCGTACTCAGCAATGATTTTTGCGGTTTCTGCTTTAGTTAGTGACATATCATTCTCCTAATATTAATGCTTCGCCGATCACTAATTCAGCAAAGCGGAATGAGCGCCGTATTATAATGACGTTTACAGACTTAGCAAGCCATAAACCGTCTTTATTTACCGGCGCAGCTACAATGGATAAACAACTCGACGTTTTGGGTTAACAAACACTTCTTGTTTAGGGATACCTTGGTCTTTCGGGTCAAGAACCCCTTCCCCTACGCCTAAGAAAATACCACTGGTATCGTCGCCATGGTAAACGCGGTAAGACACGCCTTCACCCAGCGCTTCGCTACAAGTCCCTTTTACAGATTGGCCGTTATCAAAACGGTTTCTTTCAGCGTCGTTTATGGTCACAAATGGCAAACGACTTACAGCGGTATCCATAGGAATCAATAAGTCATCCAGCGCTTTAAAGTCACCTTCTTCCAGTGATTCCTGAATTTCAATTAACTTGTCCAGCGAGACCATTTTATCCGTAGGATAGTCTGCTACTTCCGTACGGTGTAAGCGAGTCACGTAGGCGCCACAGCCAAGGTTCTGACCTAAATCATCTACGATAGAGCGAATATAGGTGCCTTTGCTGCATTTAATGCGCACTTCTACAAACGGCAGTTCAATACGCAGTACATCCAGTTCATACACTTCAATATCGCGGGGTTCCCGCTCAATTTCTATGCCTTGACGTGCATAGTGATAAAGCGGCTTACCTTGATGTTTAAGCGCTGAGAACATGGATGGAATTTGTTTGCTCTTACCTAGAAACGCCAAGCACGCATCACGTACTTGTTCTTCGCTTACATCAACAGGCTTTTCTTCAACAACTTCGCCATCGGCGTCAGACGTGGTGGTGCGAACACCCAGTTGAGCAGTTACCTCGTAGGTCTTTTCTGCATCCAGAAGAAACTGAGAAAACTTCGTAGCTTCACCCAAGCACAGCGGCAACATGCCACTGGCAAGTGGATCAAGTGCGCCTGTATGCCCGGCCTTCGCAGCTTTGTACAGCCAGCGCACTTTTTGAAGCAATTGGTTAGATGACCCACCAAGCGGTTTATCAAGCAATACTATGCCGTTAATCTCACGGCCTTTACGACGTCTTGCCATTTACTCCTGCTCTTGTGGATCGTCTTTATCGCGCTTTGACTCATCTTTTGCGATGGTCTGAGACACAAGATTAGAGATACGCATACCTTCAACAATCGATTTATCTTCAAAGAAGTGAAGATCAGGCACTGAGCGCATGCGAATACGTTTAGCTAGAATACTGCGAATAAACTTTTTGTATTCTGCCAGTTGTTTAATTTGCGCTTTACCTTCTTCTTCGGTGCTGTTGTAGATAGTCACAAAGATTTTTGCATGCGCTAGGTCACGCGACACATCTACGTCAGAAACCGTGATCAAGGGCATGTCGCCAACGCGGTGCTTGTATTCATTTTGCAGAATGCTCGCCACTTCTTTATGGACTTGCTGAGCGACTCTGTCGGTACGTGAAAATTCACGGGCCATTATACTCTCCTTTCCTTATTTAACGCTGGGCATGCGTGAAGCCTGTTTACTGTATACAGACAAAAACGGGAGCACTCGGCCCCCGTTTTTCACATGCCGAATTAACTAAGGCAATTAAATTTCGCGCTTAACCTCAACGATTTCGAAGACCTCGATTTGGTCGCCTACTTTCACGTCGTTGTAGTTCTTAACGCCGATACCACATTCCATACCGTTACGTACTTCTTGTACGTCATCTTTAAAGCGACGCAGTGACTCTAGTTCACCTTCGTAAATTACTACGTTGTCGCGAAGTACACGGATTGGGTTGCTACGCTTAACGTTACCTTCAGTAACCATACAGCCCGCAATTGCGCCCAGTTTCGGTGATTTAAATACGTCACGTACTTCTGCAAGACCAATGATTTCCTGCTTGAATTCTGGTGCAAGCATACCACTCATGGCCGCTTTCACTTCGTCAATTAGGTTATAGATAACGCTGTAGTAACGTAAATCAATTTCTTCAGCTTCTAGTACGCGACGCGCTGTTGCATCGGCACGAACGTTAAAGCCTAGTACGATAGCGCCTGATGCAGCCGCAAGGGTTGCGTCAGTCTCAGTGATACCACCTACACCACTACCTACAATGTTCACTTTTACTTCAGAAGTAGAAAGCTTAACAAGTGATTCAGAAATTGCTTCTACAGAACCCTGTACGTCAGCTTTAAGTACGATGTTAAGTTCGCTAACGTCACCTGATTCCATGTTCGCAAACATGTTTTCAAGTTTCGCTTTCTGCTGACGAGCAAGTTTAAGTTCACGTTTCTTCTGATGACGTTTCGCTGCTACTTCACGCGCTTTACGCTCGTCTTTAACAACGGCTGCGTCTTCACCCGCTACCGGAACACCAGACAAACCAAGTACTTCCACAGGCGTAGAAGGACCAGCAATCTTAATTTCATTACCGTTTTCGTCACGCATTGCACGAACACGGCCGTATTCTTCACCACAAAGTAGAATGTCACCAGCGCGTAATTGGCCTTCTTGAACCAATACAGATGCTACTGGACCACGGCCTTTATCAAGGCGAGATTCAATAACAATACCGCGACCTGGGCCTTCAGCTACTGCTTTAAGGTCTAGAACTTCAGCTTGTAGAACGATAGCTTCAAGCAGTTCGTCTACGCCCATACCTGTTTTTGCTGAAACGTTACAGAACTGGTGCTCACCGCCCCACTCTTCTGAGATAACTTCTAGTTGAGATAGCTCAGTTTTAACGCGATCAGGGTCAGCTGTTTCTTTATCCATTTTGTTCACTGCAACGATAAGAGGTACGCCAGCAGCGCGAGCGTGCTGTACCGCTTCTTTCGTTTGAGGCATTACGCCGTCATCTGCAGCAACAACAAGAATAACGATATCCGTCGCCGTAGCACCACGAGCACGCATTGCGGTAAATGCGGCGTGTCCAGGTGTATCTAGGAACGTGATTTCGCCATTTTCTGTTTCTACTTTATATGCACCAATGTGCTGGGTAATACCACCGGCTTCACCGTCTGCAACTTTCGCGCGACGAATGTAGTCAAGCAATGACGTTTTACCGTGGTCAACGTGACCCATGATGGTTACAACAGGTGCACGTGTGGTTTTTTCACCGCCAGTGCCATCTGCCAACAACTCATCTTCAAGTGCGTTGTCGTTAACAAGTTCGTGCTTATGACCCATTTCTTCAATTACTAGTACCGCTGTATCTTGGTCTAGTACTTGGTTAATGGTTGCCATTTCGCCCATCTTCATCATCGTTTTGATAACTTCGTTAGACTTAATTGCAAGTTTACTTGCAAGTTCGCCAACTGTGATGGTTGCGCCAAGCTTAACTACACGCTCTACAGGTGCAGCTGGCTTGTTAAAGCCTTGCTTAAGATGCTCACCCGCATTTTTCTTCGACTTACGACGACGGCGCGATGAACGCTCAACCTGCATGTCTTCTTCGTCTTCAGCTTCTTGAGCATAACGGTTAGAGTGCAAGTGAACTTCTTCAGCTTCTTCTTTCTTACGACGCTCTTCTTCTTCCTTCCAGCGACGCTCGTTCTCTTCAGCAAGTTTGCGCGCTTCATCAGCCGCTTTCTTCGCGTCTTCTTCAAGCTTCTTCTGCGCTTCTTCTTCTTGCGCTTTGCGCAGACGTTCTTCTTCCTGACGAGCCGCTTCAGCTTCCGCTTTTTCAGCTTCAGTTAGCTCAGGTTCGTCGGCCTTACGTGCTTCAGCTTCTTTTTTCGCTTGTTCTGCACGACGAGCACGCTCTTCTTCAGCAGCTTTCTTCGCTTCTTCAGCTTTACGTGCTTTCTCTTCAGCGGCTTTTTTCGCTTCAGCTGCTGCTTTTTCTTCCGCTTCGCGCTTCAGACGTGCTTCTTCTTCAAGACGCTTCGCCTCTTCTTCCGCTTGACGCTGCTGTTCTTCAACATCGCTACGCTTAACGTAAGTGCGCTTTTTACGTACTTCTACTTTCACTTCTTTAGACTTACCAACACTTAGCGTGCTGGTTGTCTTACGCTTAAGTGTCATACGTGTCGGTTCAGCTGCGCTGCCGTGTTGCTTACTTAAATGATCCAATAGTTTTTGTTTCTCGTCTTCGTTTACCTGATCGCCGGCATTCTTAGTGATACCCGCGTCTTTAAACTGGCCAACCAATCGGTCAACGGTCGTACCAATGTCGCTGGCGAGCTTTTCAATAGATACATCTGCCATTACGTAATTTTCCCCCTGTTGACCTTACTCTTCTTCACTGAACCATACGATATTACGAGCCGCCATGATTAACGCACCGGCTTTCTCTTCGTCTAGTTCATCGATATCACTGATATCATCGGTACCTTGTTCTGCTAATTCTTCCAGGTCGGTAACACCGCGGCTGGCCAACACATAGGCCACGTGTTTACTCATACCTTCAAGATTTAATAAGGCTTCTGTAGGCTCTGCACCTTCAAGCGATTCTTCGTTCGCCAGTGCACGCGTGGTTAGGAAAGCGCGCGCTCTGTTGCGCAGCTCTTCAACCATTTCTTCATCTAACCCTTCAACCGCTAGAAGCTCACTTGCAGGCACGTATGCCACTTCTTCTAACGTTGTAAAGCCTTCATCTACCAAGACAGACGCGAACTCTTCGTCAATGTCCAAACCAGCAGTAAATAGATCAAGTACCTTCGCGTTTTCTTCTTCGTGCTTCTTGTTGAGATCTTCAACCGTCATCACGTTAAGTTCCCAGCCTGTAAGCTGGCTAGCTAGGCGTACGTTTTGACCACTACGGCCAATTGCCTGTGCTAGGTTGTCTGCTTCAACCGCTACGTCCATGCTGTTGCTGTCTTCATCAACAACGATTGACGCCACTTCGGCGGGAGCCATAGCATTGATAACGAATTGCGCTGGGTTTTCGTCCCATAACACGATATCAACACGTTCACCGCCAAGCTCACCTGATACGGCTTGTACACGTGAACCACGCATACCAACACACGCACCAACCGGGTCTAAGCGCTTGTCGTTAGTTTTAACCGCAATCTTTGCACGAGAACCTGGGTCACGCGCTGCAGATTTAATTTCTAGTGTCTCTTCCGCAATTTCTGGTACTTCCAGACGGAAAAGCTCAACTAGCATGTCTGGGTGCGTACGGCTAATAAATAGCTGTGCGCCACGTGCTTCTGGACGAATAACGTAAAGAAGGCCACGTACACGGTCGCCCGGACGGAAAGTTTCACGAGGAAGCATGTCATCGCGGTAGATAACACCTTCAGCGTTGTTACCTAAGTCGATGATGATGTTGTCGCGGTTTACTTTCTTAACCGTACCTGTAACCAGCTCACCTACTTTGTCTTCGTACTCAGCAATCATTTGCTGACGCTCAGCTTCACGTACTTTTTGTACAATCACTTGCTTTGCGGTCTGCGTAGTTATGCGGTCGAATTTAATAGATTCAATCTGTTCTTCCACATAATCGCCGAGTTGTATCTCTGGTTCGTCGATTTGTGCAGCAGAAATCGTAATTTCAGCAAATGGGTTTTCCTGTTCTTGATCATCAGGGATAACCAACCAGCGACGGAATGTATCAAAGTCACCAGACGTTCTGTCGATGCTTACACGAACTTCAATTTCGCCTTCGTTTTTCTTTTTTGTTGCACTAGCGATCGCAAACTCTAGCGCTTCAAAAATTTTCTCTCTAGGCACTTGTTTTTCATTTGAAACGGCTTCCGCCACTAACAAAATTTCTTTATTCATTTTCGCCTCTCTTTTGCTTTCGTCGATGAAAGCAGAGCTGTTCCGTTAATCGAACGTGGGAACAACGTTACCTTTTTCGATATTCGCCACAGCTAACTGGAACTGCTGGCCATCCACTTCAATACTTACGATGCCATTTTCGCACGCGAGTACTTTGCCTTTAAAATTACGTCTGTCATCCATTGGCATAGACAAACGAATTTGAACCACTTCACCCACAGACTCGATATAGTGCTTCTCTTTGAAAAGCGGTCTGTCCATACCCGGTGATGACACTTCCAAGTTGTATTCAGTGCTAATTGGATCTTCAACGTCCAAAATTGCGCTAATCTGATGACTTACATCTGCACAATCATCAACGGTAATACCGTTTTCATGATCAATAAAAACGCGAAGAATAGAATGCTTCCCCGCTCGTACAAACTCGATCCCAACCAACTCAAAACCCAGTGCTTCAACACCTGGCTCTAGCATTTCGGTTAGTTTCTCTTCAAGTTTTGCCAATGCAAACCTCCAAAAACGAAAAAAGGGCCTAAAGCCCACCTGTCATCACCCGGCTCAGCGAGGCTGACTCCAGGTTTTAATACAACAAAAAGCCCCGGACTAGCGGGGCTTTTATTAAAATTCTGAACCCATACCTGCCAACAAGGGCAGTTGCAAACCTATGGGTAAAACCACCGTTAGGTGATAGCTTGCTAATGATAAGTGCGTTACTTTCCTGTACTGAGGGAGCCCGCTCTCATCACTTAATGAGCACATTATACGTATAGCCGTCGCATTAAGCAACAGCCAATAGGCGCAGACACTGGAGGGTGTCGATTTTTTCTGTGTAAAATTCGGCCTGCATGAAAGTATTTTAATTGCGGTTTAGTCCAGCAGACTTAGTCTTCGTCTTTAAATGTCGCTTTAATATCAAGAATTTTAGGCATAATTTCTATCATCAAATCAACAAGTCTGGGTTCGAAATGCTTTCCCTTTTGGCTTTGAAGAAAATCTACCGTTTTTTCAATACTCCAGGCGTCTTTATAAGGACGTTTGCTGGTTAAGGCATCGAACACATCAGCAATGGCGCAAATACGCCCCTCAATGGGAATATCTTCACCCGCAAGCCCTTTAGGATAGCCTGACCCGTCCCATTTTTCATGGTGGGTAAGCGAAACAGACTTTGCAACTTTCAACAACAAAGAATCGCCGCAATCACCAATGATTTCCGCACCAATCTCAGGGTGGTTTTTCATGGTGGCAAACTCTTCGTCTGTCAGCTTCCCTGGTTTCAACATTATACTATCAGCAATACCAATTTTGCCGATGTCGTGCATCGGTGCAGCATGAAGCAGAATTTCAGCCTGTTTATCTGTAAGTCCATAGGCAAGCGCAAGCTCTTTCGAATAATGGCTCATGCGCATGACATGCATGCCCGTCTCATTGTCTTTATATTCCGCCGCTCTACCTAAACGCTGTACAACTTGTAAACGGCTATCAAGTAGCTCGTCAGCTTGCACCAAACTGAGGTGGGTTTTAACCCGCGCTCTTACGATGACCGGAGATATAGGCTTAGTAATGTAGTCCACAGCGCCTGCTTCGAAGCCTTCCGTTTCTTCGTGCTCATCATTTAAGGCGGTTACAAATATAACGGGGATGTGCCTTGTGTCTGCTTGCTGTTTAAGCTGGCGGCATACTTCAAAACCCGTCAGCCCTGGCATCATAACGTCAAGTAATATCAAATTTGGCTGTCTAGTTTCAGTGAGCTTTAATGCTTCTTCGCCATTTCTCGCAAAAATAAGCTGATAATCATTAGCGAGAACTTGCTTTAAAACCCTTAGGTTTACTGGCTCATCGTCAACGAGTAATAAAGTAGGTTTTGTGATTTTAATGTTTAACATGCCGCGTCTCTTGACTACTTTAATTCTTGTATCAATGTAGAGATGCGCTCATGCGCCAACTCGAACTCGAAATCATCGATATCTAAGAGAATTTGAGTTATCTGTTCTTTGTGACTAGAACACCCAACCTCGCGTAAAAATGACAATTCATCTTCATCTACCATGTTTTGCTCTACACTATCGAGCATAGCCTCCAAATGACTCAGGAGCAATGCATTATCGATACTTTCATTAATGGCATTTTCGGCATACAGTGGTGATTTGCCAAGCATCAACTCGATTTTATCTAAGGCATCACGAAGACGGTTAACGTCTTCAATATTCACCTCTGACTTTAGAGCCTGAGCTTCAATCTCCCTGGTCGTATGATAGAAGGTGGTTAAGCAAAGATTACCCGATGTACCCTTTAAACCATGTGATAGTGCAGCAACCGCTTTATAGTCTTCGCGAATTGCAGCCCCCATTAAGTCGTCGACTTTATCCCTGCAGGTAGTAGAAAATTTATCCACCTCTTGTAGGACGGCCTCTTCACTCCCCCATAAATCGACGGCCTTCTTCAAATCCAACACGTTTTTATCAACTTTAAGCGCAGATGCTGGGGCATTTACTTCTAATGTGTCTGGTACCGAGTCGACCTGAAGCGTATCTATGTTAAGCACGCGAGCAATCTCGTCCATCAATTGAGGGAAATCGACGGGCTTGTTGGCGAACCCTTCCATTCCCGCCTGCTGCGCGGCATGTTTGTCCTGTACTAACACGCTAGCAGTCAGCGCAATAATGGGCGTAGGTGGTAAGCTATTTTCTTTTTCAAACTCTCGACGCTTTTTGGCTGCTTCTAGGCCATCTAACTTAGGCATCTGTAAATCCATCAGCACCACGTCAAACGACTTAGCGCGCATTTTATCTAATGCAATCTGTCCATCTGTTGCCGTTTCTACACTGTGGCCAGCGCGTTTTAGCAGCAACGAAAGCAACTCAAGGTTTTGCTGCACATCGTCAACAATCAGTACGGTTAACGAGGTTTCAATGCGTACTGCTTTCGATGAGAGCTCACTAGATACATAATCATCAATTTCTACAACTTCTAGAGGAAGCCTGAAAGTAAAGGTCGTTCCTTTACCTTTTTCGCTAGTTGCACAAATATTACCGCCCATCAGTTCAACTAACTGCTTGGAAATAGTTGTACCCAGCCCTGTGCCGCCGTACTTTCGACTCATCGATGCATCTGCTTGAGAGAACGGATCGAATACTCTTTCTACTTGCTCTTGCGTCATACCAATACCGGTATCTGTCACGTCAAAATAGACATACTTTTCATCACTTTTGACATTAATAGTCACTTCACCCTCGTGAGTGAATTTAACGGCGTTGCCTATCAAATTGTTAAGTACTTGTCGCATTCGCTCCGGTACACCTCTGTATCCGTTAGCTACCGAATCATCGACATTAAGTACAAGTCCAACTTTTTTGCGTTTGGCTTCTAACCAAAATGTTGAAATAACCAAATCCAACTCTTCGCGAATAAGGAAATCGCGATAATCTAAATCAAGCTTGCCTTTATCTAACTTCGCACTATCAAGTATGTCATTAAGAAGATGCAGCAATGAGCGTGCGGAACGGTTTATCGTGGTTAAGTGAGATTTCTGCTCTTCGCGTAGCGCTTCTCCCAACATAAGGTCGCTAAAACCTATAATTGCATTCATAGGCGTACGGATTTCGTGACTCATATTAGCAAGAAATGCGGTGCGCGCAGCGGCAGCTTGCTCAGCATTTTCCTTCGCCGCTTTTAGTTCATTTTCCATCACTTTTCTATGTGTTATGTCAGATATGAAGCCGTCTACATAGAGTACCATGCCATCATCGTCTTTAACCTGCACTCCATGCTCGATAACCCACTTCACCTCTCCAGATTTCGCGACAATTCTATATTCATATGAAAATGCGCCTTCATCAGGACTAATAGATGATAGGCGCTCTACATCACTAGGATGGTAAAGATCGGCGAAAGAGCGCTTCGGATTAGGCAGTATAAAATCTTCAGGCGGGTATCCGGTTACTTCTATTACTGCATCACTAATAAATACCATGGGCCACCCTGGCATACTTAAACAGCGATAAGCCATACCAGGAATATTTGAGATAAGACTTCTAAATTTAGCTTCGCTCTCGCGCAATGCATCTTCCATTTCCTTGCGTTTACGTAAATCAGAAGCGAAAGAGACAAAAACGGGTTTTCCATCAATTTTTGTGTAGCCGACACCTAGGCGCACTGGTATACGCTCACCATCTTTGCGAAGTACTTCTACTTCTCTTCCCGTACCAATAATTTGCACAGTTGGCACTACTCGCTGACTGAAGAAGTCATCACCGAATAAATGGCGTCTTTCAGGAGTTATTATCTCAGATGCGTGCATACCAATTATTTCTTGCTGGGTATAGCCATAGATACGCTCAACGGAGGGGTTAGCGGTTTTGATAATGCCTTTTTCATCTACCGTCAGAATGGCGTCGACCGCGGTATCGGTGATAGCACTTTGAATTCGCTCACTTTCAATGGCGCGTACCATTACATCGCGATATTTAAACAGAAGACTAATGCCCAATACCGTGGTAATTAATACCAACGTAACGATAGCAATCGAAATTGCTAGAAAAACAGCAATATCTGACGACTGGTTCGACGTTTCCATTCCTGGTGGCAATACAAATCTTGCTGCCGCCATCCCCGTATAGTGCATACCAGAAATAGCCAGTCCCATGACGATACTTGCAAGTAATACATGTTTTCCTAACAGCTTTTTACTTTTCGTAGCAGCTGTAATGCCGAATTTAATCCACAGCGAGAGCATGGCTAAACACACAGCTACCACAATAGAAAGAGCAAACATACCGAGGTCATAACGAAGAAGCGGTGCCATTTCCATAGCGGCCATACCACTATAGTGCATGGTGCCAATACCGGCACCTACCAGTACACCGCCTATCATTATTTCAGCGAGGCTAATACGGGACTTAGTTAAAAGGTGAAGCGCCACCCAAGCAGCGGCAAACCCGGGAACGGCAGAGAGCCCAGTAATGAGTGGATCATAGTCAACGGGCAGACATAAATCAAAAGCGGTCATCCCTAAGAAATGCATAGACCAAATACCACCGCCTAATGCAACGCTGCCGGTGCCTAATAAGGTATTTCGTCGAAGTTTGTGTTCGGTGATCGCGGCTTGCCCTGCCACATTAAACGCCATATATGAAGCAAACACAGCCACCATAAGCGATAGAATGACCAAAGGAACATGATAAGCACCTTCTATTAAGGTGGCGTGTTCTTCAAAAGTAAAAAAACGGGATATCATAACGCGGCCATACTACCTATTAATCTAATTTCTAATGGTGCGACAGCTATAACTTAGCACATTCACATATGAAGTGCGGTTATCAATTCGTAGCAATTAATTCAAGATTATCGTGTAAAACAAGAAGTCAAAGTGTTTTTTTGCTGAAAAGAAAAAACCCAGCAAAAGCTGGGTTTTTAAAGTGGTTGCGGGAGCAGGATTTGAACCTACGACCTTCGGGTTATGAGCCCGACGAGCTACCAGACTGCTCCATCCCGCGACTGTACGGTAAAGCTTGCGATTGCAATGCTTTGTAATTCTGGTTTTCAAATTGGTTGCGGGAGCAGGATTTGAACCTACGACCTTCGGGTTATGAGCCCGACGAGCTACCAGACTGCTCCATCCCGCGCTTGTACGGTAAAGCCTGCCTTTGCAATGCTTTTAAATTCTGGTTATTTTCTGTGGTTGCGGGAGCAGGATTTGAACCTACGACCTTCGGGTTATGAGCCCGACGAGCTACCAGACTGCTCCATCCCGCGCCAGAAAATTATTGTTGTAAGCGCGTCATTTAATGCCTCGCTTCAACGTGGTGCGTATTATACATAGGGACTTTCGCAACACAAGTACCAGCATGCGAAATATTTCATTTTTCTGACTGTTAGCGGTTTAATTGACCAACATGAACAAAGTTAATACGAATTAACCGATTTTCAGCTCCTATTTACACACGTAGATTCAAGCTATTTAAATTTTTCCATTTTTTCAGCCAACGAAAAATCTAATTCTGTGAGCCCACCAGCGTCGTGCGTAGTCAATGTTACTTCTACTTTATTATAAACATTGAACCACTCCGGATGATGCTTTAGCTTTTCCGCCCAAATCGCAATTTGAGACATCCACCCAAAAGCTCGGATAAAGCTCTTAAACATAAACGTCTTTTTGATAGTGTCTCCACTTTGCTCCCATGGTGTGTCATCGGAAACCAGTTCATTGAGCGCTTTCAATTTTTCGTTAATTTCATTATCAGACAGCTTCGTCGCCATTCTTATCTCCTTCAATCACTGATTATTACGTAAAAACCTTACCTACTACGGGATACTTTAATCGATTGGTTTAACATTAGAAGAGATTGGAGACAAAATCACAAAGAGGAATGGAGGCTAAGGTTTACAAAAGGCCACCCTTTAACTTCTATAGTCAAAGGGTGGCGATACTTCTACCTTATTAACAGATTAGAACTCGATAGCTAAGCGCGCATAGATTTGACGACCTCGTGGATCGTGAACCTTAGAGTCAAACCCGCTGTTAGTGAATAGCTGTGGAGGCTCTTCGTCGAACATGTTAATTGCGCCTAACGTCAACACATAACTTTGTTCTGTATCATATAAGCCGCCTAAGTCGATGTTGTATTGAGCATCTACCGTCAAGTGACTATCCACTTCGTAAAAGCCACCTGAACAACCACCCACGTTTGCAGTACCGTCCGCGCAATTTTAATCATCATCATATGATGAGATATAGCGAAGGAAGATATTGGCTGCATGGATATCGTTTTGCCAAGCCAGTCCCAAGTTCGCGCGCAATTCAGGAGAAGACACACCAATGTTATTGAAGTTACGGCGTCCAGCACCATCAATGTTTCCTGCCTGTGGGTCCATCAAGTCATACTTAGTGATGTAGGTCGCATTCAACGTAGGTGTAAAGTTACCGAAGTCTGTCTCTATTTTATAACTGGTTACAAAATCAATACCCGATGTTTCCATAGAACTCGCGTTAACATACGTGTTATTTACTTGAAGAACAGGCCCAGTCATCGGGTCTCCAGCACGGATAACGCGGTCTGGATTAGTCGGGTCTTCATTTAGTACCGCCTGCGCGTTCTCTTGAATGATTAGGTCTTCAAACTCGAAATTCCAATAATCAACTTCAACAGAAAAGTCTCTGAAAGGCTCGTATGAGAAGCCAATATTATAGGCTGTCGACTCTTCGGGTTTTAGCTCTTCATTACCCGATGTTCTAACAGCCACAAATGCCGTAGCACCTTGAACGGGGTCAATAAGCTGTTGCAACGACGTTGCGCCACCTTGTGCTAAGAACACTGTTGGCGCTCTAAACGACGTAGATATCGAGCCGCGAAGTGAAAACTCATCAGTCGCACGCCACGATATCGCTAACTTTGGATCCACCGTACTTCCAATGGTACCGCCGTAATCTTCATAACGAACCGCTAGTTGAACATCTAACTCGTCATTTATTGGTAATGCAAGTTCACCGAACGCTGCCCATACATCCTGGCTACCATCAATATCAGGGTTGCCGATAACGAATGTGAAACTGTCTTGGTTAGCAAGATCATCGTAATCTTGGCTAAGCTGGTTTTCACGATATTGAACACCCAAAGCTAACGCCGCAAAGCCACCGCCCATTTCGAACACATCAAACGATGTAATCGCTTCGAAAACTTCAAGGTCCGCTTTAGAGTCAATCACTTCGGTTCCCGTAAAGGAGCTAACCACATAATCAGAGTTAGGTGCCGTTGTGTAAGACGTTGCAAATGGATTGAAGAATTCGCAATCCCCTACCCCTGGCGTTCCTGCGATAGGATCACAATTAGAGCCACCTAGACCGTATAGCGCAAGCTGAAACTCGGTATTTAGTACGTCAGGAACCCTAAATACAAAATCGTTAACCGCACGTGTATAGCTTACTTCCCAGAACCCAGTATCTGTCACACCTTGTAAACTGGTGCTAAAGCGAAAGGTATCTGATTCGGTATTAGCTGGGTCACCAGGGAAGCCGTTACCTTCAGCGCGGCCGAAGAAAGCAACAGGCTGACCAAATGGATTCTGCGGATGGTAATCCGGAACAATTGGAGAGGTTAAAATTGGGAAGCTCGGTGCTCCACCACGTTCTGCACGGTTTCTCGCTAAACTGAATTCAGCCGACCATGTAATATCGTTATCGAACTCGTAGTCTGCACGTACATAAGCATTTGTTCGGCTCTCATCGGCAACATATGAATAGAATTTACCGAAATCAAAACCGCAAAAACCAATTTCTAAACCTGGCACTGTACCACTTGGCGCAAGTAAATCGGGTGCGCCACCAAACTCCTCACATCCGTAAGGGTCGATAATAGGCAGTGCCCCTGCACCTGGGATATTTAAGAAGAAAGAGCCTGGGTTACCCAGAGCACTTGTATCGTCTTGGGGACGACTTAGTCGTCTATCGCTGAGAAAAAGCGGCGAACGGTTGGTATAGCTTATCGCCGCTAGTACGCTTCCGTTATCTCCGGTTGCACCCCATAAACCTTGTAAAATGTATTCTTTGTTGTCGCCATGCGCACCATCTTGATAGTCAAGGCTTACCATTGCTCCGTCATAATTGCGTTTGGTGATAAAGTTAACGACACCTGCAACGGCATCAGAACCATATAGAGCCGACGCACCATCTTTAACTACTTCCATACGATCAATGGCAATCATCGGTACAAGCGAACTGGTATCGACGAAGTTCAGGCCTTCGTTCGTTGGTTGCGCTGTAACGACCTGACGCTTATTGTTAAGTAAAACCAGAGTAGACGCTACGCCTAAACCACGAAGGTTAATATTCGACGTACCCGCTGTTGCGTTTTGCGTAAATGCATCCGGGTTGTTTTCAGCACCCGTGTTAATAGTGAGTGTTTGTGTAATATCCGCAATATTCTTTGCGCCAATCGCGTCGATAGCCACGCTATCTACCACGGCTAGTGGAGAAGGAGATTCGAAGTTTTCGCTACGGCGAACAAAACTACCGGTAACCAAAATGAGTTCTACGTCTTTCTTAGCTTCTTGCTCACTTTCAACGTCTGCTTCTTGGGCTGATGCGATATAAGGAGAGCAAAATAAAGCAGTACCGACCATTGCCGCCACTGCTGTCTTACGCGTTTTAAATTTCATAGTGTGATTCCAAATCTGGGCTTATCACTACCGGCATTACTACCCACACTTTCCGCTAGCGACAGGCTGTTCGATTTCGTGTTGTTATTGTCTGAGGCCATGAACAAATATTGACCTACGCAATTGATACTATGCTTGAATCCCACCCTTGTAAATTTATTGTAAATAATATATTTACATTAATTTTACACATGGTCTGACCAGATATTCTCTAGGATAAATAGAAGGCTCTCCGCTGAATTTAGCAACATCTCAATTGGGAATATGTTTCCCAATTAGGGAAATTTATTCATTACGCTAGATTGTTCGCACACGTCAAAACTCAGCCATACCCTATAATTTTCAATATGTTACAAGATTTCTTTGAAAGGAATGATTCTTGAAACATCAGGAACACTTTATATGAAGGTGCACGAGGTCAATGGAGTTTCCAAAAATAGATGAGGTCTATAAATTACTCAGCGAAAAGCTAGAGTCTTGGGTAGAAGGCGGCATTACGCTTCTACCTAATATTGTTGTCGCATTTTTTATTGCAATAGCCTTTGGCATTATCGCCAAAGTGATCGGCAACGTTGCTGGCAAGATTATGCGCAGAACGTTTGAGTCTCGACAAATTGCAAGCCTCCTCACCTCGATAATCAAATCTATCGTTTTAATAGCGGGAATTTTCATTGCGCTAGACTTTGTTGGCCTCAAAGGTACTGTTACCTCTTTACTTGCAGGCGCAGGTATTGTCGGGTTGGCCATTGGTTTTGCGTTTCAGGACATGACGGAAAACTTCATTGCCGGTGTGGCCATGGGAATTCGAAAACCCTTTGAGATTGGCGACGTCATTGAGGCAGAAGGTGTATTTGGTAACGTGAAGGAAATAAACCTTAGAAACACCTTAGTTGAAACCTTTTATGGCCAACTTGAAGTTATACCCAACAAGATACTTTTCCGAAATATATTGACCAATTATTCATATCTTGGTTATCGAAGAATAGAGGTCCCTGTAGGTATTTCTTACGCTGATGATATAGAAGAAGCCGCTAAAGTTATTACGGATGCTATGAATGAAAAAGATTATGTCATCAAAAAAGAAGAGACCGCGGTTTACGCAGAGTCTTTTGGCGATTCAAGTATCAACCTATTACTGTGGTTTTGGATTCGATATCCAGGAGAGCCTGGATTTATGGTCGTACGCCACGACGCGATCAGTACAGTAAAAACGGTATTAGAAGAAAACGATATTCTTATTCCTTTCCCTATCAGAACATTGGATTTCAATGCCAAAGGGGGAGATAAGCTTAATAGCATGCTTAAAAAGCAGGATGAGAGAAGTCCAAGTAAAGGTAATACAAATTCATCAACTGAGCAGTCTGATGTGAAAGCGGGTGATAACCCTGAGCAACCCGCAGAAGAATGAAACTAACGGAGATGCAAATGGAAATGTTAAATTCAAAAACACTTAAACACGCTTTTTTAGTACTTATACTCGCAGCCAGTTTTGGGAGTTTAGGCGGTTGTGCAACAGTTGAAGGGGCCGGTAAAGATATTCAAAGTGCTGGAGAAGCCATTGAAGAAGGTGCCGAGGAAGCGTCTAACTAACTAGTTTCTGTCGACATAGGTCTTGCCGATAAAGTACGACCGTGTAGGTAAAAGCCTGACGATTGCTAAACTTGACCCTGTTGACTTTTGCTATATATCAAAGGTCAACCAACGCCAGCATCTCAGGCTTTTTTTATTTTGTGGCATTATGATTCTGCAATACACGGTGCGACATATCAACTAGACAACGACGTAGTACACGCATCGAAATACGCATTTGGCAATATGCCGTACTAGTCTATACAGCCACTTTTACCGCGTACAACAACAATCTATCAAGGCTTAAGCACCGCGAGCATGAGAAAGCCACCTATTAGCGCAGGGTTCCCATTCGATTTAAGTAAGCAACTTGCCTCTACTTTATAAAGCTTCCCTTGCGCCTTTTCAGTGATTTCGACAAGTTTGAATCGGTATTTAACGGCATCATTACTTTTTACTGGTTCAAGAAAACGTAACTTATCAATGCCATAATTAATCATAGACGCGATACGTTCGTCTGGCGCAATCACTTCAGCGAATGCTTTAGGCATGAGACTGGCAGTCAAGAAGCCGTGCGCAATTGTTGTTTTAAAGGGACTTTCTTTTTCACAGCGCGCAGCATCTAAATGTATCCACTGGTGATCGCCCGTGGCGTCTGCAAACTGATTGATCATGTCCTGCGTAACCGCCAGCCATTCAGGTTGTTCAAGGGTATCTCCCACTGCTAAGTCTAAAAGTGTTTTCATTTTTCAGTCCAATCTCCATTTATTGACGATAAAACTACTATTATTACCTTGAATGTTTCAATTAACTTTTAATAATAGGTATTTATAAATATTCTTGTTACACTAACGTAAATTATTCGTAGATGCTATGTAGCATTGGATCACAGTTTTCTATTAAACGCACCGTGATACAAACTAGCGCCTCTTCATCTATTGGCTTTTTTCAGGGCACTCGCTCTTAAAGGATTAGTTATGAATCTCAATAGAATCGATTTGAACCTTTTTGCAGTATTCGACGCCATTTACACGGCAGGAAGCTTAACCAAGGCAGCAGATGTCTTATGCATTACTCAACCAGCGGTAAGTAACTCTTTAGCAAGGCTAAGAGAAATGCTTAACGACCCGCTGTTCGTTCGTACTGGCCACAGTATGACGCCTACCCCCGTAGCGCAAAATATTATTGTTCCAGCTCGACAAGCTTTAGCCTTACTACGCAGAAGCGTGCAAGAAAGTCATACATTCGACCCTCTCACAGCCGAGAAGTCCTTTAACTTTGCCAGCCGTGATTTGCTTGAAGTAAGCATTATGCCTCGACTCATTTCACGTTTGCAGAATTTGGCGCCAAATATTGGGTTGACCAATTACGAGATTCCTAGAAGCCAAGTTGTTTCGGCGATGGCATCGGGCACGTTGGATTTTTACTCAGATGCATCGACATTTACAGACCCTCATTTGTGTAAAGAAAAAATCGCCCAAGACAGACTTGTTGTGTTAGCACGTAAAAATCATCCTGCGCTTAAAAACGGGCTTAACTTAGATACCTTTCTACGATTAGGCCATATTAATGTGTCACAGCGTAAATCTGGTGTGGGTCCAATAGATATTGCGTTAGATAAAATGGGCAAAAGACGCAAGGAAGTTATGCGAGGTCAACATTTTTTAACCGTTCCAAGTACGATAGTAAAGACAGACCTAATCGCGTGCCTGCCGTATCACCTTGCTAAACATTACGATCTTGCGTTGTACGAGGTTCCTTTTGATTTACCGCCTGTAGAGTATTTCCTTTATTGGCACGTAAGCGCCGACCATGATCACGCTCATATGTGGATGCGTGAACAAATAATGGAAGTAGCGAGCAACTATAAACCTCACTAACGCCACTTCTCCAAACAGCGCTCGTTATGGGCGCTTTTTTGTCTCCATAAACTTATAAAACCACATACTTAAGTATCGCTTAGAACGTTTTCAAGATTTCATTTTTGTCGTTTAATCCTCCCGAACAAATAAACAATCTATAGAAGTACTTGAGGAATTAACCATGTTGAAAATTGTTAAAACTTCTCTTGTTATCGCAGCGACATTAGGTGTGTCGGGCGTAGCACAGGCTGATGTTAACGAAGCACTAGCGAATATTTGCACTATCGTTCAAGCGGACGATAAAGGCGAACTACGTAAGAAAATGCGTTCAGTCGAATCAGACTACCGTATGAAACTTAAAGACTACTACTCAGCAATTAGCTGTGGCGGTAACAGCCTAATTCGTACAGCACTGCTAAACAATGCTTTAGAAGCTGGCGAGTTACTTGTTAAGAAAATGCCAAAAAGTGATTTAGAAGCACCTGAAGCTGATGGAAAAACACTTCAAGCTTGGGTTGCGGAAAACGGTCTGCAAGATAACCCAATTGCTGCGGTTATCAACGACCGCCTATAAAACAGTTTCACACCATGTGAACCAGTTCAACATGGTTGCAGAGAAATCTGCACTTTAGAAAGCGACCCTCGGGTCGCTTTTTTCTTTTGTATCAGTTGATAAAATTCAATGCATAAAAAAAAGAGTATCCCCTACTCCCTGAGCCTTTAACGTTGCGATATCGTCATTTGTGGATGCAGGCGTTATTCTGTCTACTTACATGGCTTCATATGCCCGATGAAAACCACCAACATCAATGTGAACAATACCCGTTTGAACGTTCTCCACATCATAAGCTGGATCTTTAATGAAGAAGGTGCGCTGATTAGTTGCGATATTAACGAGAGAGTAACGAGCTTTAAGTTGAAAGCAATGCCAGAAAAGCCTGTAGTGGGTGTTGCAGCGGGCGACAACAAACTGCACGCTATAAGAGGCGCTCTGCGATCGAAATTGCTCAATGGGCTCATCACGACAGAACGTACTGCCTCAGCACTGCTTACTTCTTAATTTCGTTCTTTTCTTATTAATACAATGCCTATTGCGTACATTTTTAATACGCATTAACTTCAACAAAAAGCAAAAAAACAGCATTAACGTTGTTTTTTTGCACTTTATTTGACTATTTATTGATCTGCAATTGCAATTCAACTAAGTTTGCCTGCGCCCTTTAATACTAAAGGCTACAACGCATTTCATACCTCTTACATCTTTAGTCTAACGTATTATTCGATATACCTTGTTATTTGAATGAATGTTTTTCATTCGACCTGATTGTTTTTTAATTAATCCCGAACAGACAAACCGATTAATTAAACAAATATAACGAAGGAAATTTAACCATGTTGAAAATCGTTAAAACTTCTCTAGTCATCGCAGCATCAACATTAGCTTTTTCAAACGCAGCACAAGCAAATGACGTAAACGAGGCACTAGCAAACATCTGTACTATTGTTCAGGCTGACGACAAAGGCGAATTGCGTAAGAAGATGCGTCGCGTACAGTCTGACTTCAAATTAAAGTTACGTGATTATTACTCAGGTGTTTCATGCGGTGGTCAAAGCCTTATCCGCACGGCCTTAACGAACAACGCAGTTGAGGTAGGTACACTGCTTGTTAAGAAAATGCCAAGCAAAGACCTTTCTGAGCCCGAATCAGACGGCAAAACACTTCAAGCGTGGATAGCAGAGCAAGGCTTACAGAGCTCGCCAATTTCTGCTGAGCTTAACGATAGAATCTAAGCACTAATTCACATAGCCATGTGAGTCGATTCAACATGGTTGCAGCGTCAGCTGCAATGAAAGGCCCCGCTACGGGGCCTTTTTACTTTCTGTCTCTTTAAATTTTCACGTTCTTCAACCCAGTGACTTAGGTAATCAAGCTGCCGTATGCGTGAGCTCGTAACGCAAGCCCCCCCTTTAGGTATGGTTTGACATACCATGTTATTTTACAACATGTTTTTCAAATAGTTAGATTCGGGTTTAATGCATCTCAACGAACGAACACAATCTTAATAACAACAACCGAAGGAATTTAACCATGTTGAAAATCGTTAAAACTTCTCTAGTAATTGCAGCATCAACTTTAGCTTTTTCTAACGCAGCTCAGGCTAATGACATCAACGAAGCACTTGCAAACATTTGCACAATTGTTCAAGCAGATGACAAGGGCGAACTACGTAAGAAAATGCGTAGCGTTCAATCGGACTACAAACTTAAGCTTCGCGATTACTACTCTGGCATTTCTTGTAACGGCCAAAGCCTAATTCGCACTGCTCTTACTAGCAATGCGGTTGAAGTAGGTACTCTACTGGTTAAGAAAATGCCAAGCAAAGACTTAGCAGAGCCTGAGTCAGACGGTAAGACACTTCAAGCGTGGATTGCTGAACAAGGTCTTCAAAGCTCTCCTATTTCAACAGAGCTTAACGGCAGAATCTAATATAACTAATTAATCACACCATGTGATGTAACGATTCAACATGGTAGCGGCAGGACGCCGCACTGGAGGCCCCTTTTAGGGGCCTCACCCCTTTCTAGAACCCTATAAAATTTATCACTTCTTTTTGTACCCATTCAGGTTTTTCCCTGTGTAACCAGTGCGACGCGTTCGGGATAAATAATGAAGGCTGGCTCCCTCAACATTCACGTACTTTGACACAACCACTGTGCTCACTTCCTCTATGTTGTTTTTAAGAAACAAAAAGGCCGAGCAAAATAACGTATCCAATGATGACTAGGTTAAATCATTTTCTCGGCTACATTATTTTCTCGGCCTTTCGTACGTCTTTTAGTAGCGCACGTGTATTACTTTTATGTCGTTACTCGATAGCGAACATACTCTCTGGCATAGACATTAAGTTGTCTGCACCTGATTGCATAGCAGAAACCAGTGAGCGAGTACGGGTTAACAAACGGTCAAAGTAGAAGCCCGTTGTTAAGATTTTACTCTTATAAAACTCGGTTTCGGTGCTGCCTGCATCAAGCTGTTCTTGTGCTTTCACTGCCATTTTTAGCCAGAAGTAAGCAACGGTAACGTAACCTGAATACATTAAGTAATCGACAGACGCTGCACCAATTTCATCTGGGTTCGATGCTGCTGCCTTACCGATGTCCATAGTAATCTGCTGCCACTCGTCAAGGTGAGAGTTTAGCGCGTTAGTCCAAGCACTAAACTGAGCGTTGTCACGCAATGAATTACAGTAGTCGCGCACTTCTTGAACAAACACATTAAGCAATTCGCCATTAGAGCCCATTACTTTACGACCTAATAGGTCAACGGCTTGAATACCGGTAGTACCTTCATACATGGTGCAGATACGGGTATCACGAGCTAGCTGCTCCATGCCCCATTCTTTGATAAAGCCGTGGCCGCCATAAACCTGCATACCGTAACTCGTGGCTTCTTGCGCGGTTTCAGTTAAAAAGGCTTTTACGATAGGCGTTAAGAATGCAAGTTTTGCATCCGCAAGTTGCTTCTCAGCCTCGTCGCTACCATACAAAGTAACGTCAACTAACTGCATACAGTAAGCGGCAAGCGCTCGGTTGCCTTCCGCGAACGCTTTCTGCGTTAACAGCATACGACGTACATCAGGGTGCACAATAATAGGATCAGCTGGGCCATCAGGATTTTTACGCCCTGTTAATGAACGGAACTGAATGCGGTCTTTTGCATAGCGAAGCGCACCTTGGAATGCTGCTTCAGATGATGCCAAGCCTTCAAGACCAGTGCCAATACGTGCGGTATTCATGAACGTAAACATGCAGTTTAGGCCGCGGTTTGGTGGCCCAATCAAATAACCTTTTGCGCCATCGAAGTTGATCACGCAGGTTGCGCTGGCTTTGATACCCATTTTATGTTCTATGCTTCCGCAGCTTACCGCATTGCGGTCTTGCTTTTCACCGTCTTCAGAGACATTGAATTTAGGCACAACGAACAAAGAAATACCTTTGGTACCCTCTGGCGCATCTGGCAATCGAGCTAACACAATGTGTACGATATTTTCAGACAAGTCGTGTTCACCTGCCGAAATAAAAATCTTCGTTCCTGTTAAGCTGTAGGTACCATCTTCTTGAGGTTCCGCGCGACATTTCAACATGCCAAGGTCTGAACCGCAGTGTGCCTCGGTCAAACACATAGTACCTGTCCACTCACCGCTAACCAGTTTTTCAAGGAACATTTTTTGTAGCAATTCAGAGCCATGGGCTTTTATTGTTGCCATACAGCCCTGGCTTAGACCTGGGTACATCGCCCAAGAATGGTTTGCGCCTGAGAACCACTCAGCAATGATAGATGACAATGAATATGGTAGTGCCTGACCGCCAAATTCCTCAGGGTGAGACATTCCTGGCCATCCGCCCTCAACATACGTTTGATAAGCTTCTTTAAAACCTTTAGGCGTTGTTACTTCACCATCAACCCACTTACACCCTTCTTCATCACCTGATGCATTGATGGGCGCCAGTACGTTCTCTGAAAACTTTGCAGCTTCAGCGAAAATCGCTGACACCAAGTCTTCTGATGCTTCGTCGAAACCTAGCTTTTGATAGTGATTTTGATAATTTAGTAGCTCATGTGTTACAAACATGGCGTCACGTTGTGGAGCTTTATAACCTTCCATACCCAATACCTATATTACTTCAAATAGACCAGCAGCGCCCATGCCGCCACCGATACACATGGTGCAAACAACATATTTCGCACCGCGTCGTTTACCTTCGATGAGTGCATGACCCACCATGCGAGCACCGCTCATGCCGTATGGGTGACCAATAGAAATGGCACCGCCGTTTACGTTTAATAATTCGTCTGGAATGCCTAACTTATCGCGGCAATACAGTACCTGTACTGCAAACGCTTCATTAAGCTCCCATAGACCGATATCGTCCATGGTTAATCCATGCTGCTTTAATAGCTTAGGAATGGCGAACACTGGGCCAATTCCCATTTCATCTGGCTCACAGCCTGCCACTGCAATACCGCGATAAATACCAAGAGGTTTAGCATTGCCTTTTGCCGCTGAGTGCTCATCCATAATCACTGTCGCGCTGGCTCCATCAGAAAGCTGGCTTGCATTACCTGCGGTAATACAACCACCTTCTATCACTGGGTTAAGCGCTTTAAGCCCCTCTAGCGTTGTTTCTGGGCGATTTCCTTCGTCTTTTGACAAGGTCACTTCACGCTCAGAGGTTTCACCTGTTTCTTTATTAAATAAGGCTTGCGTTGCTGTGATAGGTACAATCTCATCATCAAACTTGCCCGCTTCTTGAGCCGCTGCTGTGCGCATTTGGCTTTGGTAACCGTATTCGTCTTGTACGTCACGGCTAATGTTGTAGCGCTTACCCACCACTTCTGCAGTTTGAAGCATTGGCATATAAATATCTTTGTGCTTAGCAACCAGTGCAGGGTCTACTGCACGAAACATATTCATATTTTTGTTTTGCACTAAAGAGATAGAATCTAAGCCACCCGCAACCATTATGTTGGTATCGCCCGTACGAATTGAATTCGCTGCGGTAGCAATGGCATACATGCCAGAACTACATTGGCGGTCGAGTGTCATACCCGCTACGGTGACCGGTAAACCACCCGCTAAACCAGCCAAGCGGCCAATATTCATGCCGCCACTGCCTTGGGTTAGCGCTGCACCCATTACCACGTCATCAACACTGGCAGGGTCGATCCCTGCGCGTGCTACTGCGTTTTGAATAGCATGGCCACCTAATGAAGGGGCTGGTAAATTGTTCAGTGCACCTTTATAAGCGCGCCCGATTGGCGTACGTGCTGTACTTACGATAACTGCATCGCGCATTTTCATATTCCTTTCAGTTGGGCTGAAAGTTCAGCCAAAGTTTAGCTAGGCCTACGTGCTTCCTCTCGAAGTTACCTAGCTTTACCAAATTCGGATGTCGGGAAACGAGAGCTAGCGCTAGCTCTCACCGTCGATTAACTCTCGCTAACGAGAGCTTTATCTACTTCGCTTTATAGCTTTTAAACGTGCCGCCGCTTTGGGCCAATTTCACCAACAAATCACTTGGTTCAAGCCACATCTTTCCGTAATCACCCAATTGATCACGATAGGTAGTCAGCTTATCTAAAATAGTGCCTAGCCCTACTTCGTCGGCATATTGCATAGGGCCGCCGCGATACACAGGGAAGCCATAACCGTAAACATAAATCACATCGATATCGCTAGATTTAGCTGCAATGCCTTCTTCTAAGATGGCAGCACCTTCGTTGATCAATGAGTACATGACGCGTACTAGAATTTCCTCATCGCTAATGTCTGAACGCTGAACCACGCCTAAACGTTCTGCTTCTTGCTTGGCAATTTCTAGTACTTCTGGATCTGGGACAGGAACTCGACTCCCAGGTTCATAGTTGTAAGCTCCGCGTCCGGTTTTGAGTCCGTTGCGCCCCTTTTCTACCAAGCGATCTGCCACTGCACCGTAAGCGGGGTCGTGTGCAATGTGCTCTTGTCGAGACTGTCGTACATAGTAACCAATATCTAATCCAGCCATATCACCCATAGTGAACGGCCCCATTGGCATGCCAAACTCGGTTAAAACACGATCAACTTGCTCAGGTGTTGCTCCTTCAAGCAGTAAGCGGTTAGCTTCACGGCCGTAAGGCTCAATCATGCGGTTACCTACGAATCCGAAGCAAACGCCTACCAACACCGCTACTTTCTTGATGCGTTTAGCCATCTTCATGCAGGTTTTAATGACTTCAGCAGATGTCTTCTCTGCTTTAACCACTTCTAGCAGTCTCATCACATTCGCTGGCGAGAAGAAGTGAAGACCAATTACATCTTCAGGACGGGATGTGGCTGTCGCTATTTCGTCTATATCCAGTGTTGACGTATTTGAAGCCAAAATGGCGCCTGGCTTACACACTTTATCCAGCGTCGAGAATACGGTTTTCTTTACTTCCATCTTCTCGAAAACGGCTTCGATGACGAGATCAACATCAGCTAAGTCGTCATACGACGTAGTACCTGAAAGCAGTGCCATGCGGCTCTCTACCTGCTCTTGGGTTAACTTGCCTTTTTTCGCTGAGTTTTCGTAGTTCTTTCTAATAAGCGCTAATCCCTTCTCTAGCGCTTCTTCTTTGAGCTCAAGCATTGTGACTGGAATGCCGGCATTGGCGAAGTTCATAGCGATACCACCGCCCATTGTTCCGGCGCCGATAATCGCAACTTTATCAATGTTGCGCTCAGGAGTATTTTTGTCGAAATCGCTCACATGACCTGCTGCGCGTTCAGCAAAAAAGAAATGCTGCTGGGCACGTGCCTGTGGCGTATTCATACACTCCATGAAAAGCTTGCCTTCATTTTTAAGGCCATCTTCAAAAGCAAGCGTGTAAGCGCCGCGTACCGCTTCGATACATTTTAATGGAGCAAAGAAACCACGAGTCGCTTTTTTAGTTTGTGCAGTTACTGCATCAAACACCGCCTGCGTTTCGTCAGACATGGACAGCGTGATATCACTGGTGCGTTTAATCGCTTTATCTGGCGTTAATGCTTGTAAATACGCTTTTGTATCTTCAAGTAAATGCTCAGGCTTATCAGAAATTTTGTCGAAGACACCTGGAAGTTTGACCACCGACGTAGGCTTGCCTGTTACGATCATTTCTAACGATGTTTGTGCGTCGGCTAAACGAGGAAGGCGCTGAGTACCGCCTGCGCCCGGTAATATGCCTAGATTTACCTCTGGAAGACCCACCTTATTGTCGGCAAAGGTGATGCGATGATGGCAAGCTAACGCCACTTCTAAGCCACCGCCGAATGCTGGTCCAGGGAGAACAGCAACAACCGGCTTAGACGCATTTTCAATCTTGTCTAGTACCTCAGGCAGCATGGGAGACAAATCGCCACCAGAGAATTCGCTGATGTCAGCTCCCCCCGAAAAAATAGGTAGTGAAGAAGTAATAACAATGGCACTTACGCTGTCGTCATCTAGTGCATTGTTTATGCCTTCTATCAACCCTACTCTGATAGCGCGTGACAGCGCATTAACGGGCGCACTTTGCATTGTCAGCGTGGCAACACCCTGTTGTACTGCATAATCTACGGCTTTATTTTCCATCTCAGTCATAACCATGTCCTGTTTATCACGTTAACTGGATGTTATTGCAGTGTTGTCAATCATCCAAGTTTATTGGTGTTATAGACATTTATCATAATATTTAATATTGACCGCCAGCCCCTTTGTGAATTCATTTCTCTGCGCAGAGCCTGTCCTACCTTGCCTAAGGTTTATTTGACAGAAAATAAAACCGGTGTTTTTGTTAATCAGGCAACACTTGTAATTACATTTTATTTACAAAAGGATGATTGGCTATGCAAGTGCTTAAAACACCGGAAAGCGCCTTCGACACGATCACTGACTTTCCCTACTCCCCCTGTTTCACTGAAGTAACAGACACGGTAAGCAGTGAAATAACAATGGCCCATTATCAATGTGGACCGAAAGATGGACATACCGTGCTATTAATACACGGCGAACCGACGTGGGCTTATTTATACCGCAAGATGATGCCTATATTGGCTGATGCGGGATTCAATGTCATCGCGCCGGATCTCATTGGTTTTGGGCGCTCAGATAAACCAGTAAGAAAGGAGGACTACTCCTACGCTCGTCATGTGATATGGCTAAAAGACTGGTTTTCACAGGCTACTAAAGGCCCCGTTACACTATTTTGTCAAGACTGGGGAGGTCTACTAGGCCTGCGACTTGTCGCCGATATGCCTGAGCGTTTTTCGGGTGTAATGGTGTCTAATACCGGTTTGCCCACTGGCGACCACCCGCCAAGTGATGCTTTCATCAAATGGCGCCGATTCTCACAGGATGTCGCCGTATTTCCCACATCTACGATCATTCAAAACGCCACAACCACTGTTCTAGATGAGGCGACGCTTGCTGCTTACGACGCCCCTTTTCCAGACGAAAGCTTTAAAGCAGGTGCACGTATGTTCCCTATTCTTGTTCCTACAAGCCCAGACAATGCTGAGGCACAGGCGAATAGACAGGCATGGGAAAAGCTAAAGCAATATAACAAACCTTTTGTTACGGCTTTCGGTGATAGCGACCCTGTCACTAAAGGTGGCGATAAGGTATTTCAAAAGCTCATTCCTGGCAGCAGCGGCATGGCTCATACCCTTGTAGAAAACGGTGGTCACTTTATCCAGGAAGACCAAGGGGAAATGCTAGCCAAATTACTCATTCAATTTATAAACCAAACGCAGCTGAAATAGCCACGTTTCAAAAAACATTAAACAGTTACCAATAGGAGATTACCATGGATGCTCTACTCGACTTTTCAGGGCAAGTTGTATTAATTACCGGCGCAGGCAGTGGCTTTGGCCGCTTGTTATCGCTAGGTCTTGCCAACCGAGGAGCAAAACTCGTTCTTTCAGACATTAACGAAACCGCCCTTGAGGAAACGAAAAAGGATGTAAAAGCACTCACTGATGTCGTGGTGCTAGCGGGTAATATTGCTAGCGAGTCGCTAAATAAGGCGCTGGTTGAAACAGCCATTGAAACCTTTGGCAAACTGGATATAGCCGTAAATAATGCAGGCATAGCGCATAACCCTGCACCAATTCATCAAATGACAGAGGAAATCATGGACTCGCAGTTCGCTGTGAATGTAAAAGGCGTTATGTTTGGAATGAAGTACCAAATACCCGTTATGCTTGCACAAAAGCAAGGGCACGTTTTAAATGTAAGCTCACTTGCAGGACTAGGTGGAGCCCCTAAAGGCGGTGCTTATGCTGCAGCAAAACACGCGGTTTCGGGGATAACCCGCACAGCCGCGGTGGAATACGGCCGAAAGAATGTTCGCGTTAATGCAATTTGCCCATTCTATAGTCCTACCAATATTTTGAACGTAGACGGGTACAACACCCCTGAAGCGCGCGAGCAACTAGGCATGGGAAGTCCTATGAAACGTCTAGGCGAACCGCAAGAAATCGTTAACACCATGATGCTGATGCTTTCCCCTGGCAACTCTTACATGAACGGGCAAACCATAGCAGTAGATGGTGGTGTTACAGCGTGGTAATTTTTATCTCGCAGTTTCGAAATACATGCAAAGGTATTTTTTGACATACCTTTGTATGACTCATCATGTTTCTCTTTCGTTCTACTTTAGGTGTAATGAAGAGGAACAAACAAAATCGATGAATGAGGCGAGTGCAACCGCCTCTGCAATCGACCCCCATCAAGTAAAACCCAATAATTTTATTTAGCGATTAAGTTGAACAAAAAGAGAAAAATGTGATGAAAAAGCCAAGTAAAAACATTTTTTTAGCTACTACACTTTGTATAACCTATTCGTTGATTAACGTTAGTATTGCGCAAGAAGCCCAATCTACGCTTGTAAATATGAAGGAAGTGCCTTCTTCCCAACTATTAAAGAAGCAACGTCAAAATAAACCGCTAGCACTAAGCACAGTAAAGCGCGGTACTGATGTTTCGCTTCAAACCACCAAACAATCCAAAAGCCAATACCTTATTCATAGCGCACTGCCAAGTCACCGCTTCAGCGCTAAGTAATTTTTAGGCGAGTACTCGTCTATCAGGTTAATCTTTTATTTAAAGCCATTCTTTGCGTTTACTATTCTTTTTTACTCTATCGCACACGCAGCAATAGTATTCTACGAATCAAATATTTATACCAATCCGCATAGATAAGTGCTAACCGACGACATAGCGCTTTTGAAAAAGCAACGCCCTCGTAATGACATTAGCGACATATGAGTTAATTATATTAATTGTGAATAGCGCGACACCTATTTGAAAACTATCTTCAAGATTACCACAGGTAGAAGAAGTCACAGGAAAGAGGTGAACATGCTTTTAAAACCAAAACACATCGCGTTATTGTTCACGCTGGCAATTGCAGTATCTGCAATGGGATAAGCACGAAGGCGTTTCAACATGGAAACGCCCTTCGAAAGCGATCTTAGGTCGCAGTTTTTCTTGCTAGACGTGACGTAGGATTCTTTAGGTTAACGTTTAAAAAACTCAAAGCTTAGCGGATACACCCACAACTCCCCTTTGTTCGCTTTGACTGCTGCCACAATAGCAAAGACGATGTTCATCAATCCAAGAGCGATGAAGCCTAGCGCTCCTATGATAATCAGCGTCAAGACAAAACAAATAACAGAGTAAATGAGCAAGCTTATTAACCAATTCGCTGTCACCCTGCCGTGCTGATTGATGTCTTCGTTTTGATCTTTGTGAGCAATCCATAGCACGATAGGCAATATGATACCTAAGCCAGGTATAATGAAACTGGATAACTGAGAAACATGAATGAGTGTACAGTAGCTTCGAGCGTTCAAGCCCCAGTAGAGTGGTTCTTCCGTTGACATAATGGTCCTTTTTATTGCGTTGGTTTGATTTGATAAATATAGGCGTTTTCAGTGTGACCGGCATCAAGCTTAACAGGAACTATGACCCGCTCATATTGCTCACTTTCAAACTCATCCAGCATGGTCCAGTTTTCGGCAAGTTGAGAAGACGTTAGCATCATGCCCTTCACCTCTTCTTTTGCTTTAGTTAGATCAGAAATAACAATTCCTGGAAACCCCATAACTGCTCCCCACCCTTGTTGAACTAAGTGCCCTTCTACCGTACCAGACTGCCACTGGCCACCAATATGAGCGACGATATGGTGATTTGGACAATTAGGAGCAAGGCTTCCGTAAATAAACAACCTTTCTAAATCAGGTGTAGCAGACGTTACATTGTCATTGTTTTGCATTACTTTGACCCATTATTAAAAAACTTTTCGTCAGGTGTTGAGGTAAATTTAAAAAGGGTATACGGATTTAATGGTTGATGGGGCACCTTTACCCCACCAACCTGACACCATTATCAGATGGTTGATAGATCGACCCCGTAGTTGAGTTCCTCTGCGAAGTCCGGCAGTCCGTAACCGATGGTTTTCTTGTAGAACGGAGAGACCTTCGCGGTCGGGGCCTTCTTCTTGTGCTTCGTGGTGTAGAGCATTCGTGCCCGCATCACCTCGAAGGAGTAACCACGTCCTTCACGGTTCTTGTCCTTGGCCAGTCGGTTGATGGACTCCGTGTAAGCGTTGGTGACGGGCATGTCCGTCTCGAAGTAGGTCATGATCTCTTCGCGCCAGTTGCCTACAGCCCTGACCAGATCGCTCCAGACTTCCTTCTGGCCCTTCGGGATGGTGGCTATCCACTCGTCCAGGGCGGCTTCTGCCTGGGGCCGTGTGGTAGCGTCCCAGATGCCGTAGAAACGTTCCTTGTGCTCGTAGGCGGCCAGCAGTTGTGGGAATGCGCCGGTCCAGGTCTCCATGATGAGGCGTTCCCGGTTTGAGACTTCGTGAGCGCGTTTCAGCAGGATTTTCCGGTCACCCTTGAGGGTTCGGCTCTGGGAGGGCATCAGCTCCTTCCTGAGGCCCTTGCGCACCTTCTCCAGGGCATCGTTGGCCATGCGCACCACATGGAACTTATCGACCACGATGCGGGCCTGTGGCAGCACCGCCTTGACCGCTGCTCGGTAGGGATTCCACATGTCCATGCTGACGATCTTGACCTTCTGCCGGTCTTTCATCTTCATCAGGTAGTTGGTCACCACGTCCTGACGGCGGGTGGCCAGCAGGTCGAGCAGGGTCCTCTCCTCGATGTTGGTCAGGATGCAGCGGTAGCGCTTGTTCAGGTACAACTCGTCAATGCCGAGAATGCGGGGCGTCTCGAAGCGGTGCCAGCGCCCCAGGAATTCGGCGCGGGCGTTGAAAATGTCGCGTACCGTCTTCTCGTCCAGGCCCGTGGTATCAGCCACGTAGGCGTAGGGGTGATTGAAGGCTTCCTTCTCCACGTACTCATGCAACCGCAGCGTCATGCGGAAGCCGTCCACCATCTCCGGTAGCTGGGGCCTGAAGGTGGTCTTGCAGGCCCGGCAGGTGTACCGGCGACGAACTACCCAGAGGGTGACCCGCTTGCCGTGGATGGGCAGGTCACGATAGGGAACATCACGCTTGCCGAACCGCACGAACTCACCCTGCACGCCGCACCCCTAGCAGGCTACTGGTGTAGGTGCTTCAAGCCGAAAATGTATGTCTTCATTCTGCTCATCAGAATCCACCAACTGGTACCCAGGAAGGCTTAACGAATTAAT
>NZ_JAKRFB010000047.1:0-32717 GCF_022348315.1 Alteromonas sp. MmMcT2-5 | reverse complement strand
AGAAATAGCCATTTTGCTGCACCCAAAGATGAGTAATAGATCAAAATGGGGGATCGGTGTCAAGAAAAATAAATCAGCTAATTAGGTGCGGAATGACGGTTTCTTGCATCGCAAGCTCTGGTTTGTGTAAAGGATACCTCCCTTCAGGAAAGTAATCGTTTTGAATATCTATAACAATAAGTGCTTGTTTAACCACGGTCTTACCCTCTTTTTCCAAGAAATAGTCTCTAGCACGGTTTAAGTTGTGCTTACTCGATATTGACTATTTTGCAGATTTTCACGTGTAATAGAGAGTGACGATAATGACAAAAAGCGCGCCAAATGCGACAGCGTTCACAGAACGACAATGAAACGATGAAAGAAATAAAAATAGCAGTAATAAACTATCCAACCGCAAGCCAATCTGCGCTTTACGGCATCGTTGAGATGTTAGAGTTAGCAAATACGATGTGTGAGCAAATCAACGCTGATGTGGCATTTAGCGCGAGTATTTACAAAGCGGAACAGTTGAATTCAAATGCACTGGTTGACGTCGTCATCTTGCCGCCAAGCATGAGTGAAACATTTTTTGAGCATGACTTCACATCACTCATCAACTATATGGAAGTCATGCAGTCCCAAGGTGCATTGCTCGCATCTGCTTGCGTAGGTGCATTTATTCTTGGCAAAGGGGGCTTTTTAGATAACAAAGTGTGTACTACACACTGGCGAATTGCCGATCACTTCATGGCAACCTTTCCCACAGCAAAGCTAGATGCTAAGGCTATCGTGGTAAACGGGGAGGGTGTAATAACAGCTGGCGGGAGAATGGCGTGGATTGATCTTGTGTTTGAAATCATATCGACCTTAAGTTCACCCACCATTGCCTTGAATCTTTCTAAAGAGATGGTGGTGGATACAGGTTACAGGGAGCAAGGCTTTTATCACCAGTTTTCACCCAAAAAAGATCATGGCGATGCTCTCGTTGTTAAAGTGCAAAATTTTTTGGCAAATCATTACAGTCAGCCAATTTCTCTTAGCGATTTAGCCAGCCACACTTTCGTTAGTCAGCGAACCTTACAGCGAAGATTTGCGCAAGCGTTAGGTATGTCAGTCATCGACTATCTGCAGAAGCTGAGACTTCATCATGCTTGTCAGCAAATTGAAGTATCAACGCGCAGCATTGCTGATATCGCATTCAACGTGGGCTATCAAAACGTCAATGCGTTTAGGAAGATATTCCGTAAAGAGTATGGGCTTAGTCCGGTGGAATACCGCAAGCGTTTTGCAATAAATTGATCATATCGTTATTTTTATTTTAATTGTTATGTTATAACATTTATTAAATTCGATATTTAAAATGAAACTTAGCGAGTCGTTATGTCAATTCAAACTCAGCTTCCCGTTACCGTACTTTCGGGCTTTCTAGGCGCCGGTAAGACCACGGTTCTAAATCATATTCTGAATAATCGTGATGGATTAAGAGTAGCCGTTATTGTTAACGATATGAGTGAAATCAATATCGATGCTGCAACGGTGAAAAATGAAATTAGCTTTAATCGAGCCGAAGAAAAGCTAGTTGAAATGAGCAATGGCTGTATTTGTTGCACGTTGCGAGAAGATTTGCTTGAAGAGATAGAGCGTTTAGCGCATGAAGGTAAATACGATTATCTGGTAATAGAGTCTACAGGTATTTCGGAGCCTTTGCCTGTAGCTGAGACCTTCACGTTTGCCGATGAAGACGGTAAAAGCTTGTCGGAAATATCACGCCTCGATTCGATGGTCACCGTTGTCGATGCATTGAATTTTCTTAAAGACTATGACGAAGCTAAGTTTCTCAACGAAGTGGGTGAGAGCTTGGGGGAGGAAGATGAGCGAAGCGTGGCAGACTTGTTGGTCGAACAAGTGGAATTTGCTGATATATTGCTTATAAGCAAAACCGACTTAGTCTCTGAACAAGAGTTGGCGCGCCTTAAAAGTATTCTGCAAACACTTAATACCGAGGCTATTCAAGTTCCTATCGAGCATGGAAAAGTGCCCCTCGACAAAGTGCTGAACACAGGGCGGTTTAGCTTCGAGCGTGCTCAGCAGTCGCCCGGTTGGCTGAAAGAAATGCGTGGCGAGCACGTACCAGAGACTGAAGAGTTTGGTATAAGCAGCTTTTCTTACGAAGCGCGACGTCCGTTCGATCCGCAGAAGTTTTATGATTTTATTCATAGTAAAGACATTGCAGGTAAGTTAATTCGTTCAAAAGGCTTCTTCTGGCTGGCAACACGCCCTCAATTAGCGGGTAGCTGGAGCCAAGCTGGCGGTATGGCAAGATACGGGGCTGCTGGGCTGTTTTGGAAAGCCGTACCCAAAGAGCAGTGGCCTGAAGACCCTGAATACCTTAAAGCGATTGAAGAACAATGGATGGAGCCCTTCGGTGACATGCGTCAAGAACTGGTGGTCATTGGACAAGGGCTTAATAAAAACGACATTATCGAGCGGTTAGATCGTTGCTTGTTAACAGACGAACAGCTTATTCAAGGCCATCATGTTTGGGCTGAAATGCCTGACCCATTTCCTGCGTGGGAGCACTAATATGCAGGCGTTAAAAGACCACATTACTTCCTTTGAACACAGCGACTCTTGGCGCTCAAGCGCCGATGCTATGGTGTTAGGCGATATCTTTGATAAAGGTATTAGCGTTGCGGTATGGACAAGACCCGAAGTACCACTTGTCACGCAATATTATGTCGACGTTTTTAAATCATTAGGAATGGGGATTCGCGGTGTTTTCTCTTTAACATCACTGAAAGAGGAAATCGCAAAGCTTTTACCTGATGGAAGAAATAGTGCCGGAAAGCAGGCTGCCATTGACGATATTTATTTGCTGTCTGACATGCTCACCACGCTATTTGATTGTGACAGTGTTGGCGTAAGGTTAGTGCCCCTTTCATCAGCAATGTGCCCAAGCTTCCATGTGGACAATATTCCTGTTCGGTTGGTGAATACCTATTTGGGCGAAGGTACAGAGTGGCTGCCGAAAGAAAGTGTGGTTACACGCCAAATGATTGGTCTTAACGACGCGAATACACAAGGGCTTACTAAGAATAGGTTGGGTCAGCACTATCGAGAGAGCAGCGTTAGGCAAATGAACGCGTTTGATGTGGGTTTACTTAAAGGTAAGTCGTGGCAGGGCCATGAAGAATTTGCCGCCGTGCATCGGTCCTGCAAAGTCATACCTGGTACTCATCGCGTGTTGCTTACCCTGGATCCCATGTAGTTTTTGAGTACTTATTGTACCTCACCCTCGGTTACTTCGGCGCTATCACTTTTTCCATGAGTTTTCCCTTGTGATAGCGCTTTTTTCTCTCTCGGTACCTAGCTGCGCTAATCTTCTTAAATATCCGCTTTTAAGATTCCAGCTTTAAGGCTAATTGTCTAACAGGCAAGTGCCACGTCTTTTTAGCGAAGACCTGAAAGGCCAAGTTTTTCAACATATACCCTTAAACATTATAGTCTTTCATATTTAACGTATTGTGAATGCTAGGAATGCGTTCTTCTGCATGGTGATTCACATACAGCAGTGTACTTGTGCCAGCCCTAGCCAATATATCAATAAGCTTAAGCGCTTTCTGTCGGTTGAAGTCGTCTAAACCATTGCAAGGTTCATCCAAAATAAGCACGGCGGGGTGCTTAACCATAGAACGTGCAATAAGTACTAATCGCTGGTCACCAAAAGACAGTGACTGAAACGGCGAGTTCTTTTTCTGTTTCAAACCCAGTACTTCAAGCCACTGCTCTGCCACCATGCGTTCCGCTAGCGTGGGGCGAGTGTACAGACCAATACTGTCGTGAAAGCCTGAAATGATAACGTGCTCAACACTTGCATTCACTTTGTACTGCATGTGGAGCGCATTCGACATAATTCCAATGTGCTTTTTAATGTCCCATATACTTTCGCCTGTGCCACGTTTTATGCCAAACATTGTTAAATCGTTGGTATAACAATGGGAATTATCACCGGTAAACATTTGAAGCAAACAGGTTTTGCCTGACCCATTTGGACCAGTGATCTGCCAATGCTCATTTTTGTTAAGCGTAAAGTTAAGCTTTTCAAATACGGTTCGCTCATCGAAGCGCACGAATCCATCTTTAAGCTGAATTAAGGTATGAGGTAGTGAATCTAACTCACTGTTTTGATCATTGAGGTTTCGGTTATTGCGATTGGGGTCATCGCCGTGTTTGTCTTTAGCGTTAAGGGCTGAGGGAACATCGATATCATCAGACTCTAGTGCAAACCAGGTGCTTAGTTCTGAGCGCAAACCGTCATAGTTAAGTTTATCTTCAGATTTCCACGTAATAGCCAAGTCATCCATGACAATCAACTGGGCTTGCATATTCTTGGGAATATCTGCGAGTTTGTTGGCGGAAAGTACTAAAGAAGCTTGCTGCTGAGAGACAAGAAAGCGACTAAATGCGCTTATCGCTTCAACATCTAAACCTTCGAAGGGTTCATCAAGCAAAATAATAGAGGCATTACTTAACCATGCCAACATGATAATAATCTTGCGGGTTTCACCTGTTGAAAGTGAAAGAAACCCATTATCTAGCAAATGCTCAATTCTAAGCGCAGAGGCGAGTTCGTCGTAATAAGGGTGGTTTTGATAATCCTCATTAGTCTGTGCGAATAGTTCGCGAACCTGTGTTGGCTCAGCTATTACGTCTAAAATATCTGCACTGTCTTTTTGTTTTTCTTCTTCAATTATCGCTTGCTGTTTAAAAACCGATACCTCTGCAACAACCGAAGTACATTCACGACTACCGCTTGCTACCTTCCCACTACCGGCAAGCGCGGAAATTAAGAGTGACTTTCCGCTACTGTTTCTACCTGCGATAAGGAAGTGCGACGGCGCACTTTCAGTACAGAGCGCTAGCGAAAATGCAGGAGTAATGTATTGATTAGGAAGCTTTATTTGAAATTCAGAAAGGTACAGCATTAATGATCGCGAGTGAATATGGTTTAGCGCCATTGTGAAGTTTTCTGATTTCGTGTCAATGGTGAATAAGACATTCTGAAGCCTGAATCAGGTGGTAAGTTAGTCTTTTACTATCAATATGGCTATAAACGACTAATGATGACTTGAGTGAACTTCAGCTTATAATGGCAAGAAAGCAGTGTGCATTAATAAGAAGACAGGATGAAAATTTCACTGGAAGAAATAAACAAATCTAATTATGAGCAGGTTTGTGACTTGGATGTGGCTGATGATCAACAAGCGTTTGTAGCGTGCAATATGTGGTCGTTGGTTGAGTCTTTCTACAACGAGAACCATACCTGCAAAGCCATTTATTGCAATGACCAGCCCGTAGGATTCTTGATGTGGGTTCGGGAAACGCCAACCAAAGTGTCCATTTGGCGCTTTATGATTGATGAGAGCCATCAGAACAATGGAATTGGCAGAGCTGCTTTATCTCAAGCTATCATGCTCATAAAGCAAACTTCTGAGCTCAAACAAATAGAGATATGCTATAACCCCAAGAACCCTGTCGCCAAAGCCTTCTATTCAAGCTTTGGTTTCGAAGAGGTGGGGTTAGATGAAGGTGGCGAAGACATGCTTGCTGTTATTGCCATTTAGCCACGATTTAAATTTAAAGCAGCGAAATGCGAGGGATCTCAAGATATGGACGTCATAGATATTAAGACTTTTATTCCAAGCAAAAACTACGACATTTCTAAAGCATTTTATTCTGAGATTGGATTTAATGCAGAATACGTAAATGAAGACCTAACACTGTTTGAAAATGGTGATTGTCTCTTCTTTCTTCAGCGCTTTTATAACCCTGAATTGGCGAATAACTTTATGCTACAAATATGTGTAGCAGACATTCAGGACGCTTTTGATTTGTGCTCGCGCTCGTTACATAAAACGAAAATTTCATCAATTGAGCAACAACATTGGGGAAGTGTTTTCTATCTATGGGGCCCGTCGGGCGAACTACTTCACATTACCGAATTAGGTAGCTAGCTTTTGCGAAAACGAGGGGCGGAATGACGAATGATGCATACCAATTACACCGTTAAAGAAAGTCCTCCGTCAGCTGAAGACTTTACCAGTCTGAGAAAATTGATTGGATGGAGTAACCCGTGTTTATCGGTTGTTCAAAAAAGTATTGATGCCTCGTTGTTTTGGGCAACAATTTACCTCGACAACAACCTTGTAGGCTGTGGTCGGGTGATTGGCGATGGCGCAATGTATTTTTATATTCAAGACGTCATTATCCATCCAGAACATCAGAATAAAGGCTTGGGCTCGAAAATAATGAACACGTTGATTGCACATTTGGAGTCTTGCTGCGCACCTGGCGCAACCATTGGCCTGTTGGCTGCGCATGGAAAAGAGAGTTTTTATCTTAAGTTTGGCCTAAAACCTCGCGATGGTCAGAGCTTAGGTTTAGGCATGTGTAGGTTTATTTAGCTACTTGGTCATTAACGTGGCATGAGAGTCCCGGGAGTTCTCAAGCTTTTTTAATCACTTGGCATTGTGATCATTGCCTATTTAATTATCGGCAGCTTTCTGTCCTAAGGCGGCAAGTCGCCTCCGCTTTTCATGCACGGCCTGACGATAAACATCAAGTTCTTTTAACACTGAGAAAGGTATATCTCCTTAAACTAGGCGCTTTACGTCACTTGGTTATCAGCAATTTTATCAATGTAACCTTCAATGTAACGGTCAATGCTGCTTGTAGCCTCTCTTTGGTGTGAATTTTGCAAAAGCATGTTTAAAGACACTAAAAATGTCGGTTTGCGTAGTAGCTGATCACTGTTTTTCGATGAGTTTTTGCTTCTTTCCGATAGAAATTTGACGTTTTTCACTGGACACGTGTAATGAAAAGTATGACAAAACCTGTCTCTCACGCTTTGTTGACAGAAAATGGTCGCTTAGTCGCGAAAGCCTTGGCATATACCGCGCTTATCTTGGGCTTACTCTCTGCTTGCTCTTCATCTGATGAACCTAAGAGCCAATTTGCACAAACCGATGCCAGCGATGTATCGGCATTGGGGAATGTGGAATACCATACCTATATGTTGGCGAACGAACTTTTTGCTGATGTGGGTCCAGCACGTCAGTCTCGCTATGCGGTAGTCGGCTTTGTACCTGCGGATACTATGAAATACAGTGCTGGTCATCAACATCCGCTAATGTTGTTGGGCCATCAACTTGAACAGGGAATGATTACTGAGGCCACGAAAAGAGGCTTTTCTACTCAAGAATTTAAGCTTTCGAACGATATAATTGTTAGTAACGAAAGCGACAGAGTATTAACCCGCGATATCGACCAGCTTTCCAACATTGAGCGCGTCGATTTTTATATAACCGGCACTATGGTGTATCAAGAGTCTGGCGCGGTGGTTAACGCTCGAATTATCAACGCTAGAAATAAAAACATTGTCGCTGCAGCAACACGCTTTTTCCCTGCCGAACTGTTTTGGCGCGAAGAACAAGTAACCACCAGAAACGGCAAGTTATACAGAACTGAAGGTACGAGGTAACCCCATGAAAAGACGAAATCAATACGCGGCGCTTTCGCTTTGTGCTTCACTGCTAAGCGTTAGCGGGTGCTCTATGATGATGGGGGAAGAAGAGGTAGCCGAACAAGCGCCTCAGCGCCCGGCCATGAATGTGATTGATATTACTGCCGCCGACCGCGCTCCTTCAAAGCCAGTTGAAAATACCAGCGATACCCAGTCTCAGGGTATGGACGCGTACGGCGCTATCGGTCAACCTCCTTTGTATTCGAGCGTACAGGGCGCGTATAAAGGTCGACCTCTAACCAAGCATATTGGCGACTATGTGAAGAACATGGCGCAAGACTTAATTGCCAATATGGAATATGTGAATAACAAAACACCTATCGGTGTAACCCATTTCGCACTACTAGATACTGACTTGCAGCAAACAGATTTGCTTGGTCGTCAGATGGCGGAATCTTTTGTTCACGAACTGCATAAATTCCGCGTGCCGGTTATCGACTTCAAAGCCACCGAGTATATTCGCATTACTGACGATGGCGATTTTGTATTAAGCCGAGACTATTTGGAATTGAGCAGCAGCCTTCCTATTGAATATGTGTTAACCGGAACAATGACCAAGCACCAAGGTGGCGTGTTAGTTAACGCCCGTATTTTAGGCATGGAGTCGCGCGCAGTTGTGGCAACTGCGCAAATGTTAGTGCCGTTCTACGTAGTAGATGCACTTATTCCAAGTGACGGTAGCCAGCAAAACGGTATGCGCGATGGCGTTAAGCTAAGTCGCGGCTAGGAGTTTCAGCATGGTGTTTACAAAGAAGCTTGTGTCAAGCAGTTGGGCAGCCGTTGGCGTAATGCTGAGTGTATGTATGACAGGGTGCACTAGCACAGAGTCTATTGGCTCATTTTGGTTAGGTGAAGACGGTGAAATTACTCATCACGCCGAGCCAGTGCCTGTACCAAGCCGCTCAGGGCTGGAGTACACACCAGATTCTCGCGATAGACAATATCAACAGCACGTGGAAGTCGAACCCGGCTATAAAGACCCACTACATCATGGCTATTCACCTTCACAAACGCATAAGCGCTTAAATGATTACGCCTCGCAACTTGCGATGGAGTTAATGGACAATGCAACCCGTCTTACGCAGCAAGATATGGTGGGTGTGGCGAGCTTTGTGAGGCTTAATCAGTCGTTGAGCGACAGCACCGTGTTAGGCAATCAGCTTTCAGAGTATCTAATAGCCGAGCTACAAGACTTTGGGTTAGCGGTTGTCGACTTTAAGCTTGCAGGTGGCATTACCGTAACGCCAATTGGCGATTTCGTACTTACTCGAGATGGTACTGCACTCGCTAAACAGGTTGAAATGGACCATGTTGTAACCGGCACCATCATTGAAGATGACAGAGGCGTACGCGTAAACGCCCGTATTGTGTCGCTGGAAAATAAACAAGTGGTTGCAAGCGCCAACGTATACATTCCTGCGTTTATCGTGATGGATTTAAATAAAATGGCTAGCGTAAACTAGCCATTTACTTCCTTAGCACTCTGTTTTCGAAAGCGAACTCCTTTCATGTTCGCTTTAAATCCTCTAAACGTCCGATCTTTTGTGTCTAGGCACAGTAGAATTTTCACAAAGACCTCTCCGTTTATTAACCCTGACTTCTAATTGCTTCGCGAGTCATAAAGCGGCTTGTGTTCACTGCATTAAGCAAATCGTTGCTTAAAGGCAGAGGCTCCATACATAGACTGCTCACCAAGACTTCTGCCATTAAAGGTGCTGTGGTTAACCCTCGTGACCCTAAGCAAGTAAGCGTGGAAACTACGCTGCTTGGCAACACTGGCGCGCTAGTCAACGGCTTGCCCACGCCTAGCATAGTGTAGAGCTCTTTTAATGAATCAAAGTTATGTAGTGCACCGACAACAGGCTGGTGGTCGGGTGAACCTAAACGCGTAGCCGCTCTGGCTTTACCGTCATGTTGTAATGCTTGCACGATGTCGGTGTTTGCCAGCGCCTGTTCGTGTGTGGCGAGGTTCATTTCAGTTTCATCGCCTCGTACATCGGTACTTAAGTCGTTTTTAACGTAGGTTGAACCTAACGCGTGCCGACCTTCGAATACAGGTGTCATATAGCCTTTATGACACAACACAGTGTTAAGCTGTTCAATTGGCATTTGGGTGGGAATAGCTTCAACCTGGCCGCGAACAGGGCGAAGGGACAGACTGTCAAAATCGCTAGCGTTTACCGCACCTGCACCAAGGGCAAGGATAAGGTGATCGGCAGTAATAACTTCTTCATTCTCAGCGCTATCTAAGTTAAAACGAATCTGCACCCGCTGCTTTGTTGTCTCAACTGCCTCATGAGACACATAGGTATGATTGGGTTTCAGCGTGAGTTTGCCACTTTGAAGTGCTTCTTCAATCATGGCAGTAACTAGCTGTGGAGGAGAAAGCCAACCACCAAGGCCAATGTATAAGCCTGAATAGGGAAGGGGCAGGTTAGCGATATCGCTCACTTCTTTGCTGTCTACGGGCTTAATTAAAGTTTCAGGCCAAACGTCGGCTGCTGCCAGTTTATTTTGGCGTTCTGCTACCTTGTCGTTAAAGTTTAGTTGAATAACACCACAGAAATCATGGGCAACGTCGGCTAGGCCACAGGCTTTTACATGTTCAATAGTGTGGTCGTAGGCTTGTCTAGCATACAAAAAACTATGCGCCTGAATGCGGCTGGCAATACTTGCTTCGCTATGAAGCTGCGGGTAAAAGCCGCCTTGCGGGTTGCCAGAAGCGCCGCTTGCAAGGGTGTCACCATTAAAATACAAAGTAGTGTTAATGCCGCGTTTTACTAAAGCCAGGCATGCCGTAGCTGCTGCAAGGCCGGAGCCTACCACTGCGACTTTACTTGTTTTATCTAAACTGTCGTTCGCGTACCTGTAATAGGGGCCAGCAGGCAGGCGAAGTTTATGCTGCACATTCTCATGGTCTTGGTCAAAAACGCCGGTCAGCATGTCGCGCTTACGGCCAAAACCGTTGCGTTTTTTAATGGTAAAACCCACACCAGCTAGCCCACGTTTTACGATGCCTGCGGCGGTAAAGGTTCCAAAGGTTGTACCTGTTTTTGACAAGCGAGCCATTTGGCTAAACAGAGCATCGGTCCACATATCAGGGTTTTTGCTTGGTGCAAAACCATCTAAAAACCAGGCATCGATGAGGCCATTTACAGGAGAATGCCATTGAGGCAAAAGCTCGTGTACATCACCAATCCACAAGTCGAGTGTGGTTGAATGGTTATCAAAATGAAGGCGATGACAACCTTCAAGTCCCATGGGGTAAAGTGAAGCGAGTGCTTGCGCTTCGTTTTTAAGGGCAGGAAAAGCTTCTAGCGCACGCTGCATATCCTGTTGAGGCAGTGGAAACTTTTCCGTGGTAATAAAATACAGGCGCTTTAACGGATGATCAGGGTTCGCTGCTCTAAATTCGTTAAAGGCACGCATGGCGACCAAAAAGTTCAGCCCAGTTCCAAAACCTGTTTCGGCGATGACAAAAGTAGGGTTGCGCCACTGTTGCCAGCGCTCAGCAAGGTCGTTGCCTGCAACAAAAACGTGTTGGGTTTCATCAATTCCGCTGTCGTTAGAAAAATAAACGTCGTCAAAATGGTCGGCGACAGGCGTACCGCTCTCATTAAAATGAACCTGTGCATGCTTAGATTTCACTGTTTATTTTTCTCCGTTTATGTCGTTTCTGTGTTGGCACTTTGAATTGGTAGCAGTTTTCACTACTTCAACAGCTTGCCCATCCGTTGCTTGTTTTGAAACGCCAGAGCTAACCTGGCTTTTAGAGGGACAGGACACTTCTGCAGGTGTTGAAAAGTGCGATGTTACTTTACTGGTTACTAGCTGCGCGCCAAGCATACCGCCAATAGTGCTCCAAGAACCATTAACGTTAATTAACCCGCGGTGATCCATTGTAGGCACTTCAGCATCTGTTTTTAATATAACCCAGGTTTCTTCCGCAATATCAAAGATCCAGATGGCGTCATCTGCAGTTGAAGGCTCGCCGTTATAGCCAATGCCATTGTAGTTGTACGGATTAGTCGAGCCGCCAACAAAATAGATTTTACTGGTGTCCTTATCGCCCGCTGCCGCCATGCGATAGCGCGCAGTACCCGTTGGATGGTCAAGCGTACGCCAATCAATTTTGAATGGATTTTCCTTGTCAATTTCACCTTTAAAGCAGGCTGTTTCTGGCGCGAAGCTGCGGCGTTTATCGCTGTGAGGTGTTACTGATACGCCGTCACAAATTACCATAGTGCTGTTAACGATGCCGCCAGCTTGTCCGAATACCGGACTGCCAAGAAAAGGGCTCGCCTGTTGCCATTGGGCGGTTTGCGTATCGTAAACCTGCACAAGGTTTACGTTCCCATCGTTGTGCCAGCCAGAAATTAAGTACACGTAACGGTCTTGGTAAACTAAAGCAGTTGCATCATCAACAGGCACGGGCATAGGCGTTAATAGCTTATATTCCCCTGTTACAGGAGCGTATTTATAAACATCTGGCGTACTAATTTCATTGTGATTTTCATCAACCGTGTAACCGCCAAAAATATAAATGCTGTCATTAACGCCCACTGCTACGGAGGCTAAACGGCCTTTAAGCGCAAGGCTGGATGGAACTGGGGTAAGGGCTTGCCATTGCAAAGGTTTATCTTTGTTGTTGATAACAAGTTGCCAAGCACGGTTGTGCACGTCTTTATGGGTCTTGCCTTTGCCCAGCCCCATAAAACTAAATACATATTGTGTGTCGTCTATGGTTACAGAAGCTACGGCATTGTTTGAAACTGGCTCTGGTAGCGCGGGGAGGACGATAGGCGCAGCTGTTACTGAGACAGTCGCTGCAGAAGCAATGATAAAGGCAGCCACCACGAAAGAAAGTCGGGGTACCGCACTTTGAAAAATGCGTAGAGCAATGGTTCTTGGCTTTTTTAATAACACAGCAATCTTCAGTTTTATCTAAATTTCGAACGTTTGGCCGCGTATTCTACCTGTCACCTTTTTGTTTTTCCGCAAAAGTTTGTACCTGCTTAAAACTCTTCTTTTCTTATTGCTTTTGCAAATAAAAATCTATCAGTAAAAACAATACGTTTATTTAATTGTTATTGTAAATAATTTGTTAAATTTAGCGCTAGGTCTATTCAAGATAGTTCAGGGAGAAGGTATGGCGGGCGTGTTTCACCAATGTGGTCAAAGCATTTGCAAACGCACTAGAGACGAAATGGATGATCGTGCACGTATCATAGCACGTGCACTGGCTGAGCAAGGTGTGTGCGATAACGATGTGGTAGCTATTTTTATGCGAAACCATGTCGATATATTTGAAATAGTTGAGGCATGCCGATATGTGGGTTCGCGCTATGTTCTGCTTAATTGGCACAGCCCTGTTGCCGAACTTTTGCCTATTTTAGACGACTGTGGCGCTAAAGTGCTATTCGCTCATCGCGACTTATTAAAGGGGGAGAATGACCGCCAAACGTTGTCACGCGTTCCCACCTTGTCAATGATATACACGATTAAAACGCCGGAAAGTATTTTAGAGCGCTATCATCTTACAGGTGATTCTGAATTGGCGAAAGAACCGAAAGCTGGGGCACAGTACCAGTGCCTTGATACGCTATTAGCTGCCCCAAACGCAACGCGCCACAATGAGCCGCCAAAACATTTTAAGGGCATGTTTCCCTACACATCTGGCAGTACCGGAAAACCTAAAGGTATTAAGCGAGATGAAGACCTAACGCGGCCAGACCCTTATTTAATATTTAAAGGGCTGTCTGAAGCGTTAATGCAGCTATCAATAGGTGATCGCTTTTTCGTCTCGGCACCGCTTTATCACAGTGCACCACATGCGCTTACGCTCTGCTGTTTAGCGGCGGGTAATATTGATGTATACATTGAGCCTCAATTCGATCCCGAACGCTTTTTACAAGACATAGAGCGGTTTAAGCTGACTCACGCCTATATTGTTCCCACTATGATGGTGAGGCTACTCAAACTGCCCGAGTCGATAAGAAGCAAATACGACACTTCAAGTTTGCGTTTTGCCTTATCAACCGGGTCAGCACTGCCAAGCGATGTGAAAGAAGCAATGATTAACTGGTTTGGTCCAATTTTCTATGAATCTTATGGTGCTAGTGAATTAGGCTTTATGACCCTAATTTCATCTCAAGAAGCATTAGATAAGCCAAATTCAGTGGGTAAGCCCATTCCTGGTGCCGCGATTAAAATACTGAGCGACGATAAAGAGGAGTGCGAAGTAGGTGGTGTTGGCGTCATATATGCGCACCTTTCCATGTTCGCGCCATTCAAATATACCAATACTACGGGCACGCAAAGCGACTTACATGTTGGTGAATTCACGACATTAGGTGATATGGGTTATGTGGACGAAGATGGCTACTTATATATTTGCGATAGGAAAAAAGACATGATCATCTCAGGTGGCGCCAATATATTTCCTGCTGAAATAGAAAGCGTCATCATCGAAATGCCTGAGGTTGCAGACTGCGCGGTATTCGGTGTGCCTGATGCTGAGTATGGCGAGAAAGTGGTGGTGGCTGTTCAATGCTCATCCGACAACGCGCTGTCGATTGATGCGCTACACGGGTATTTAGATGGCAAACTGGCGCGGTTCAAGTGGCCTAAAATGTTGCAAATACTCGATTCTCTGCCCAGAGAAGATACGGGTAAAATATTTAAGAACAAACTTAGAGCTCACTTTGGTCAATAAAAGAAACCGCTAAAGCGATTTTGAAGGTTTTGTGAAGGTATAAATTAACGCTGGTCATGACCCTGTGCATTCGTGCTACATTGGAAATATTCTGAACAAGAAAGCTTAGACAAAGACGGCAGAAACGAAAAAGAAGGGAAGTGGGAATTTACCTGTTTATACACACAAGCCCAGAATTGAAACAGGTATTGCAACGCTGAAGTTTGGATAATTTGAGTATGGCAATTGGCAGAGCAGACCACTTTACCATTCAAAATCGTTACCATAAGCCGCAACAACGCAAAGGGTAAACTATGAGAAGAGCAGTTATCACCGGTCTTGGTATCGTATCAAGCATCGGCGTAAATAAAGAAGACGTACTTGCTTCACTTAAAGCGGGTAAGTCTGGAATTACATTTTCAGAACAGTTCGCCGAAATGGGCCTTCGCAGCCAAGTTTGGGGCAACATCGACATCGATTTGAAAGACCATATTGACCGTAAAGCTATGCGCTTTATGGGCGATGCGGCAGGCTACGCATACGTGGCGATGCAACAAGCCATTGCAGACTCTGGTTTAGAAGAAAGCGACATTTCAAACGAGCGCACGGGTATTATTGCTGGCTCAGGTGGCGCGTCTTCTGAAAACCAAGTGCTTTCTGCTGATATTCTTCGCGAAAAGGGCGTTAAGCGTGTTGGTCCATACATGGTTCCTCGCTGTATGGCATCTACGGTATCGGCTTGCTTAGCAACACCGTTTAAAATTCGCGGCGTGAACTATTCAATTGCCTCTGCGTGTGCAACGAGTGCCCACTGTATTGGTAATGCGCTAGAGCTTATTCAGCTTGGTAAGCAAGACGTAGTATTCGCCGGTGGCGGCGAAGAACTACATTGGTCACTATCAAGCCAATTCGACGCTATGGGCGCACTAAGCTCTAAATATAACGACAATCCTGCTGTGGCATCACGTACTTATGACGCAGCACGCGACGGCTTTGTAAGTTCAGGCGGCGGCGGTATGGTTGTTGTTGAAGAACTTGAGCACGCGCTTGCACGCGGCGCAAAAATCTACGGCGAAGTAGTAGGTTACGGCGCTACATCAGACGGTTTCGACATGGTTGCACCGTCGGGTGAAGGCGCAATTCGCTGTATGAAAATGGCAATGCAAAATATCGATGCGCCAATCGATTACTTGAATACCCACGGCACATCTACGCCTGTAGGTGACGTGAAGGAACTTGCGGCGATTCAAGAAGTGTTTGGCCAAGCGGGCGTACCAATTAGTGCAACTAAGTCACTGACAGGTCACGCACTAGGTGCAGCGGGTGTAAACGAAGCTATTTACAGCTTGTTGATGATGGAGAATAACTTTATTGCGCCATCAATTAACATCGACACACTGGACGACGCGGCACAAGGGCTAGATATTGTTACCCAAGCTCGTGAAGCAACGTTAAACACAATTATGTCTAACAGCTTTGGCTTCGGCGGCACTAACGCAACGCTTGTTATGCAGCGTTATAACGGTTAATTGAAACCGCTTGAACCAGTAAGCTTTTTTAACTTCAGTTAAGAAGTTTCAAAAAAACAAAAGGGCGTAAACCTGAGCACCTTGGGTGCTTGTGTTTACGCCCTTTTTTTATTGGTATTATTTTAAATAAAACCTGTGTTTTCAGAAGCGGCCGCTTAAGCGATTGTAATTGTGTGTTTTGTCCGTGAAGCAGAATGTCAAATTTTTATTAAGCGCAGTGTTTCGAGTGACGCTAAATTTGTCGTTTAACTAAGTGCTCTGAGCTATCGGTTAAACCAACTTTCATTACTCAATCGGCAATCTTTGTCAATGTTTGCCATAATTTGCAAATGGTGGACATTCGGAAATAGACAATGGCAACTTTAAATGTGTCGCTTCCTGACGAAATGCGTACGTGGATTGATGAACAAGTAAAAACTGGCAAATATGCTAATGCTAGTGATTATATTCGCGATTTAGTGCGTCGTAATCAGAGTGAGCGAGAGGCAATTAGCTTAGCTCTCATAGAAGGTGAATTGAGTGGGAAAAGTGATAAGAATGTTTTAGATATTATTCAAGTTAAGAAAACTCGAGCCTCAGAATGAATAAATATACCCTCTCCAATAAAGCAGAGGAAGTTATCTCCGGGATTTACGATTATTCAGCCAATATTCATGGCGTAACTCAAGCTGAAGCCTATCTTGTTGCCCTACACGAAGCTCTAGTCATTCTGGCGGAAAACCCTAGTATCGGTACTTCAGCTGAGGATATCAGAAAGACTTACTTTCAACTGCCAGTTCATAGGCACATGGTCTTCTATAAAAAAGTCGATGACGGCATTTTCGTCATTAGGGTACTTCATCAACAGATGAAATACTCTATACATCTATGCGATTGAAATACGGAGGAAAGACCCAGTAATGTGGCGGAAGCGTCAAGTCAAATAAACTGATAACGACTAAACAAGGTATCTGGTTCGGGAATAGTGATTTTCCCGTAATGCCGTTTAACCAAACCTTCTTGTTGAAGTTCACCTAATAACTGGTTCACCGTTTGCCTACTGCTATTTATCATTTGCGCTAAAGACTCTTGCGAAAGCGTAAGTGTAATCGCGTTGTGTTTGGGCAAATGCTGACCGTAACTGGTGGTAAGCATTAAAAGCCGTTTTACCAGCTGGTGCTTAAGGCTAAGCCCTGCGCTTGAGTCAATAAACTGAAAAGCGCTGCGCACTCGCGTGCATAAAAGGCGAGTAAAATGCGGGTAGAGTTCAGGATATTGCTCAAGCAGTGCTTTAAACGCGTTCTTTTGAATAATCGCCACCGTGCAATTTGTCTCGCAGAAGTTGTCGTGAGTACGAGGGAGGTCGTCAAACATCGATATCTCACCAAACCAGGTGCCGGGGCCCAGTAGCGCAAATAGCATTTCGCGACCATCCACGCCCACAGTGACAACTCTTAAACGGCCTTCGCATACGCCATAAAAACCGACACCGTCTTCACCTTTGGCATGCAGTTGCTGCCCAACTTTTAAGTGTTTTAGACGCATCTTGTCGAACATGGCTTCCTGCAAATAGGGTGGAAGCGCGCTAAACCAAGTAGAGCTAGCGAGAACAGGTTTAAATTTTTCCATTTAACAAATTTCTTACAATGTCGTATATCCGACAGTGTATAGCAATTACTGCGCGTAATGTAGGCGGTAAGAAAAAGTAAGTGGAAGTTTCATTGAAACGCGCAAGGTATCGAGCCTTCCACCTAGGGCCCTCCCGCCTCAAATTAAATTAATTTGTACGTTAAAAGAGTAAAGCTATGACAGATTCAGTAAAGTCGAAAGTTAGCAGTGAAGAATGGCAAACCCGTGTTGACCTTGCCGCATGTTATCGCGCAGTTGCTATGTATGGTTGGGACGACCTTATTTTCACCCATATTTCTGCCCGTGTTCCTGGGCCTGATCATCATTTCTTGATCAATCCTTACGGTTTAATGTTTGATGAAGTTACTGCATCAAGCTTGGTTAAAGTTGATCTTCACGGTAACAAGGTAATGGAAAGTGAGTACGACATTAACCCAGCAGGTTTTACTATTCATAGCGCTGTTCATGAGGCTAGAGACGATGCAAAATGTGTCCTGCATTTGCACACAGCAGAAGGTGTGGCGGTATCCATTTTAGAAGAAGGGTTGCAGCCATACTCGCAACAGTCGCTTTTTCCGCTGGCGTCGCTTTCCTATCATGCCTACGAAGGCGTGGCGCTAAACCCAGAAGAAAAAGTGCGATTGGTTCGCGACCTTGGCGATACCCAATTTATGATTTTGCGCAATCACGGGCTTTTAACCTGTGCAGACAATATTCCCGATGCCTTTTTGTTTATGTTTATCATGCAGCGCGCCTGTGAAATTCAGTTAAAAGCGCAGGCCACAGGCAAGCCGCTTATTCCAATTCATTCGGCAATTCTAGATGGCATTCGTACACAAGCCGATCAAGTCACTCGGCAGGCTGGTGGTTCGTTAGCATGGCCGGGTATTAAACGACGCGTTGAACGCCGTTTCCCTGGATATGACAAGTAACGGCGTGAAGTTTAACGTTATCTAATACGATGATCGCAACGGATGAAGTGGACAAAAAACGTGAGCTAAAGCGGTTTGCTTCAAGCGTTCCCGTGTTAAAGGATTGTATGAACTTCGGCCGTCTCTTTAATGTTGCGGCCAAACGTGCATCAAAATGACGTAAATTAAACGAATCACCGACAAGATAAATCAAGGGCGCTGGGTTACTAAAAGCCTAAGTTAAGGTACACTTAGCGCCATGAAAATACTTCTTGAAGATACCATTCCGTTTGGCACCGATTACCTTAATAGCGTAGGTGAGGTTGAAACCTATGCATGGCAATCTCTTGTGCCTGAAATGCTGCGCGATGTAGATATTCTTGCGCTGCGTTCTACCACCAAGGTTACCCCTGAACTGCTAACCAAGGCTAACAAGCTTAAGTTTGTTACTACGGCAACGGCGGGAACCAATCATCTAGATAAAACGCATTTAGATAGCGTGGGTATTATGCATAGCAGTGCGGCAGGCTGTAATGCCGTTGCGGTTGCCGAGTACGTGTTGAGTGTTTTGCTGCACGCGCAAAAAGCCCAAAAGCTCGATTTATATAATGCGACAGTGGGAATAGTAGGTGCGGGTAATGTGGGAACTGCATTATCAAGAATTTTAACGGCAATTGGCGTTAAACACTGTCTGTATGACCCACCGCTACAGCAAGCGCTAGCAAAATCAGGTAAGAATGAGCACAACGGTCAGTCATTTGTAGACTTAGCGCAAATAGCAAAATGCGATGTTATTTCGCTTCACGTGCCTTTTATTAAAGGCGGCGAATATCCTACATATCAGATGATAGACGAAGCGTTTCTGGAAGGATTAACGTCAAACCAGCTGCTTATAAATGCATGCCGGGGTGAGGTTATTAATGAAGTGGCACTACTTAGTGTACTTCGAGGTGAAAAACCGCCAACGGTGGTACTCGACGTATTCGATAATGAGCCTGCCATAAATACAGCATTATTTGACTATGTTTGGTTCGTTACACCGCATATCGCGGGGCATTCTGTAGAAGGCAAAGTGCGCGGTACGCAAATGATTTACGAGCAAATTTGTGACGTAGTGGGCAAAGCCCCAGACAAAGTGCTTAGCGACTTTTTAGAGAAAACCAATCCGATCAAAGCTGTGTTAAATTCGCCTGAGGCGTCGCGGTTGTCGGTTGAGGATCTCATTGCCGTATTCCACGATGTGTATGATGTAGCTATTGACGATAAGATAACGCGAAACGCGTTTGCGTCAGGCCATAATGAAACGCCAGAGACACACATTGCAAATACGTTCTCTACATTGCGTAAGCAATACAGAGTGCGTCGCGAGTGCAGCGCCTATGCGTTACACTTGCCAAAAAACACCAGTAAGCAAATCCAAGACACATTCACCAAACTGGGCTTTCATGTAAGTCTGGTTTAGTTATTTTAATATTAGGAGCATAAAGCATTATGTCGCAAGCGTTTGACGTAGCGGTACTTGGCGCCACAGGTTTAGTGGGCCAAACCATGATTGAACTATTAGAAGAGCGAGACTTTCCGGTAAACCGTTTGTATCCGCTTGCCAGTAAACGTTCAGCAGGTAGTACCGTGTCGTTTAAAGGCGAAGACATTGAAGTATTAGATGCTGATGATTTCGACTGGTCATTAGTGCAATTCGGCTTTTTCTCAGCCGGAGGCAGCATTTCTGCAAAATTTGCTCCTCTAGCGGCAGAGGAAGGCTGTATTGTTATCGACAATACTTCAGAGTTTCGTTACGAGCCAGATATCCCACTTGTGGTGCCAGAAGTTAACGCCCATGCACTGGCAGAGTTTCGCAATAGAAATATTATTGCGAACCCAAATTGCTCAACCATTCAAATGTTGGTTGCACTTAAACCTATTCAAGACGCGGTTGGTATTGACCGTATTAATGTGTGCACATACCAGTCAGTTTCTGGTGCAGGTAAAGAAGCCATGGAAGAGTTGGCTAAACAAACCGCAGGTTTGCTAAACGCACGTGAAGTAAAGCCAGAATCGTTTAGTCGCCAAATTGCCTTTAATGTCATACCTCAAATCGACGTATTCCAAGACAACGACTACACCAAAGAAGAAATGAAAATGCTGTGGGAAACCCAAAAAATTATGGGCGATCAAAGTATTTTGGTAAACGCGACGGCTGTGCGCGTGCCGGTTTTCTACGGTCATGCTGAAGCCATTCACCTTGAAACGCGTTCGCCAATAGATGCGCAGCATGTTAAAGAGCTTTTAGCCGATGCGCCAGGCGTAACAGTTTACGACGGAAATGAGCAATTCCCAACGCAAGTAAGCAGCGCTAGCGGCAACGACATTGTGCATGTGGGTCGTATCAGGAATGATATTACTCATCCTTGTGGTTTAAATTTGTGGGTGGTGTCAGACAACATTCGCAAAGGTGCAGCGACAAACAGCATTCAAATTGCTGAGACACTTATTCGCGACTACTTGTAAATGCTCTACAGAGACACAGCCTCTGATTAATCGGATAAGCACAGGAAAAGGTAAACATTTTTCTGTGCTTGCCGATACGCAAGGAAAGGGCAATTCCTGTTGCAATTGATAAAAGCATTTAATGCATCAAAGCGGCAGTGTTCAACACGATAGAGTGAATGTATTTGAAGCAACGAAATGGCGGTTTTTAGCGAAAATTTGAGCATTAGAGCGCTTCAATACTACTGTCTAACTAGATCACCCTTAATAACTGGTTTATAGTTTGTAAAGTTAGGAATAGAACAACGTTAAAAACAATACTCAGTCAGACACTTAGGCGAAGGGTAAGAATTCTATAAAGCGCAAATAAATCTTACTGCTAAGTTCATAAAGACTGTAAAACGCTAGCTTGATTATTAATGGTTTCAAGGTGGCTTAAGAATAAAAATAAAAGCCAATATTTTCTTCCGTACTGATTGGCTAGAAAATCCGCCCATACGTCTCGGGTGGTAAATACGCTTGAGGGCATATAGGACTGCTATGAAATTGCATTTGACGGGCTTACTTTTACTAACACTTTGTTTGTCTGGCCCTATCATCACTGTTGATGCACAAGAACGCGCTACCTTCTTAAAAGGTCCCAAAGACGCAACTGATCAGTATTCAGGCCTAGAATATGGCCCTATCGACGCCAACGATACCCTATGGCGTATTGCTGAGCGTTATCGCCAAAATAATAACCTGAGCGTATATCAGGTTATGACCGCCATTTACGAGCTCAATCCAAACGCCTTTGAAAACGGCAATTTAAATTTATTAGTTGATGGTGCGGTATTAAAGCTACCATCAGAACGCTATATCGCCAGAATTGATAAGCAAAAAGCCCAGATGCGCGCTGAGCAGGATGATAGAGCATTTGCTGAATTGCTTAATAAGCCCGGCAGTAGCGTAAGAAATATCAAGCCTGCATCGCCTTTAGTCAATCAACAAGACTTAACTCAAACCCAAACTGATATTGAGCAGAAAATCACTCGCTTGGATCAGGAGCAAACCCGACAATTCGACGAACTGCGTATGCAGTTTGCAGCCTCATTGGAAAATGTTGAAGCAATTCTTAACGAAAACAGACGCTTGTACGAGCGTGTTGAGGCCGTTAATGGCGAACTTGAAACCTTGCGTGGGCAAGTCGAAGGAGATGTTAAGAGCCAACTAGATATGCAAGTGGCGCTTCAGCAAGAATTGCTCGACATGATCAAGGCCGAGCAAGCGCAGCGCGAAGCAGAAAAGCAGTCTTCTTTTTTAAGCGCGCTTAGCGGCCCACTCAGTCTAATCATAGGCTCTGCAATTCTGTCACTATTGTTAGTAGGTGGCCTTATCCTGTGGCTGCTAAAACGTAATAGTAAGCCTGACGAAGCGCCTGCGGCTGGACCTACGATTACAGCCGATAACGATGAAGTGCCGGTACCTGATTCTGACATTGGCGATCTTTCAAGTGCACTGGCCCCTGACTTTGATGATAAAGCAGAGTTGTCAGATGATGACTTGTTCAATGACGACGACCTACTTGATGACGTACTTACCTCAGATTTAGAAGAAAGCCTAGATGACGAACTAGAAACCTTCGCCGACCTTGAAGACGACATGTTGGTGCCAGACGATGGTAGTGATGACTTGTTTGAAGCTGGTGATGATGAGCTTGATCAAAGTGAACTAGATAGCCTGTTCGATGACGATGACCTGTCAGATAAAGTATTAAACGAAAACGACGCTGACGACCTTGAAGGCTTCGACCTGTCAGGGGACGACGACATCTTTGATGAAGATTCTGCCGATGAAAGCGAGCCTGAGACGGAAGTTTCTGACGAGGCTGCATCGACAGATGAAGATGATTTTGACATTGATGACTTGCTTGATGATGTACAAAGCCAAGACGCGGCAGAACTTGAGAGTGATGAGCTAGATGAGTCGGGCGACATAGACCCTGACGACATACTGGCTGAGGTCAACGGAACCGCTGAATCTGACAATATTGATGAAGACGATATCGACGCGTTGCTTGCCAGCTCGGTTGATGATTTATCTGACGCTGACGAAGAAACAGAAAGTGTTTCTTCTTTGCCAACCGTAGAAGATGAGGACGATAAGCCTGAAATCAGTATTGACGATTTGCTAGAAGAGCACGGCGTTGATGCAGGTCTTACTGATGAGCTAGACAGCAATGACGACCTTATCAATGAGGATATGCTAAGCAAGCTCGACGACGAGATTAATCAGCAAAATAAAGAAATTGATAAAATCACCGACGATTTGTTAAATGAAATTGAGCAAATCGAAATGATGGGTGGCCTAGGTGAAGAAGATGACGAAGACGAGGATGATCTTGAGGAAGAAATAACAACTTCTTCGCCGTCGCCGCAGTCTATTCAGAGTCTTGATGCCATTACCGACGATTTAGACGAAATAGTCACCGACGAAATCGAAACTAACGCGGACTTCAGTGACCCTCTTTCCGATGAGCTTATTGCTGAGCTACAGGCGGAAGATGAGCTTGCTGAAGAGCCTTCAGCGGATCAAATGCCCTCAGCGGATCAAGAGCCTTCAGCTGATGAAGAGCTTAATGAAAGCGCTTCTAGCGAGTTACCTACTCAATCCGATGAGGACGGTGATTTTGACGATCCGTTTACTGATGAACTACTTGCAGAGCTTGAAGCAGAGTTGGATGGCGAGCCTGAAGTTAGTCCTGAAGCTCACGAAGAAAACGTAGATCTTGAAACGCCTGAAGGCGATGAAGATGATTTTAGCGACCCGCTAACTGATGAGTTACTTGCTGAACTAGAAGCTGAAGAATCTAAAAGCAGTGAAGATGTAGATTTGCTGACAGACGAGCTACTTTCTGAGCTTGAGTCTGAAATAGAACCAGATGATGAAACAGATTCAGAGTTCGAACCTGAAGCTTTGAGCGAGTCAGAAGCAGAAGCTGAGCGAGAAGCTGACTTTGAAGATGAAGTAGAACTTGAGACGGAAGCCGAAGGTGAACCGCAGTCAGAACTAGAATCAGAGCTTGGCACTGAAGTAGAAGCAGAGCAAGACGCTGAGATTGAGCCTGGACTAGAAGCGGAACTTGAGTCTGAGCCGGAGCCGGAATCAGAGCTAGAATTTGAAGCTGATTCTGAATCTGAATTCGAACAGGATATCGATTCTGAAACAGAACAAGACCAGGAACCAGAAGAAAAAGCTGAGCCTGAAGCCGCCTCGGAAGATGCAGTAGAGTTAGAGACGGAAGCCCAGGGTAAAACGGAGTCAGAACTAGATTCAGAGCCGGAGTTTGGCACTGAGGTAGAAGCAGAAAAAGACGCTGATATTGAGCCTGAACTAGAAACAGAACTTGAGTCTGAACCAGCGACGGAGTCAGAGCTTGAATTTGAAGCTGAGCCTGAGCTTGAATCTGAATTAGAACAGGATATCGATTCTGAAACAGAACAAGACCAAGAACCAGAAGAAAAAGTTGAACCTGAAACTGAAGCTGAACCTGAAGCCGACTTGGAAGATGAAGTAGAGCTAGAGGCGGAAGCCGAAGGTGAACCAGAGTCAGAACTAGATTCAGAGCCAGAGTTTGGCACTGAAATAGGAGCAGAACAAGACGCTGAGATTGAGCCTGAACTAGAAACGGAACTTGAATCTGAGCCGGAGCCGGAATCAGAGCTAGAATTTGAAGCTGAGTCTGAGCTTGAATCTGAATTGGAACAGGATATCGATTCTGAAACAGAACAAGACCAGGAACCAGAAGAAAAAGTTGAACCTGAAACTGAAGCTGAACCTGAAGCCGACTTGGAAGATGAAGTAGAGCTAGAGGCGGAAGCCGAAGGCGAACCAGGGTCAGAACTAGATTCAGAGCTAGAGTTTGGCACTGAAGTAGATGCAGAACAAGACACTGAGATTGAGCCTGAATTAGAGGCGGAACTTGAATCTGAGCCAGAGCCAGAATCAGAGCTAGAATTCGAAGCTGAGCCTGAAACCAACTCGGAAGATGAAGTAGAGCTAGAAACGGAAGCCGAGGCAGAACTACAGCCAGAAACAGGCGTAGAGCCAGAGCTCGACGCTGTCGATGAAGACGCTGAAGAAAAGGCAGGGCAAACGTCAGACGATCCACTAGATGACGCTATTGAAGCGTTTGAAAGACAGATGATGGATGATATTCCTTCGTTCAGTCAGATGGATACGGAAGAGCCATCAGCGCAGGAAAAGCCCTCAGCGCCAACAGAGCCAGCGGAAGATGCTTCAGCAGAAGACAGTGATGAATACGACGACAGCCTGTTAAACGCTGCGTATGACGAAGTAGAAAGCTTTGAATTAGAGCAAGAAATTGACGGTGTAGTAGACGGTGAAGATGAAGGTGACGAAATATCATCAGAATCTAGTGCTGCTGAAGAATCGAGTTCACCTGAAGAAACTGATTTAAACCAAAGCGATTCAGATAAGAACAGCGAAGAAGACTTTAACGAACTTGACGATGTTCCTGGCCTTGACGACTGGCTGTCTGCTTCCGATGACGACGATCATGTAGACGACAACGAGATTCTTGACGATCTTGACAGTGCGGAATTCGATGAGCTTCTTCAAAGTCTTGAGTCAGACGCTATTGTTGATACAAGTGATGTCGACACCAGTGAAATTGAAAGTGATGACGACGGTCAGGATCCAGAAGCATCTTCAGCAGAGAGTGAAGATACTTTCGAACTTGAGCAGGAAGATGATGAAGCCACATTCGAGTTAGAAGGGAGTGACGACAACCTTGGATTCGACGAACGCGATGATACGTTTGAACTAGACGAAGAAGATGAAACCTTTGAGCTAGACGAAGATGGTGCTTTTGAGTCTGAGCAAGAAGACGACGAAGATACTTTCGCCCTTGAAGAAGATGATTCGGAACTTGCATTAGACGACCTTGAAATTCCAGATGATGTGGAATTGGATATTGCCACGCCAACTGAAATTGAAGAGGACGAACAAGAGGCTCAATCCGTTGAGACTGAAAAGGCTCAAGAGGATGATCTTAAACTCGATAACCCTGATTTAGATCTTGCCGCCTTACTTAGTGATGTCGATGGTGAAAGTGACGCGCAAACGCCACCAGAAGACTTCCTTGATGTGGAGGCTTTAATGGACGATGGCGATGATGCAGATGCTATTGACCCGGATAGCCAAGCGCTAGATCTTGATGTAAGTTTATCTGACTTCACAGGTGTATCTGATGAAGATACGGTGATTGATATAGATAAAGACGCAGGGCAGAACGCTAACCTGGACTTAGCTCGCGCTTATATTGAAATGGACGATGTGGACGCTGCAAAAGAGTTGCTTGAAGAAGTAATGAAAGAGGGTAGCGAAGAGCAGAAACAGGAAGCCGCATCGATTTTAGCGAATATTGCTTAAGTAGTTTGCTCTTATGCGCATAACCGCGCTCTCGTTTGAGATTTTGGACGGCCAGTATATTTACAAGATATACAGGCCGTTTTTGTTTTAGGTGATGTACATTTATTTTCTATGACCTAAAAGAGTTTTGCGTATTAGCGGCATTGCATGTTGCAAGCGACATGACTACACTTAGCGCCTTTTCAGAAACGGGGTAATACAGATATGGAGCGAATTGCCTTAGGGATTGAATACGACGGTGCTGCTGTATACGGATGGCAACGCCAGCGTGAAGTACCAAGTGTTCAGGAACATCTTGAAAAGGCACTATCGACAGTAGCCAACGAACCCATTGAAGTGCAGTGCGCTGGACGTACCGATGCTGGTGTACACGCTACTGGGCAAGTGGTTCACTTTAACTGTGATGCACCACGCTCAGAGCGCGCTTGGACACTCGGCGTAAATGCGAATCTGCCTAACTCTGTTGCTGTTACCTGGGCAAAGAACGTCAGCGATGACTTCCATGCACGTTTTTCTGCTACCCATCGCCGCTATCGTTACGTTATTCATAATGCGAAAATGCGTCCTGCTATTCTCCATTCCGGGGTTACCCATATCCACCGCGAATTAGACGAGAAAAAAATGCATGTTGCCGCACAAGCATTGCTAGGCGAACAAGATTTTACCTCTTTTCGCGCAGCGCTTTGCCAAAGTAAAACACCATTTCGCAACGTTACTGATGTATGCGTATATCGCCAAGGGCGATACGTTATTATCGATATTCGCGCCAATGCTTTCTTGCATCATATGGTTCGCAATATCACGGGCGCGCTTGTTGAGATTGGGGCAGGGGAGCAAGATGTAAATTGGATAGCTCACTTGTTAAGCCTGAAAGACAGAAGTAAATCTGCAGCTACGGCGAAGCCAAATGGGTTGTACTTGGTTGACGTCACATACCCTGACGAGCACGGTTTGCCTAAACCGCCTTTAGGGCCGCTATTCCTTCCAGAGGCCTAATCTATCTACCTTCGTCTTTAAATTTTTCAATCTGAGTTAGTTGCACATCATCTAGCAGTTAACTCAGGTTGTATTGAAGCATGTATCTTCAAATCATCCCTTGCCAACTTCTAAGACCAGTTTTGTTTTTTCCATTTCGTTGTATTGTGGTCTAATAGCGCGCTATATTAGGTAGCTGTTCTATTGTGTTACGTATTTTTTCTTTGTAATACAGTATGAAACTTAAAAAATTAATGTGTTGTTGGCCACAAGTATGAACAAACATCAATCGTCACGGTCGGCAAACAAAAAACAAAGGATTCAATTTCCATGAGCTGGATTCAAAAAATTCTTCCTCGCACGCAAACATCAACCAAAGGTAACGTACCAGAGGGTATCTGGACGAAGTGTGGTTCATGCCAAGCAGTGCTGTATAAGAGCGAACTGGAAAAACTTCAGGAAGTTTGCCCTAAATGTGACCATCACATGCGTATTACGGCACGCCGCCGTATCGATGCGTTCCTAGATGATGGCGATCGCGTTGAGTTAGGTGCAGAGCACGAGCCGCAAGACGTACTTAAATTTAAAGACTCTAAGCGCTATAAAGACCGTATCGTTGCTGCACAAAAGGCAACGAACGAGAAAGACGCGCTTGTGGTAATGCAGGGCAAGCTAAAAGGTATGCCGGTAGTGGTTGCGTGTTTTGAGTTTGCGTTTATGGGCGGCTCAATGGCATCGGTTGTAGGTGCTCGCTTCGTTGCTGCTGTTAATGCATGCTTAGAAAACGATATGCCGCTTATTTGCTTTAGTGCTAGTGGCGGTGCGCGTATGCAAGAAGCACTGATGTCGCTAATGCAAATGGCTAAAACATCTGCAGCGCTTGCTAAAATGAGCAAGAAAGGCCTGCCTTATATCAGCGTGCTTACCGACCCTACAATGGGCGGTGTATCTGCAAGCTTGGCAATGCTTGGTGACGTAAACGTAGCCGAGCCAAAAGCGCTTATCGGCTTCGCGGGTCCTCGCGTAATCGAACAAACAGTAAGAGAAAAGCTGCCTGAAGGTTTCCAGCGCAGTGAATTCCTTGTTGAGAAAGGTGCAATTGATATGATTGTTGACCGCAGAGATATGCGTGATAGATTACACAGCCTGTTGGTTAAGTTGCATTATAAGAATTAGTGAATAACGAAAACAATTTAAATACTGGCTCAGCGCCACACGCAGAAAACGCCTCAGCGTCTTCATCTTCGCAAAAAAGCCTGAGCCAGTGGTTATCCTACCTAGAATCTATTCATCCTAGCGCCATCGATATGGGGCTAGACAGAGTGAAAGAAGTGGCCAATGCCATGGCACTCTCACTCAGCCAGTCTTTGGTTATTACTGTAGCAGGCACAAACGGTAAAGGCACAACGTGCCGCTTACTTGAGCAGGCCATGCTTTCGCAAGGCAAAAGTGTTGCGGTATACAGTTCCCCCCATTTAACCGACTATCGTGAACGCGTGCGTTACAACGGCGAATTACCGCCTGCCGATGAATTTGTAAATGCATTTGAGTTTGTTGAAAATGCGCGAAAAGACACCGGTGGCGAACCTATTACTCTAACTTACTTTGAGTTCGGTACACTGGCTGCCATGAAAATGATGCAGTCATGGGCTGTTGATGTGGTCATTCTTGAAGTAGGCCTGGGCGGACGTTTGGATGCCACCAACATTATTGATCCCAATCTAGCTGTTATTACGACTATCGATCTTGACCATCAAGATTGGCTTGGTAACACCCGCGAAAAAATTGCTCGGGAAAAAGCGGGCATTATGCGCAAAAACGGCAATGCAGTGGTTGGTGAACTGTTTCCTCCATCATCGCTTTACGATGTGGCTAACGAGCTACAAGCTAACGTACGTTGGGCTACACAAGATTTCGAAACAGTGGTAGCAAGTGATTACAGTGAGTGGAGCTGGAAAGGGAAGAGCAATAGTTATACGTCGCTACCTTATCCTAAAATTCCACTTCAAAATGCGAGTACAGCGTTGGCCGCGCTGGAGCTACTAGATTTGCTGCCCGAAGAAAGCGTGGTAAGAGATATTATTGAGAACACCACCATGCCGGGGCGCCAGCAGACTATTAGTGATTCCCCGTTAGTAGTTGTAGACGTTGCCCATAATCCACAAGCGACGACAGCTATGCAAGATTGGCTAAACCGTTACGATGTAAGCCAAATGCGCGTTGTGGTGGGCATGCTAAAAGATAAGTCTATTGCAGAGACCTTAGCGCCACTGGCGACACTTAATGCCAAGTGGTACGTAGCGTCAACGAGTGGTCCTCGGGGCTGCAAGGCAGAAGTACTTGAAAATGCACTTGTTAATGCCGGCACAACCATAGAGAATATAGACACGTTTCAGGACGTGACCTCGGCATATCAGCGCGCGCTTGCAGATTATCAAACTGGTGAACTTATTCTCGTTTTTGGTTCTTTTGTTACCGTAGCAGACGTGCTTGCTGAGCAAAACTAACACGCGCATTGTAGAGTAAAACCGTGTATTCAAGCAGGAGAGCACAGTGACATCGGCATTAAAGAATAGACTGGTGGGGACAATTATTGTTGTCGCCCTAGCGGTAATCTTTTTACCAGACTTTCTTGATGGCAAAAAGCAAACAAACAGAGAACCTTTTGTCTCTGTACCTGCTAATCCGCCTAAAAAGCCCATCGTAGAGCCAGAATCGTTTCCATCAGAGCGCGTGGCGAAAGCTGCGGTGCCAGCGGTTGAAATTCAAGATGAAACGGCATTAGATGATGATTTGGATTCTTCTGGCGCAGGGGAAAGTGGTCGTGCAGGTGAAGCCACTACCGCAAAAGCGCCAGCGGTGAAAACCTTTGAAGAAGAGGACAATCTCGCAAGCCAAACGGTGGTTAATACAAAAAGTGTCGCAGACGATGACGCTGGTTGGGTTATTCAACTTGGCAGTTTCCGACACGAGAAAAACGTGAAGGCACTGCTGACGAAACTGGAAAAGGCTGGGTATCGTGCGTTTAGTCGCAAAATTCAAACCAGTTCTGGCCCGCTTAATAAAGTTTTCGTTGGCCCGGATTTAGACAAGAAAAAACTGGAATCGGCACTACCTCACTTAAAGGAACTCACGAGTCTTAAAGGTAAGGTCACTACGTTCAAAGTTGAATAGTGCGCATTGTTCCTGGCGCTAGTCGAATTAAGCACGGACAGAGCAACAGGGATTGGTATTACAGACTAGTAATATTTTTATCTTCTGTTAGAATGCGCGCCATCTCGCCAAAGGCTCGTTGCTTTACGATAAAAAGCAACATCAACGCAATAAAGAGACGATGAACTGGGTAGACTTTTCCATACTGGGTATCATTGCGGTATCTACCTTAATAAGCCTGATCAGAGGGTTTGTTAAAGAAGCCATCTCGTTAGTGGTATGGTTTGCTGCACTCTTTATTTCAAGCAACTTCTACGCTGACCTCGCCGTTTACTTCACAGCCATTGACGATCCTTACTTAAAAAACGGTGCTGCAATTGCAGCATTGTTTGTCACCACGCTCATTCTTGGCGGCATGATCAATTACGTGATTAGCCAATTGGTTCAGGCAACTGGGCTGTCTGGAACAGATAGGGCCCTCGGTATAGTTTTTGGCGCACTGCGTGGCGTGCTTATAGTTAGCGCATTGCTCTTTTTTATGGATACCTTTACTGGTGCAGCTTCCTCAGATTGGTGGCAAGCATCGGTACTCATTCCAGAGTTTGGTGTCATCATTGAGTGGTTTTTCAGCTATGTGAAAGACTCCTCCAGTTTCTTAAATCCCGCTTGAAATAGGTAACGCACATGTGTGGTATAGTCGGAATAGTTGGTAAAACGCCCGTAGCTCAGTCACTGTACGACGGTCTAACGGTTATTCAACACCGTGGACAGGATGCCGCAGGCATAATGACTATCGACCAAAATATGTTTAATTTGCGTAAGGCAAATGGTTTGGTTCGAGATGTTTTCCATACGCGTCATATGAAGAGGCTCTCTGGCAACATGGGTATTGGCCATGTTCGCTATCCTACCGCGGGTACATCAAGCTCTGCAGAGGCGCAACCGTTTTATGTGAACTCGCCGTTTGGTATTGCCTTTGCTCATAACGGCAACCTCACCAACGCCCATGAGCTACAGGAAGAAGTATTCCGCATTGCACGCCGCCACATCAACACCACCTCAGATTCAGAATTATTGCTTAACATTCTTGCGCATGAACTGCAGCAGGTAGCAGGTTTAAGCGTAAGTGCCGAACACATTTTTGAAGTGGTAACGAAAGTTCATAAGAAAATTCGTGGTGCCTACGCAGTCGTTGCGGCGATCATCGGCCAAGGTATTGTAGCGTTTCGCGACCCGCACGGTATTCGTCCTCTAGCACTCGGTAAGCGTATGAGCGAGCTGGGTGAGGAATGGATGGTGGCATCTGAAAGCGTTGCGCTTGATGCTGTTGGCTTCCAGTTTGTGCGCGATGTAATGCCAGGTGAAGCGGTATTCATTACCGAAGAAGGTCAACTGCACACCAGACAGTGTGCCGAAAAACCAGTAACCTCTCCGTGTATCTTCGAGTTTGTTTACTTTGCTCGCCCAGATAGCTTTATAGATGGCATTTCAGTTTATGCATCGCGTGTAAACATGGGCCGTAAGCTAGGTGAAAAAATTAAGCGCGAATGGGCAGATCTGGATATCGACGTGGTTATTCCTATTCCTGAAACGTCGATGGATGTGGCGCTTCAAATCGCGAACACACTGGATTTGCCATATCGCCAAGGCTTTGTTAAAAATCGCTACATTGGCCGTACTTTCATTATGCCTGGCCAAACCATGCGTAAAAAATCAGTACGCCGTAAGCTAAACGCAATCTCATCTGAGTTTAAAGATAAGAGTGTACTGCTTGTCGATGACTCTATCGTGCGCGGTACTACATCGGGTCAAATCATTGAGATGGCGCGTGAGTCAGGTGCGAAGAAAGTATACTTTGCGTCAGCTGCTCCAGAAATTCGTTTCCCAAATGTGTATGGTATTGATATGCCATCGGCAAACGAACTGATTGCTTATGGTCGTGAAATCGATCAAATTGCAGAGCTTATCCAAGCAGATGGCCTTATCTTCCAAGACATTTCTGACTTGGTGGATGCCGTTCGCGAAGAGAACGAAACCATTCAGCGTTTTGAAACGTCTGTTTTTGATGGGAACTATATTACTGCGGATATCGACCAAGAGTACCTTGAGCGAATTGATATGTCGCGCGGTGAAGCGTCAAGAAAAGCGCCAGTGGTACAAGCAGAGCTTAGCAATCTTGATGTGCATAATATTGATGCCGCTGATTAATGTAAGACGCTCTTTGATATAACAAAAAGCCGCTTTTTAAAGCGGCTTTTTTAATGCTTTATGTCCCGTCCTAAAATACGTTGACATAAAGAGGATTTCTTTATGACAACTTCAAGTAATCAAAGGCCTAAGCGCACACAGCGTGATTACACCTTAGC
>NZ_JAKRFB010000046.1:0-34689 GCF_022348315.1 Alteromonas sp. MmMcT2-5 | reverse complement strand
CAACGCCCTTGCCATTCGGATTATCTTCCCCTCAGTCAGGGTGATTCAGGTTTCTTTCAACCTGACGGGTTTGCCAGCTTCGCTGGGCAAACAAAAAAGGCGAACCAACAGGTTCGCCTTAAAATCAATCAAGCTCTAGCAGCAAAGCTACTAAACCAACTGACGAAATATAAATAAGTCTGTGAACACACCCCTTATAGAATAAAGGCTAGAGGGCAGTAACAAATGAAATAAGTTTGTGAACACCAAAAATTATACAAAGAGCCTCATAAAGCTCACAAAAATTAGTTTGTGAACAGCTTAAGAAACAACAATTTATGTCAAATTTCAAACACCAACATACTGATTTTATTAATTTAATAAATAATAAACCTTGAATTCTAAGGCTAGTGCCAAAAAGGGATATTTACAAGTATTTAAGTCTACTAATTTGAAATTCTGACATGTCGAATGTCACGGCTGGATATGAAACCGTGAGCGAGGTTGGTATCCCAACTACGCTATTGGCATTTTAAGTAATGTTACCCTCAGACTGTTCAGATCTTACTACGTCGGTAACATCTTGGTATTTGAGCGGGCAGATGATCGTATAACCAAACTTTGTCATGTTTGTACAACCACATGTAAGCTGTCCCATTTTTTAATTTTATGTCATTGCGTCGCGGGCTTTGTAACTCATTGATCGTAGTCAAAAGAGATAAGCGCATTCGCTCACGCTTTCGTTGCTTTCGAGTATCTGCTCTCAACTCAACAATATCTGGGTGCTGGCTCAAAATCGTTTCAATAGCTCCTATTGAGCAATGACACTGCTTGGCAATATCTTGAGTTGGATAACCAAGAGCCAGTTTGTCGATTATTTCATCTTGCTCTGGTCTAAATATCTTCTGCGGACGAAGATCGAGTTCAATTTTGTGTATTACAGCCACTTTTTTAACAAATCCGATAGATACACGAAACTTTTCTGACACTTTCCTTAAGCTCAGTCCACTTGTCAATGCATCTACAATGGTCGCCTCAATGTCAGCTTCTGGCTTCCGAACCTTTGTCACTGGCGGACACTTTTTTACCCGTTCTGAGGTATTTGTAAATGACATTAGCGTAGCGATATCACCAAACAAGAATCCTATCAGAAGCAAGTGTTTGATGGGGGAATGACAAACGTCTTGATAGGCAAAAAGATTGGAGGGAAATGGAAGGCTGTGCTGCGTTGAGAGTGCATCCTTAAAACACGGATGATATGACAGCCCTTGCCAGAAAGCTGACATTTCTGTCCGCAACTGTTGCAGCCTGAGATGTCCACAAGATGTAGTAAATCCTCTTGCGATCAGCCTTGAAAAGTAACGCTCATATAGATCAGGTATCAGGCCTACAGTCTTGCCTAATATAAATGACTCATTAATCAGCAATGACAAGTGACGTTCAGCTTCGCTACCTTCGGGTGCCTTTATCGATTTACTATCGCTGACTATAGGCCAAACATCAAATTTCTTCCTACTAAGATACATGACAGACAAACGTTCATTGTGAAAAACACAGTGGGTTAAACCGGGTAACTGGTGTCCGATATGCCAATATGCTAATCCAGAGTTCTTTTCATCTGCCTGTGCACACTGCGGGCAATATTTCGCTATAGGCGTAAGCTTTTCTCTGGACGCAGTGATACCGAGCACTTTAAATACATGGTTGCCTTTGCCAACTTTAAGCGCGTCGACTGCACTCTCATACCGTTTTTGAGGGGTAAAAAGGCGATAAATTGGCAACACAGTGTGTTCTGTAATCCAACTATCGCAAGGAATGTTACTTTGGCCTTTTAAGTGAGGAATGACGGAAGGAAATTGCGAGCAAAACTGAAGAGAGCGTGAGCCAAATAGTGCTGATACGATGCGCTTATCCTTTCCTCCCCCGTGCGTAAGGACGACCCTCTGGATCACGCTAAACAGCGCCTCATCTGCAAATGGCCTTGGGAAAAAGCGTCCCAGTTGAACACTACGCACACTTACTCTCGTTATGTTCTATTGTCTGCGATTCGATAAAGCCGGGGCCTAAAAACACCCATGCTAGCAAAAGGTAAAAGACAGGCGAGTAGCGTTTGCGGTGTGAAAGTATCTGAGTAAGGCTAAACTTAGGATCTCTCTTTATTTCATTAATGGAACGAGTGCCCCGTTTAAGAAACGCCTCATATCCGGCTTGTCTAACCTTGTACGCAAAAGCAGAAGTATCGAAATCTACCTGTTTAGTATTTCTTTTTCTGGCTTGTCGAATATCGTCAGGCGTGCCTAAAAGCGTAGTGAGGTGCTGAATAATCGAATTTGCTAACCCTCGGCACTGGTACAATTTTTTATTCAATGCCAGCGTTTCTAACCATTGCTGAAAATCAGTAAGAGCGTCAATTGAACACGCTTCTTCATGCCATAAATCAGTAATACCATTAATTTCAAGTAAGTATGGACGGCGAAACTCAGCCGTTGCCTTTTGATAAGCGATTAATCTCGTGTTGTGGAAAGGACATCTCAGTAGCAACGGCGACTGGTGAAGGGTTTTCCAAAAGCCAAGCCCAGACGTCGACACACTTTCCTTCAAACAGACAGGGCAATATCGCAGGAAACTATGCGCTGTTTCAGTGGCAACTGCATATTCACCCGGCAGGGCGTAGGTAAGCGGTCGTCGTTCATTAAAAAACGTATTGTAGAGAGCCAATTGAGTAGCTTTTTCTAATACAGAACCATATTGGGTAAAGTCGACAGATGTCATAGTAGAAACAACCTCAATCCATTTGCCACTGATGTCCACTGTTGCGTTTTTTGTTTTCACTTTTCTCGAGTTAATTGATTGCATTTTGGGGACGGCTGATTGAGTAACCGCCCATCTTGTTATCGTTCCGTATAAAAATTCGCCATCAAGCAATACCGGAAAAAAACGAGGCTTTGATGAAGTCATAGTTTTCTCAACTCCCTCTCCGAACATACTCGCGGTCCTTTTACGCTAGTATGTAAGGTCCGTGGTTCGAGAGGCTCACCGGCTAATTCAAACTTATCGTCTCGCATCTGAGATAGTTCATCCTCTTTGTAGTCCCTGAGTTTCTCCATTTCCAATTCATACGCCTGAGCACTCTTGTTTTTTAATGCGCAAAGCGCAGGCTTGAGTTTTCGAAACTGATTATCAAAAACGGCCTTGAGAACATCACTGTATTGACTCGCTTCAGGACGTTTGCGATGGAGGTTATCCAGAAATAGACGCAACAGTTTGTTCAATACCTGATGTACGCCTTGGCTGTAATCATACAATTGAGCTTTAAACTCCTCAGATCGGGCGGGCGTGCGGTCAAATAAATATGGTGGGAGAAAGCAATCAATGAACTGTTGAAACTCATCATCAAAAAGAGACAGTCTTTCACACCGAATGTCCCGCCCAGAGGTGAGACGACGACATGTCGTGAACTTGTCGAGCGAACCATCATCGGAATCACTGTCGGTATCAAAAAGCTCAACACCCTCTTCGGTGCAAGTCATGATAATGGGCACACCTACGTTATTGAAAAGCGATTCCAGATATTGAATAGTAGGCGAGTCGTCTTTTTTCGCTTCTGCCAGCAATTTTTGGCATTCATCAATGTGTGTTATGCCAACTCCGAATCGTTCAGCGAGTAGTTGCATCTCAATTAGAAATGCATAGGTTCCTTGTTTGCCCTTGTACCACTGTTGCGTATATTTCGTACCAAGGAGTTTATCAATGGCCCTAAAAAAATTAACGCCAAGCGCTTTAATACTTTTCAAGTTTGATATCTCAAAAGACACTGTGGGCACTTGGTCAATAATTAGAGGGTGCTTTTGATAGAACTCGTGTCTAATTACGGGCTGAAACAGCCTAAGGATAAGTTGCACTCTTTCAGTCTTTCCAATACCAGATATGCCGGATAGCAAAGTACAACTGCCACTCGCTGTTTGTTTATTCTTGTGAGGGTTTGGCACAAATTTACCTCGTGCGACGCCAAGCATTTTTGCCTGCTGCATGGGTGTTATCGGGTTTCGATGCACATAGCCGTTGACCATTTCACTGTGAATATGACGATATATTTCATAATCAAGTGGCGATGGAATATACGCTTTTTCTAGTCGCTTTATATCACGTTGCGCATGCTCAAATGGCAGGTTGAAAAAGTTATAGGGCAGTTCCGGTGTGTTGGTGATAAAACCCAGAAACTCCGCTTCACTGTATTGAGGATACAGTGTTTCGATGAGTGGATTTCCCTGACATTCAATATCAAAGTGCGTGCGATACTCAGCTGGATACCATTCTTGGGGTTCGGCAAATGACATTAGTAAAACTCCCTTGATGATTTTGGTTTGGTCGGTGTTGTAGATTCGGATGAAGTAGGCCCTGAAGCATATGCATCCTGCTCAGGAAAATCTGGTGACATGAGCTCATCTGCTCTGGATGCATCTCTACGGACTTGTTCGTCACGCATAATGCGATTGTGCTTTTGGGTTTCCTTTTGATAAGTCCGCTGCGAATTAGCAGGCACGTCCGCTAATTCTTTTTGGTTAGCCTCAATACGCGCCTTCTGGCGTCGCTTGTTATACACACGTCCTGCCCGCTGACTGTTTTTTCTATCGCGCTGCACTTGCTCACGAGCCTTCACAGACTGCTCAAGTTCAAAAAAGCTCATATCCTCAAATTGCGAATATTGTGTCTTTAGGTCAAGTGGGTAAATTGTGTTGTTCTCCCGATAATAGACACGCTTTACGCTGCCTTTGGCTACAGCCACCTTGATTTCAGTCTTCGCACCTGAAACCTTATGCTTTTTCTGCAAATACCAACTTTCTAGCTCTTTGAAGTCACCGTCATATTGCAGCTGAGGATATTTTTTTAGCGTGATCCCGTCAGCATCAATGCGTGCTATTTGTTTTGGTAGCAACGTGTATCGAAGCGCCGGAATTTGCGCTTTAGGCACTGGATTTCCACCCGACATTTGATGCTTAATACTGTAATTCCATTGGGCAAGTGGCGTAGGATCAACATTTGCTGCAAGCATGTCTTGGTCTAATGAACACTCGCGGTCTGCTGTTTTGTTCATCAACACAATTTCATCTATTAACTGTGCGGTGATGTCTTCAATCGTTAACAGCGCTTGTTGACTTGCGTCTTGCTCCATAGCATCTTTGTCTTTATCAATACCTCCGTGATTGTTGGAGACAATTCTGTTGAGTATTCCAAGTGAACTTTCCGAGTCAGCCTTGAGATCGCCACGTCCTTTTGTAACCTGCTGACTTCCCTGAAACTTAAAGGGCGAAGCCATAATTTCACTTTCCTGCTCGTGTGGATACTCAACGCCATTGTCAATTTTATAAAGCATATGCAGATGACGCGATGGCCAGTCTAGCTCAGTTAAATCGACGCCATAGCGGGCAGCAAACTCAACTTTGTCCTCGATGCAATTAATAATGCATTGCGCGATATTATCCCAACATGGTGGTCTGAAACTGATGTGAAAGCCCAGAATAAATTTGGTGTAAACGTCTTTGGCAATCACTAGCCAAGGACGCCCAGCAGAGTATCGCCTATCATGCACATAAGGCATTCTTACGTGTATATCTAATTGCGTATGGTCGAACTCAACAACATGGCCTGCACCTACGACGCCATCTTTTGCGTCTCCACGCTTTGGCCTGTGGTCTTTGTCAAACTTATGCTGACCATCCCTAAATTTAATAAACATTTCTGGAGGCAGAAGCTGTTTGAAATGATACCTAAACGTATCCTGCGATATGATTTCACTTTGTGGATATGAAAATTCATAGTCTCGTTGCTGATTAATTGTTACGTGAGGTAAGTTGTATTTATCTTCATAGCGAACAACATACTCATCGTAAAGCCGAGAAATATCTAATTTTCCACCTCGAATAGATACTCTGTTATCGCGGACCAAGTCTTTAATGATCCTTTTGTCTGACTCGTTCACCCCTCGGTAATCAGAATAAATTCCGGGGCGCCCACGTTTCCTGCGTTTGGTATTTTTGTTGGTCTTGGTTTTACTATTTCTACAAATACCTGCCTTTTCAGTACCACAAAATTCAAAACCAAATGGCAACAACGCATTCGCTGTGAAACCAAATACAATATAAAGATTTAGTTTACGAGTAATCGTTGTGGTAGACCCATGACCTCGCTCTAAACAATATTGTTTTATTTCCTGATGCGCTTCACCTCTAAGATATCGCATCACAAAATAACTGAGCTCATAATGCTCTTGGGGCAGTAATGGCCTAATTACCTCTAACGCCTTATCACGGCGGCTTAACCATTCTTTCGTTCGAATGGTTAGTAATTCCTCATCAGACAGCCCCAGAAATTGCGGCATTATAATGGTTTGCGCATCATCACCTTTTTTAATGATATCGAAGGCCTCGGCAAATTCAGTGCGACTGAAAAGGCGAGGTTTAGACGGCTGTGCCTGACGGTTTTTTAGTTCGAAAGTCTCAGTATCATGAGAGTACCCCAAATACTGGGTGTAGTTGGCAACCCCAACACTAAGTGTCTGGGAATCGACATAACAGATGCCGAAAACATCGTCTTTTTTTCCAAATCCAGCGTGAATATCAAAAGTATCTTTAAATTTTACAAGTGTAAGTCTTACCGGCATTCCCCCTCCCTAAGCCAACAAAACTGGCTTGTGGTACACCAGTGGCACAGGTGCTTTGAGAGGAATAAGACCAGCCAAGGTCGCGTTTTTAAAAACTTTCTCTGCCGTGAATTGATGGACACCTATCAATTGCGCTATTTGAGTAAGTATGGCCCGCAGTGGTAGTTTTGGTGCTTTAGCCCAACGCTTTGCAAACAACCCACTGAATTGCGTTAGCTCATTACTCGACAGAGATGGATCATAGTGCATCGATAGAAAATCAAGATGCTTTATCCAATTTTTATCGACCCTGACAGCGCTTATCGGCTCGCATGGAATATTCCGAGCCGTCCAGAATGCCGTTTCAACTTTAAGCTTGTTATTAGTCCGGGAATTGGCACCCAGCTCTATCTCGTATTTGACAGGGTGTGCCCTTTTAACCAACGCTCCGCTTCGGTTTAGTGTCACGATAAGATCAGTACTCATAATGTGATGAATATCGCGCTGGTACTCATATGGGTGATGAATCTTGAGTTCTTGACAAATCTTCCACGTCTCTTTGATGTCAAGGGCGTACTGCTCGTCGATAGACACCACGTCAGGGCGCCAAATCATGTCCTGATATACCTTATACTCACCATCTGACATCAAATGCACAATTCGTTGCTGCTTTGGACAGAAAAACTTGTGTTTACGCCCCGTCGAGTGGAGTTGATGGGTTTCAAAGAAAGGTCGGTACGGACCTACCTCTATGTCTTTTCGCCATTTTCGATAGCGTTTCCACTCTGCTTTTGGAAGCAGGATCCGTTTTCGTGCTTCTGAGCGCATTTTCCTTTGTTTCGGTTTGTCTTGCATGTTTACTACCTCTTCAAATTTCGTCGTAGGTAATAATTAGTAGACGTCAAATGAGGAGACAGCAAATTTTTTAAAGACTTTTAACCCATTGTTTTAAATATCTTTTTTTGCATTAAATAGGTAGAATAGCTCAGCGCCTAGTTCACTACAGTTAATATTTCACGCTATACTTCGGAAAAACGCATAAATAACATAAAGTTATAAATTATCTTTTTTTTGATGAATTAAATTATAAGAAACACTTCATTCCAGAATCTATGAAACCAGACGTTTTTAATTCGAACAAAATATAAGCAACCTGTAGTATGCCCTTACCAAAATCAAAAAATTTGTATCATGAATCACGAAACAAAATACTCGGTGACTTCCTTCGAAAACATCGTGAAAGATTAAAAGCGACAACATCTGGGCCAGTATCATCACCGAAAAATGGATCTCCTCTAAAAAAGTTTACCCAAACTGAAGTAGCTTGTTGTCTTGGTGTAAAGCGTAGCTTTATAAACAAAATTGAAAACGGCCGATATAGACCAGCGAGAGATTTTTTGGAGCAACTTTGTCAGCTGTATAATATTGACGTTGAACGGACGCTGTTTATTGCCGGGTATGCAGATATTGATATGCTGCAAAAAGTAGCTAAGTCCGATACGTTTTGGAAAGTCGTCTCTGGACTGAGCTTACGACGCCTCTCGAATAAAGAGCTTTTGCAAATTATTGAGCTGTTCGAACTAGATGACTAAGTACTGGGCGCATTTGGTTGAGCGTACTTTTTCGCTGCTTGAAGGTTTGTTATTGATTTATGAGCTATAGTGATAGCGACGTGGTTTTGGTGATTTGTGGCTACCAAAACTTATCATCGCTGTAGTTTTTAACAATGTGAGTTCACTCATTCCAATGCTGCTGTCTTTCCTAACCTTGAGTCTATATGGGTGCGAATTGGAACAATATACCACGAAGACTTTAAGAAATTTTTATAGGTGTTGAGCTACTTAGTTCAGAGTCTTTTTTCAAAACGACAAAACAAATAAACTGCTCATTGTTAGCTTTTGATGGCGTGTAACTAAGCCGATGTCTCGCTCTTGGGGCTATGTTGTTATGCTTACTCAAAGGACAAAGGACTAAAACTTGCGTGTGAGCGCGGTAAAATCATTTCAAGCGGACTCGCTGAAGTATCAGAATTGAAGTTTTTATGAACGTCATAATAGTTGTTATTATTTTGTCGAGAGCAAACTTGCTTTGGGAGCTTATGCAATTATTGGCGTAAGGAGGCGTTTGAATAAGCGCCGCTTAAGCCATCTCACCAAATTTCATTTCAAGCACAACTTGCATGAGCCTCGCTCTATCCGTGGGAGTATTGAAGTAGCTCTTAGGCCCATTTAATTCCAGAACGGGAATATTCGTATTGAGCCATTCTTCTCTGAGCACAGGGTCATCGATAAGATCGGCTATCTCTGCCTCTAGAGCTTCGATTGTCACTTCAGGCTTGCACTCACGCTGATCCATTTTTATTCCTCATTAATCACAAAAAGTCTTATAAGTTTAGCAGCTAAAATAGGCTGGAATGAACTATGGCCGACACTAATCGACGATAGTTATTTTTCATCGCGAAGGCCTTCTGCGCGTTCTTCGGTTACAGTAACCACTTAATGATTACTGACAGTCATCAGTTGTCGCTTTTCACAACGTGATTACCGGCAGTAAACACAAAATGAGTACCAGACGCTACAGGGACTTGATTCCGCATTGCTATCTTCGTTGATTAATGTAGAGGTTGACGAGCTGGCTTAAGAAGATATTGAAAGATATTTTCGATATAGAACGCTTTTGCAAGTCAGCTGAAAACTGATAGCCCCGTCAGAAGAAATACGTGTTAAATCACTCGCTACGTAAAGTTTTCTCATACTGATAAGATATACGATAACTGTTAAGTTACCACGGTGCTTACAAGGTCATATCGATTTTCTCCTTCTACGTTCTTCTTTGATGCTATGTGCTTTTTTATTATTGCGTACGAGTGGCTTTTTGATATCGACGTATTGCCTCAGCCATTATCGAGTTGTCTTCCTTGCCAGCTTGTAACAAGGCTGAAGCTGAACCATTCACAGTGGGGTCTATAGCATCCGCAATCTCATTCGCCCATACCATAAAACGCGCTTTTTCTTCTTGCATACACCCTTGATAAACAGGTGCACTGAGAAGCGCATCAATAAACGCTCTGCAATCATTGGCACGTCGCCATTGCGTAAATAACTCTGTGAACGTGTTAATACGCGCGTGTTGAGTTCTGACGCGTTGCTCTATCGCCTCTTTTTGACGACGCTGCGTTTCCCAGCGCTGCTTTTCTGCCTCTCGCTCGGCCCTCACCACTTTCATATGTTCAGCAGAATTTTCTAGAGTATTGATTACATGCGCCAATTGGGTTTCAAGCGTCAGTGTGGCATTGTCTTCAAACAGTCCCTTGGAACCGCGTGGCAGAGCCCCTTCCACAATGAGCTGTAAACAACCACTAGGTATATTGATTTTCTCGTGCCAAATGGACTTGCCCTTGGCTTTCTCTTCCTGCTCTTTTTTGTCTAATTCGCGAGGCACCTGACGAAGGCGTTCTCGCAGCCTAAATGGTACTGACTCATCGTTAATTTTCACAATATTTGTTAACCGCTTGGCATAGCGATGCTTGTCCCCAGACACGGTCCATCCTTTTTGCTGAAAATGAAAGAATAATGTGTGCAAAATGACAATGGCTCTTGACTGCGTCGCTGGTGAGACATCTAACCTAGCCACTGAGTCGTTGTTATAAGCTTGTACCATCAAAAAATCATATTTAAACGACGGGGGTTTCATCGAGGTTTTTATTCCCTTGAGTAAAGGATAGGCTCGCAATGAGGTGGTGGGTGTGGCCAGTGGCGCTGATGTTAACCTTGTTTTTTCTCGTTTTGTCGATTGTAGTGGTGTCAAATCGATGATCCGTGTGGGTGACAGTGTGTCTAGCATAGCACTCACTGTCAGAGACTTACCTTACGCTTTTTGGGCCCAATACGCGCTTTTAGGGCGAGGCATGCCAACACTATCAATGAGATGGCCCAGTGCATGGTCGTTTAGACACCAGCGTGTTGCAAGGTGACTTGAAGGCGTAGACCAAATGGCCTCATACAGTTCAGCAGGAATCAAAATGGATACGGACATAATAAGGGCTCCAAAAGAACAGTCTTGCAAGCATAGTTCCTCACGAGCACCTTAGAGACAAAACAGGTGAACTACTCACCTTGTTATGCCGCCTTTTTACTCAACATAAGAAAAAGCTGCACTTCGTCTAAAACCAAAGTGCATGTATTGTTATCTCAAACATGAAAACGGAATGGCCAGACTGTGCTTTGCTTGCTTCCCATATAGGAGAAACGGATAACAGCGCTTATCCATTTCTCCTTTGGTAAACACTTGCTGTACACTCGATAAGATTACTTGTTGAAGTGTGAGTCTAATAATGGATGAACAAGCCTTGACGTTTGAAGTTATTTCATCTCCCGTGATCCCAAACTTAGTGCTTCTGTGGGTGTTGGGGTTCGCATTGCGCCAATGCGCATAACAGGAGAAAACGCAGTACGCTAATAAAGTCGTGGCTGTTGAGAGGTTGAAATTGCGTTTGATTGAGGTGCTTTTGATAGTGATAACACAGACGTAATTAAAGGTGGTCCTGACAGTGAAAGGGTAATGAACTAATAACCGGTGTTATGTTCAATGCCCTTCACATCCTCCTGATTTAGCGAGGTTTTCGCTCAACGGCGTCAATGTCGAAATAGGCATCGGGCTCGGTTTCATTTAGTTCCGTCAGTCCGGCCTTACGGGCTTGTCGCGCCGCCACGCTTTCGCCAAAGACCGCCAGACGCTCTGTCTCAAGCATCTCACTGACCCGCTTGGCGGATGTCAGCGCGATTAATCGCGCCGCATAGAGAAGCCCTTCAGCGTGGTATTTGAGTCAATCGTCCGGCTTGCCTGCCCTCTTGCGCTCAAAGCTTTTTTGCAGTTCTGCTTGGCAAAATATAAGGTAGTCTTCTGGATTCATAATACCCTCACGGTCATTTGAGTAGAAACTCCGCTAGTTTCCTTTTCCAGCTAGGACGTTTTCCGAAAGAAGCATAGCTGTTGTCAAAATCCCATTCTTGCCTGATATGAAAAGGAGTCCTCTCTGCGATAACTTGTTGTGCCTTAGCAACACTTGACTCAAGATTGAGTCCATCTAGCCATTTGGTCTTATCATATGTGACCGAGTCAATTGGTAGCTGTATAACTCCGTTTGCCGAGCGATTGATTATGACCCACTCTCCACTTTCCATGAAAATAGAATTTTTGTCGCCAAAGTGAAGCAAACTACTGCAATAGAGAACATCTGAAACATCAAACTCGTGATAGATCTGAATATCAGACAAATGGCTATATGCGCCGTTTTCGCACGAAAAAGAGTTAAGTGTATCCATTTCGAATTCAATATAATCAAGACCCAATATCTCAGCACAGTCTCTTATTCCCATGATTGTCTGTGCATAATCGTTATCTGTTGCTGCAATGTGACGAACTAACTTTACTGTTTTCAAGCCAGCTTTTTTCAGCTCAGTTTGAGTATGCGCATAGATCGTCGTCACTTCAGCAACCAACTCATCAATCTTTTGTTCGGTGAGCTGATTTAAGATTGCATTGATAATAGTTTCGTCATTGCATTTAGAACTGAGATAGCTTCTATCTTGGCACCAAGGGAGCCTTTTAAAACCTAAAGCAAGCTCAGTTAGATATGCTAATAATTGATAACCGTTGTCCTTGTTGTAACTAAATCCCACAATTGGCTTGTCTACTGACTTTAAACTACCCGCCCCAATGCCGATGCAGTTTGCTAATATCTCGTCCTTGATCTCGTAACGCTGTCTTTTCTGTTCCAAATGAGTGTAGTGGTAACCCCAAATATCAGATTGTTTGGTTAATTCCATAGACTATTTTTATCCTATTTTCTGTAGGGCTATTCAGAACACCAAACTTGTAGCTCTGCCATAGTCGTCTTCTTGATGAATAACTCTGTTGTGCCCAGAAGCTTAAGCATTTCTTCAGTGATTGAAGGTTTAAGGACACCCGGTTGAACTATCGTTACCTGAAACTCAATGGGTGTTGTTCGCGCTCTATTTTTCAGATTTTCAAATGTAGCAATGTTGCCTTTTAGAAATCGACTTTGCCCTTTACCTCGCCAAGCTGATTCTCGCTTTTTAACATGCCGATAGACATAAGCTAAGCCAACATGTTTCCACCTTACCGAACGTTGAGCTTGTCCACACACTTCATACAAATCATTCAGCCTTCTGCCGGGGGTGGCTCCATGAGAGTATTTGCAGTGGTATAGGCTCAGAATTATCTTATCTGGTAAAGATTTAAGAGCGACAAGGTCAGCAGCTTCCCCACTGTCGTCATCATTAATGATGATATCGAAATCATCTTCAATTAGTTTCCAAGTCTGATACTGAACAGAATCTGTTTTCTGACTGGGTCCCATCGACTCATTCGTAATATCAACCGTCCACTCGATAGGCGTTAAGTGCTCAGCGTCAAACATACCGATATCGTTTTTCACTTCGACCCAGTAACAGTTGTAGGAAAATGACCCATCCGCGTAGTATATAAATATTGGGTCTTTAACCATTTCTTCGATTAAAGACACTTCTTCCGAGTTGCCTATTTGGACCTTAATTTCTTCGCCTTCCTTAAGCTCATACTCGAAGCCCTTTGGTAGTTCTCCATCAATTACCAGTTCGTAAACAGTTTTGTTCTTTTCAGACTGAAAAATCAAAAGGGGCCGCTTGTTCGATTCATCCCAATTGACCTTTAGATCCACTTCGTACAAGAATGTAGGTTCATTGCCAAAATGAATCTTTACGCCATCCTCGAATCTTTGCTGGAGCTGCTCTCCCCACTGAATGGATACAGGTTTGAAATTGTGAGGCTTATCAATTCTCGTTGGGCGTAAAAAATCGCGAGTGATGTTGGCCTCATCAGCCTCGCCATTGGCTACTTTATCCCATGCATCCTTAACCCAATTGAGCCAATCAGCTATAGTGCCAGCCTGTGGTGACCATACTTTGCCTTTTCTTTCCGAGCATCCCCACAAAACCTTTTCACCATTTTCATAACCCAGTGCGGCAATATTACTCAGTGTTGATGCAGATCTTTCAACAGCACTTAATCCATCAGTAACGTTTGGCCCAAAGAACTGGGTAAAGCTGATAGCACCGTTTTGAGCGGAACCTAAGTTTGTCACGAGTGGGTATTCAATGTTGTTCAAAACATTGAATATTTGTTTTCCAGACATTACCGAAGCAGTTTCACCACATATTTTTTCGACCAACTTTTCTACTTGGAATCGCTTGTAATCATTGGAATATACAAACAGAGCGCTTCTGGTTTCATCCCAATGAGCAATCAATATCTTGTAGTTAATATCATTAATTTCTTTAAAGTGGCCCCATTTTACCGCCGTGCTTTTGACTGCTAATAGCACCAGAATGTTCTCTTCCATTGATATTGAGTGCCAGTATTCATCGAAGGAGAGATCTAGCTCTGCAAATCTATCTGGTTGCCATTTGTCACAATCGGTTTTAAAAAGCATTGCTGAGTGAGATGGTCTAAGATTCCACAGAGAGAGCTGGTCATGAAGATCGCCTTCACTTTTAAGTGAATCGACAACTTCCTGTAAACGCACTTCACGTTCGATTTGGTTTTCTGACAGACGTCTTAATACAACGTCCCAATCAGCGCCTAAGGCATACAGTTTTTGCAAAGCGCCTTCTACACCGGGGTCTGCGATATTGACCACGACTTTTGCTACATCAAGATTCTGCTCTCTCGATACGCGTGTGAAACGACCAATAAACTGCAATGTAATCGCTAAACTCTTATGGTGATCATGAATTGCAGCCACTTTTAAATTGGCAAGATCATAACCTTCACCAAGCATGTCGACGCAGACAACTAGTTTAGAGGTCTTAGCTTTAAGAAGATTTAAGCGTCTATTCTGCTCAGTTTTAGATAAATCTGAATGAACCAATATTGGATTTAACTCGGGCGCAAGACGCTGATATAGCTTATACACAAGCTCCGCTCGCGCTTTACTACGAACTCTAGCCATCATCAGGTGGTCATAGCCATCTTTGAGGTCCTCATTCAATAAAACAAGAGCTTTTTCGGCTATTGCCTCGTCCATTTGCTCTTGGAAATACTCTTCAACAGGCTCTAGCTGGACGCTTGTAAAGTATCCAGCTTGCTGTGCTTCACCCATGGTGTAGTTGTATATAATCTTGGCACCAAGGCTCTCTGTATCATTTCTAAAAGGCGTTGCTGTGAATTGCAAAACGCGCTTTCCTTTAAACTGTTCCTTGATTTCATTCCATTTCTTAGCCGATATGTGATGAGCTTCATCAACGAACAGGTAATCGCAACCCTCACAAAGGGTGGTCAGCACATCAGGCTTAGAAAATTTTGAATTGAGAATTTGTGGCGTGGCTATGATGACATTTGAGCTATCTAAAATTTGATTTGCGTCATCTACAGATTTAATGCCCTGCTTAATCTTGGTGACCGCAGGGTATAGCGTATCTTGCTCTATAACGCCCAGCTCTTTCAAGCAGCCAAGTGTCTTAAACTTTTCGCCTATTTGGTCCCTTAGTGAATTAGAAGGAACCAGTACCAAAACTTTACTGCATCTATGATAAATAGTTGTAGAAAGCATGGTTTCCGTCTTCCCGGTGCCTGTTGGCAGAACAACGGTACAAGGTTCAACATTACTTTTTGAAAACTCGGCCGATATCGCGTGTAAAGCTCCTACCTGAGGTGTTCTAAGACCACGAATTAGTAGTTTTTCGTTTTCTTCTCTGAAACTGAATTTATTAACCCATGATTTTGCTACTTCAGATGGAGAGAGTTTAGGAGTAAATTCCGACGGAGACTTTAACCACGACAGTTTCGTGTCCTTTGAAATAGAATCAAAATCTGATGTTTTTCTTACTTTTAAGATAGGTAAGTCGGGATATTGGCTAGTATCGCATTTATTATTTTTGATGATTAAATAATCGCCGTGATTAGCATCATCAACTACTGTTGCCTTCAATACACCCTTTGTTTCTGTTGGGATAATTGTTACTTCACTTTCTTTTTCGGTGAACAGCAACCTCTCTACCTTGTTGCCTTCAACTTTAATCTCTTGAGACCAAATCTCCGGTACAACGATCCTTACTTTATATGTCACATTCATTATTTACTTTCCCTGTATTTATTATATTGTCAATTTGCAAAGGTGCGACCACACTCCGCCTTATTTCGAATCAGGCCTAGCTTTCTTCACAGCTGGGGCAAATTGTCTGCGTGCCCGTGGACATCACCAATAATGTCAAACATACTACTCCTCTCTCAGTCTCCAGTTTGCTGACTAGGCGAAAAAATATGCATCGCCATCTCAATACCTTGACCATCATGTATCACTGGGGCGGGGACTGTTTCTTTCTCACGCTCAGGCGCTTGAGCGATGCACAGACACTTCATCGCATCTACGATGTCATCCTTTGCCAGCACTTGTCGAGCATACTGACTAGTCGCTTCCTCATACAACTGGGGGGCCCACTCCAAATACCTCTTAAGCAATGCCAATCGCTCTGCGATCCCATCCGAATTTTTCTTTTTGGTCAGCAAGGGGTTACCACCGTTTAACATACAAAACCCGAGCTCTGGATGGGCCTCGCTGATCACCGAACGCAAAGACGCATCACGCTGCAACAACTCGTCAACCTCACGAATTTTGGCAAAAATGTTATAGGCTTGCTGCGAGAGCTTTTTACCTGTTAATCGCTCACTGATCCGACATGCCTCTTCATACGTGTCTGCATAAAGACAAGGCCTTACTGGCGCAGGAAACACTGTAGAGCCTCTCGGCTTGAGTGCTTTGCGGGCTAGCGAATCACAACTACGCGCTTGTGCACCTTCGTCATACAGGCCGATTGGAATATCGATGACTACTTCAGCAATATTTGTAAACCTGTCAAACAGCTCAGTAATCGTCTTTACAATACCGTATTTGATGTCAGAGCCTTGAGATCCGATATAAAACCAACCTGCGCGACACCCATCCACACCAAACTTCCACCCATCAGCCTTACAAACGGCTTTCAACTTATCGGAGGGCATGTTGTAGCCTACCTCCGGGTCGGAGGCGTTGTAGTCACTGACAATGTCCTGCCAGCGTTGGAAAAGCTCATCTGAGGAAACCTCATGGTTTTCCCAGAGTACTTGTCGCCGTATCGTGTAATCGACTCGCTCATGTACTGGAAGCGTGGCAATTTCAGCTCGATATTTTGGCCAATCAAATGCGCTAAAATCGTCCCCACCTTCATCAGAGCAAATGCCGATGAATATTTTACCTGTGGGATATGTGAACTTAAGTATCTGTGCCATATCGATTTAAAACACCATTGATATATCGGGGGCATGAGTTAACTGACCATTTAGTTGAGAAGGTAGTTTAAGTCGGTCTCCATCGTAAGTTTGATGATGGATATCAAAAGGGACAACCCATAACCTGAGTGAAGACGAGAACTCAAACGCACTAGTCAGTGGCGCAGTAAACTTATCATTCGAGGGGTAAATCAGTACTAAATCACCTTCACCTTGAAGATATTTATGCCCATAGGCATGCATTTGATAGAAGTCCTGCTGAGAGAGTAAAAATTTATCGGTTCCATTCGCTTTACTGGCATCAATCAATTTCCACTTAGTATCCAGCACAAGCTTAAGCTCGCCGCCGTTGTAGACTGCAATATCGGGCTTAAGCCTAAACATGCGTTTCGCATCATACGTCGCAAGATGTGATGTTTGCAGTTGTCCTTTTACGGTGAATGGTGGATGTAGTGTTTGTCGAAGGACCGACTCCACGTAGCTTTCAAAGACCGACTCTAATGGGAACAGCAGCGAAAAGGCATGAGCATCGCCGCGCATAGAAAGCGGAGAGATCCCTTCTAAAATGAGCTGTGACCATGCAACGGGCACTTGGTAATGTTCCATGCCCCGAGATAAGTTTAGCGTTTCCTTTGATATGGCCTGCACCGTTATGGGACTAACATCAGCGAAAACAAACTCAAGCTCACGCGCCAATCGTTGATTTTGAGCAGAGCGCGTCATCAACAAGACTTTTTGCAGCGCAGCTTTGATTAGCCTGTTGACAGTGATATCAGGCACGTATTCATCATAATCAACGCAAAAACGATGCTGTTGGACGAGATTGTGTTTAAGCTGCGCATTGATATTCAATTTGCCTTTCAAATAGAAGAGATTATCCGATTGAGGCTGATAGTCCCGTTTTATGCCACGTTTAACCAACTGATTTACACTCGACAGAAACTGCCCGATGAAGATCTCAAGCAGCGGCATCTTGTACTTCTCAAGGTGTGCAGCGGCTGTTTGAATATGACGATACATGCCGAGCGTTCTAAGCATATTCAGTAGCGATCGTCTTGAATCTGAAACCGCATCGTTATGCTCCGCATGTTTGACTATTTTAGGCAAGATCTCTATCTGAAAACCATCTGGCGTTACTATAACGCCGACATAGTTGAGAAACTGTATAGTTTCTACACCACCAACACTTTTCAGACGCAATAGCTTAGATTCGTCATCATCACATAGGCTCAAATGGCGCAGGTATTGATACGCTCTTTCTGGAATGACACTGACTTTGGGTATGGCTCTGTCATTGCAAACCGAGCAAACGTAGCCAAACTCAAAAACCTGTTCATATCCTACCTGCATTCAATGTCACTCAGCTTTTGGGTTATAGATATTTTGATATGCGAGCGGATTATCCCAAACATCAGCTGACGGGAGGGCAAGATCAAACGTCTCATTTTGATTCACAAAGCTATCCAACTCATGATTCGATCCAAACAATTCATCAAAACTCGTTGATAATATTTTCACAAACTGTAGTTCGTCAGGCTTCTGGTTATCGCCCAATACAAGACGGATTTTGTTCCAATCATCGAAGAAATATTCTTCGAGAAGCGGAATGATTTTATTGAGGAACACCAGCTTCAGTGAGTTAAAAGCGTTAGCTTCATCACCCTTTTGAATAGCCTTTACGACAGGAACAAAAAAGGCATGCCCCAAGGTGTGCTCACGATCATACATGGCCTCAATTCTTGCGTTCATCTTGTGCAGTAATGCATCTAATTGAATGCCTTTTACCACTTGCCCCGACAAAAGTGAGTAATTAGGCATCATTTCAACGAAATCAAAACGACGCCTGAGTGCGGTATCCATCATCGCGAGGGATCTGTCTGCTGTGTTCATCGTTCCGATTAGATACAAGTTTGCAGGCACTGATAAAGAAGCCTCGGAATAGGGTAATATGACTTCAATAGATTCTGTCCCCCCATTAAATGAGCGCTTCGAATCTTCAATCAACGTAATTAGCTCACCAAATATCTTTGATATGTTCCCTCGGTTAATTTCGTCGATAATGAGCACGAAGTTTTTCGGAGGCTCTATTGGACCACTATTTCTATTAGCATAACTTTTTAAATGTTCAACAAGTGGTTGGTAGTAAACGTTAAGACCACCCTTGACCACCTTGCTGCCGTTAAAGATGGCCTTTAGAGTCTTAATGGCGAGCGAGTGTTTACTGGTGCCATTCGCCTTCTCAAAGTGAATAGTGTTTTCAGTGACTTCTGTCACGCGAAACCATGCCTTTTTGGTTGAGACTTTGATACCGTGTTCATCATCAAACTCTTCTAAAAATGCATCCCAGCAGGTTTCAAAGCCTTCGTATGCAGAGCGTTGAGATTTCACAATATTTTTTGAGGCAGATGTACATATGCGCTTAAAGATCCCAGCTTGGACTTCGTAACACACTTGTCCGTCCTCTGTAACCGCACGCAGCCCTTCTACAAATTCTTCATACCCGTAGCTTTGATGGAAAGTGACAAATTGAATACGTTTTAGGGTAACAAGCTCATCATACTTTGCTTTGAGATCTTCTCGCGAGGTATAGGTAAATGAAGGCTCAGCGGCTAAAACAGCGGCCTCGATAGTACGGTACGTTTTACCTGTGCCCGGCGGGCCATAGAATATTTGGTTTAGGGCAGTTTGGGCTGAATAATCCTGACTTTTTTCTTTTATACCCTGCATATTTATATCATCAATTATTCCTAGCTCTGCCAATGCTGTTTTCAAGTTGTCTTTTAGTCGCCATATAAATCCCTCTGGCAAATGCTCACCATCAGCTATCAATTGCCACCAACCCGTAAAGCGGTTTTTAATATCCTGCTTATCGATACCAAAGTAATTAGCGATGCGTTTACTCAGTTGGCCAATCCTTGCATTCACTGGCCCCACGTGCGCTAGACCTAAATCTTTTGCCAACTGAGACGCCGTTATTTTTGATGCAGAAGAGTTACCCATCGCAGACAATAATTTACGGCTATTTTTGTTGACCACTCCATCAGCTTTTAGCACTTCTTTGTACTGCTCCACTGTAAGGCTTAATGGTTTAACTCTTTGCTGGTTTATTTCAGACTCAATAAGACTGTCATCAATCTTATTTTCTTCTTCCAATAATTCAAAAACATTCCACACGGCAATATTGATTTTGAAGTCATCAAATTCGTCAGGAACCTTTTCTCTCAATGCGTTTTTCAGTGCAAAATTATTCTCATACCAATTGCCATTAAGATTAAGCCCTAAATTGAAATGGCCATTGATAAAGTTCGCAGCCAGATTGAATGCAGGCTCTTTTACTGAGGAAGTGACTTTATCGGGAACTATAGCCGCAAATGCTCTATTAAGAAGTGCACCGTAGAACTGTCTAAGCGTGCCCTCACTTTTTAAGTCTCTCATCTCTTGAATACCAGCTTCGTACGTTTCTGACGAAGGTGACTCAATGAGCTTTTTTGTTAATAAACGTAACCTAGGTTTAGCCCGTTCAAATTCCTCTTTTGATGTATTACCTTGCATAAGACTCGATACCGCATTATCTCTGACATACCACAGTAGCTCTAAAGCGTCGTCAGATATGGGATCTGCTATGATTTTTTCGTGAGTTTGTTTGTATCGTTGATACCAATGTCTCTCTCGACTGATGTCTCTATCAAAGCATTCAGAGATCATTGCGGGTATCGAATCAAAGTGTGGCATATCTATTCCTTGAATTTAAATGCAAGCCCATTTTAGCCATCAGAAGCTTTTACCTTTACAAAAATACCTGTCACTAAAGGCATCTGTCACCATCAATGGGGCAAATCTGATATTAACAGAACATGATTAAAGATTACTCTTTAATGCTTGTCTGGTTTTCTGCAACTAATAAGCAAGAGTTAACCCTAAGTATTGTTGTGCATCTTCAGAAGTGTAGGGTCCATGTAAATTACTTGATTGTATTACTTCACAGGCTACGCTTGGAACGTCAAACTCTGATGTTAGAACCGAATACCTGTTATAACTATCCGCCCAGACCTCATAGAACCATTCATCTAAATTATCAGCTCCACCAAAACCTTTTAGGTCGGTGTAAAAGCTCTCTCAACTAAGGTGACCGTCATTAAAGGAGTTCACAAACGTCCGTGTGTATTCTTCATTTTCGAAAAGTAAGTCTCCAGCAAATAAATGATCAAAAAGCTCTGAAATATCATTAAATTTTGTTTTCAAAAAACGTTTTCCTTAACATGCTAGTTATCAAGTGACCTCCTATTTAAGCATATTTTTTTCGCGCGTCAGTTTTGCATTCAATTTTTCATAATTTTAAACAGCGAAAAATTCTAATAAATACAGTATGCTTGATGTGTTCGTTGTAATGTTCGAGTGAATAAGGATATTGTGGAATATGAAGTTCAATGAAGATTCTCGCGTCAAGATCCCCACTATCTTGCATCTCATGCAGCTTGGCTATAAGTACATCTCGCTGAAAGACCCAACTGTTACATGGGACGACGCTACAAACATCTTTACCACGATATTCGACGAGAGTATCAAGCGCATAAACCCAGCTCTTACGGATGCTGAGGCAAAATTGTGCCTCGATGAGGTTACGCTGAGCTTAGAAAATGCGGACTTAGGTAAAGCCTTCTACGAAAAGCTAACCGCCACTTCTGGTGTTCGCCTCATTGACTTTGAGGATTTCAATAACAACAGTTTCCACGTTGTAACCGAACTCACTTACAAAAAAGACGATGAAGAATTTCGCCCTGACATCACCCTACTTATCAACGGCATGCCACTGGTATTTGTCGAAGTAAAACGCCCTAATAATAAAGATGGCGTGCTTGCCGAGCACAAACGTATTCAAACACGCTTTGAAAACGCAAAGTTCAGAAACTTCGTTAACATCACCCAGTTGATGATTTTCTCGAATAATATGGAATACGACGATAGTTCTCCACGTCCTATTGAGGGCGCTTTTTATGCCACGGCATCTTATCAAAAGCCCGGTTTCAACTACTTCCGAGAAGAAGAAGAGTTTGACCTAGGCAAGCTGTTATCGGGTGTAAGTGAAGCTGACGAACTGACTGTGTTAAAAGACAACAATTTACTCAGCATTAAACAGTCCCCCGAGTTTGCAAAGAATAAGTCACCGCTGACTCCGACCAATCGTATTTGTACGTCCCTCTTGCAGCGCTCAAGACTGTCTTTTGTTCTGCAATATGCACTTGCCTATGTAAAAGAACGAAAAGGCTTACAGAAGCATGTCATGCGTTATCCGCAGATATTTGCAACAAAAGCAATAGAAAATAAGTTAAATGAAGGCGTTAAAAAAGGGATCATCTGGCATACACAAGGCAGTGGTAAGACAGCCCTCACCTATTACAACGTGAAATACCTTGCTGGCTATTTTCAAAATAAAGGCGTCATCGCTAAATTTTATTTCGTCGTCGATAGAATAGATCTATTGATTCAAGCTGGCAGAGAGTTCAAAGCCAGAGGCCTTAAAGTTCATAACATCGATTCGCGTGAAGCCTTTGCCAACGATATTAAGCAAACCGCCGCAGTGCATAACGCCTCAGGCCAGCGAGAGATCACCGTCGTCAATATACAAAAGTTTCAAGACGACCCTGCGGTCATTCAGAACGTGGACTACAACGTCAACGTACAGCGGGTTTTCTTCTTAGACGAAGTGCATCGCAGTTATAATCCGCGAGGCAGTTTCCTAGCGAATCTGGAACAAGCAGATACTAATGCAATCAAGATTGGTCTTACCGGAACACCACTGTTAGGTGATGAGTATGACTCCAAGTGCCTGTTTGGTGGCTACATCCATAAATACTACTACAACGCGTCAATTAAAGACGGCTATACCCTGCGTCTTATTCGAGAGGACATTGAAACTAGCTATAAACTGAATTTGCAGAAAACGTTAGAAGAAATCGAGATCCTCAAAGGCAACGCTGATAAAAAAGTGGTGTATGCCCATGAGAAGTTTGTTGAGCCGATGCTCGATTACATCGTCAAGGACTTCGAGCAAGCGCGTATTTCAATGAACGACAACTCAATCGGTGGCATGGTGGTGTGCGACTCATCTGAGCAAGCTAAGATGATGTATGAGATTTTTCAGCACAAGTATGCCAAAGCCCTGCCTTTAGCAGATCAAACAGGCGGAATTGGCGAGCAACCGAAAAGCTATCACGCCTTTAAGAAACTCAGCAGTGGTGTCACCAATGCTGCGCTCATACTGCACGATGTTGGCACGAAACAAGAACGAAAAGATCTCGTTGAAGAGTTTAAAGAAGGTAAAATCGACTTCCTTTTCGTTTATAACATGCTGCTGACTGGGTTCGACTCACCACGCCTTAAAAAACTGTATTTGGGTCGAGTCATTCGCTCGCATAACCTGCTACAAACCCTCACCCGTGTAAACCGAACGTATAAGAATTTTAGCTATGGCTATGTGGTCGATTTTGCTGATATCGAGAGTGAATTTGAGAAAACCAACAAAGATTACTTCAAAGAGCTGCAATCTGAACTTGGTGATGAGATTGAACATTACAGCAATCTGTTTAAAACCAAGGAAGAAATTGAACAAGAAATCGCCAACATCAAGGATGTACTGTTTCATTTCGACACGCAAAATGCAGAAAACTTTTCAGAGCAAATCAGTCAGATAGACTCTCGCGGCGAAATACTCAAAGTCACACAGGCGTTAAACAATGCCAAAAGCCTGTATAATCTTATCCGCTTATCTGGCGACTATGAAATGCTCAAAAAACTGGATTTTCAGAAGCTGACGGTGCTCTCAAGAGAAGCCAATAATCGGCTGGCGTTAATCAATACAAAAGAAGCATTAGAGCACAGCGTAGATACAACCAACTTGCTGAATGTCGCACTTGAGGATGTTGTGTTCGCGTTCACCAAGGTGAAAGAAGAAGAGCTTGTCCTTGCTGATGCGTTAAAAAATACGCTTCAAAAAACACGAGAGCAACTCGGTGGAAACTTCGATCCGAGTGATCCTGAGTTTGTCTCACTTAAAAAAGAGCTTGAACGCTTGTTTAAGAAGAAGAACCTCAATGAAGTGTCCAAAGAGCAAATGGAAAGCAACATCGCAGCGCTTAATGCCATTTACAATAGAGCCAAAGAGCTGGAACGCAGAAATCAGTTGTTAAAAGCCAAATATGATAACGATGAAAAGTATGCACGCTTGCATAAACGACTGATGGAGAAAGATTCTCTTACCGACAGTGAAAGCAAGTTATTCGAGGCGCTAAAAGGCCTCAAAACAGCGGTGGACATGCAAATACAGCAAAACGCAAGAATGTTAGATAATGAAAATTTCATCAAACAGATGATCCCACCCATTATCTTTGACGAGTTTGAAGACAAGCAAGGCATTGACCTTGAAATTGATTCAGTGGATATGATTAACCAGCTCGTCGTCAGAGAATATATGAACGAATATCACGGTTTATCGGGATATCAATAAGCGCTAAACCAATAAAATATTAAGAAGTACTATGACAAAGACACAGCAGTTTGAGCAGCAAACTAAAGCGCTCATAGATAACATCAAAAAAGTATGTGCTAATTTTGGTCTGGGTAATGACGGAAACGAGTTTAAGGTCATCACGCAGGTTTTCCTATACAAGTTCCTGAACGACAAATACGTTTTTGAGCTTAAGAAGATGGATAAGCGCCTTACTGAGGCTGACAACTGGGAAGAAGTTTTTGCGACTTTCTCAGAGAAAGAAGTCGCAAAGCTCAATATGCGATTAAAGCCAAGCGTCGCAAAGATACGGCCAGATCACTTTATATCATCCCTCTTCAATAAGCAGGATAAGCCTAACTTTGCTGAGATTTTCGATACCACGCTGACATATATTGCAAAAGACAACAGCGATATATTCTCGGTATTAACTGAAGGCGGCGAGAAGATTGTTCTTTTCGAAAACTTAAGCAAATACGTTACCGACAACCGCGACCAGTTCTGCAAAGCTATAGTGAACAAGCTTGTTGATTTTAGCTTTGAGAATATCTTTGACGAGAAATTCGATTTCTACGCCACTATCTTTGAGTACTTGATTAAAGACTACAACACCAACAGTGGTGGTAAATACGCGGAATACTTTACCCCGCATGCCGTGTCGAAAATCATGGCGCGTTGCTTGGTTAACGGTGAAGTGAATAACGTCACCTGCTACGACCCGTCGGCAGGTTCAGGGACTCTGTTAATGAACCTAGCTCACCAAATTGGTGAAGATAAATGCACTATTTACTCTCAGGACATTTCTCAAAAATCATCAAGCTTATTGCGCCTGAATCTTGTGTTGAATGACCTTGTTCACTCGATCCATAACATCATCAAAGGCAACACAATACTTGACCCGTATCACAAGCAAGCCAATGGCGAGCTAGAGAAGTTCGATTACATCGTCTCCAATCCACCTTTCAAGTTAGATTTCTCTGACTTCAGCGCAGATCTTGATACCAAAGAGAACCAAGAGCGCTTCTTTGCAGGCATTCCGAAAGTCCCAGCCAAAAAGAAAGAGTCGATGGCAATCTATTTGATGTTCATTCAGCACATCATGCATTCACTCAAAGATAACGGTAAGGCCGCCATCGTCGTGCCTACAGGCTTCATCACAGCGCAGAGCGGCATTGATAAGAAGATACGACAGAGGCTTATAGATGAAAAAATGCTGGCTGGCGTCGTGAGCATGCCGTCCAATATTTTTGCTAACACAGGCACTAACGTCTCTATTCTGTTTATCGACAAGGCAAACCAAGGTGACGTTGTACTAATAGACGCATCCAACCTTGGCGAGACTATTAAAGACGGCAAAAATCAAAAGACTGTGTTGACGCATGCCGAAGAAGACCAAATCATCAATACTTTTAACAATAAAGAAGTGGTGGATAATTTCAGCGTAGTCGTTAGCTATGACAACATTGCTGCCAAAAATTACTCGCTCAGCGCGGGCCAGTATTTTGAAGTGAAGATTGAGTATGTAGATATAACAGAAGAAGAATTCAATTCGAGACTTGGAAACATCGAATCGAACTTAACTGAGCTTTTTGGGAAATCCCGTGCATTAGAAATAAGTATTGAAAAGCAGTTGGCAGGACTCAAATATGAGCGACGTTAACCCCAAGCGCCTTGGCGATCTAATCACATTAAAAAGAGGATACGACCTGCCTGAAAAGGATCGTATTGATGGAGAGTTTCCTGTAATTAGCTCTTCTGGTATTTCTGGATATCATAACGATTTCAAAGTTGAAGGCGAAGGCGTGATCACTGGCCGATATGGCACTTTGGGGAAAATGTACTTCGTTGACGGTAAATACTGGCCTCATAACACCGCTTTGTATGTCAAGGACTTCAAAGGTAACGACCCCAAGTACATTTACTACCTTCTAAGCTGCATTGGCCGAATTCGAACTTCTGACAAGAGCGCTGTTCCCGGAGTCAATCGTAATGAATTGCACGAGATGGCTGTTCCTGCTATTGAAGATAAGCAGTCGCAGATTGCCGTCAGAAACCTATTATGGGCAATAGAAGAAAAAATAGACCTCAACAACAAAATCAATGCCGAGCTAGAAGCCATGGCAAAGCTGATTTACGACTACTGGTTCGTTCAGTTCGACTTCCCCGACGCCAACGGCAAGCCCTACAAATCCTCCGGCGGCAAGATGGTTTTCAACGAAGAGCTTAAGCGTGAAATACCGGAAGGCTGGACTAATAAAAAACTATCTCAAATAGCGAACATTACGATGGGGCAGTCTCCAAGCGGGAGTTCCTTGAATGAGGAAGGATTAGGGACTGTTTTTTACCAAGGCTCAACAGATTTTGGCTGGTTATTTCCTACCACACGAAAATACACTACTGAGCCTAACCGCATGGCCAAAAAAAGAGACATACTATTGAGTGTGCGGGCACCAGTAGGTGATATGAATATTGCTAATTCAGATTGCTGTATTGGTCGGGGGCTAGCCGCACTAAATAGCAAATCTGGATCTGACGGTTTCTTGTTTTACGTAATGAAGTATTTTAAACAGATATTTGACCGTCGAAACTCTGAAGGTACAACCTTCGGCTCGATCACCAAAAACGATTTGCATTCACTCACTCTTGCCTATCCGTCATCGGCTTTATTAAGAAAGTATGATGATATTGTTACTAATTACAACAACATGATATTTGAGCGAAGCCTTGAGAATAGAGAGCTGATAAAGCTTCGAGACTGGCTACTACCAATGTTAATGAATGGTCAAATTACAATACAAGAAAGTTAACCAAAAAATCAAAAATAGCAAAAGGAATGACTATGGCACGAAAAACGACGGTCAACTATACGGCTTTTAATATTAGAACTCACCCTCATAGTCCTGACACTTACGTTAAGCTTATGAATGCAGCCTTCAAACTTAAGAGGCAGATTAAACTACGTGGAGACACGTTTGCTATTTTAAAGAAAATTAGCCCTTTGAAAGATGAGGCTATAGACGGCATCACGGGAGAAATCGCTAAATTTACCCGAATTGAGTCTGGCAAATGGTTTAACTTGAATGAGTTACGAGCAGCTGAAGAAGATGAGACTAAACAAATTGTAATACCAGAGGCTTTAAGACCAAACTTCACAGATTTTTACTTTGTTTTTTATCCGAAAAACCATTTATTAGTCATTGAATGTAAAGATAAATTCGGCCAAATCAGCCCCAGATATTTAGAAATTTTTTTCACTAAGCTTTTTGGAAGTGAAGAAATTATAGAAGAGTTCAACACTGTAGAAGTTACATTAGTACCAAGTACTGATCAATTAGAGTCAGTGCTGTCTTTATCTCAAGTTAATACTTTGGAGATTGTTATTAGACGGCCCAATACTGATGGTTTAGAAGACCTTGAAGATGAGGTGTTAGAGAGATTAAACAACCAAAATGCTGAAGAAGAAGTCATCACGCTTAAAGCTCAGAAAGGATTATCACTTGAGGCTGACGATGAAACTAGAGGACTTAGCCACGTTGCTCAACTCAATGGCGTTGTAACCTCCACCGGATATGACGACAATGGTAAAAGAGCAGTAAGATCTACAAAACAACACCCATTCGTAGAAAGTGGTCAATATGTATCAGGTGAAATATCTGCTAGAGACTTTTTAATAACAATGGCAGACGGCATCATAGGTAAAATTCGTCGTATGGCGCGGAGTCAAAGATAATAATGATTAAAAAAGAATATGTAGGTATTAAGAAGTTATTTCTAAGATATTGGAAAAGCTATGGTGGTGTTAAATCAATCTTAGCATCACCGTACATGCATATTTCTTTGCTTCTAACACTACTTTCATACGGTGTATGGTTGGACAACTCTTGGGTGGAAATACCAATCTCAGTTTTACCTAACGTAATTGGTTTTTCTCTTGGGGGGTATGCTATATGGTTGGCATTGGGGGATGATAAATTTCGTAGCAGTATATCTGGTAAAACAAAAACAGGAGATGACTCACCTTTTATGAAGGTTAACGCTGCTTTTATTCACTTCATTGTATTGCAGATATTTTCCCTTCTTTTTGCTCTCATATCGAAATCAAAACCTCTTAGTAGCAGCCCTATTGAGTTACAAAAGTGGTTTTTAGAGCTTACACCTTGGATGTTAGATTTTTATTTAGGGTTAAACTATACGACGAATTTTCTTGGCTATTTTTTATTTACCTACGCAATATTATCAGCACTAGCTGCAACTATGGCCATATACAGAGTGGCTGGCTGGTTAGAAATTTATCATGCAAACAAAAAAAGTGAGAAAAAAGAATCGTAGATTATTTTTAGACACGCCTGCCAAGATGTTTTTTAGATATGAGTTCTAACAGATAAAAAACCCGCTAAAATAGCGGGTTTTTATCTGGCTAATTTGACCTTCCAGTCGCAGACTTAATTGTTGTCGCAGACTTAATTATTTTCAGTCGCGGACTTAATTACGCTGCACATTTGTACACAAACTTATTTTATTCACAAACTAATTAATGTCGTTCACTAACTAATTCCATTCACAAACTAATTAACTGTTCACAAACTTAATTTCAAGGCGTCACCAACACCCTACTCCTCAACATAACTCTCAATGCTAGGGCAAGAACAAATTAGGTTACGATCGCCGTAAACGTCATCAATACGGTTAACCGTTGGCCAGAACTTGTTTCTGTGTACTTCTGGAGCTGGGTACGCCGCTAGCGTGCGGTCGTAGCTGCGGTTCCAGTCACTGTCACAGATGTCAGCCAATGTGTGCGGTGCATTGTGTAGCGGGTTGTCAGTGGCATCCCACTCACCGCTTTCTACTTTCGCAATTTCTTGGCGAATGCTAACCATGGCGTTAATGAAACGGTCTAGTTCGTACTTCGCTTCCGACTCGGTTGGCTCAATCATAAGCGTACCCGCTACTGGGAAGCTCATGGTTGGCGCGTGGAAACCGTAGTCGTTTAAGCGCTTCGCGATATCTAGCTCGGTTACACCGCTTGCTTCTTTAAGCGGGCGAAGGTCAATAATACATTCGTGCGCTACGCGGCCATTGTTGCCTTTGTAAAGCACTGGGAAGTGCCCTTCTAGCTTCTTAGCCACATAGTTAGCGTTAAGAATAGCGACTTCGGTTGCACGGCGAAGGCCATCGCTACCCATCATTTTGATGTACATGTAGCTAATAGGCAGAATTGATGCACTGCCCCATGGCGCTGCCGATACCGCACCACAGTCTTTGCCTGCCGTTTCTACGTTAACAACCGTGTGGTTTGGTAGGAATGGCGCAAGGTGCGACTTAACACCAATTGGTCCCATACCTGGGCCACCGCCACCATGTGGAATACAGAAAGTTTTGTGTAGGTTAAGGTGCGATACATCTGAACCAATGAAGCCAGGTGACGTAATGCCCACCTGCGCGTTCATGTTCGCGCCGTCCATGTAAACCTGACCGCCGTATTGGTGAACAATGTCACAAATCTCGCGCACGGTTTCTTCATATACACCGTGGGTAGACGGGTATGTGATCATGGCGCACGACAGGTTATCACCCACTTCTTCCGCTTTCTTGCGAAGGTCGTTAAGGTCTACGTTACCTTTGCTATCACACGCAACTACTACCACTTTAAGGCTAACCATTTGCGCAGACGCAGGGTTAGTACCGTGGGCAGAGCTTGGAATTAGACACACGTTTCTGTGACCTTCGCCACGGCTTTCGTGGTAACGCTGAATAGCCAATAGGCCCGCGTATTCACCTTGTGCACCTGAGTTGGGCTGCATTGAAAGCGCATCGTAGCCCGTTACATTAATTAGCCACTCGCTAAGCTCGGCAATCATTTCTTGATAGCCCGCTGCTTGGTCTAGTGGAGCAAACGGGTGAAGCTGACCGAATTCAGCCCATGTTACAGGGATCATTTCAGCCGTTGCGTTTAGCTTCATGGTGCACGAACCCAATGAAATCATTGAGTGGTTAAGCGCCAAGTCTTTGTTTTCAAGGCTCTTGATGTAACGAAGCATCTCTGTTTCAGAGTGATACTTGTTAAACACTTCGTGTGTTAGGAAGTCGCTAGTACGTACTAAACCTTCAGGAATAGATTTTACGTCTTGCGTGGTTACTTCTGCATCCAGACCTTCCACTGTTAAGCCGTGCTCTTCACCAAGCAGTACGTCGAATAGCGCAACAATGTCTTCACGTGTGGTGGTTTCGTCTAGCGACACACCTACCGCACCTTCAAGGTCAGCACGTAGGTTCATGCCTTTTGCGTAGGCTTTTGCTAGTACGTCTTCTTTGTTATCTACCATTACGGTTAGCGTGTCGAAGTACGTGCTGTGCTTTAGAGCTACACCTTTCTGGTTTAAACCAGTAGCAAGAATGTCGGCGAAGCGGTGAATACGCTCAGCTATAGTTTTAAGGCCTTGTGGGCCGTGGTATACCGCGTAGAAGCTTGCCATGTTGGCTAGCAGCACCTGCGCTGTACAAATGTTCGAGTTCGCTTTTTCGCGGCGAATGTGTTGTTCACGAGTTTGTAGCGCCATGCGAAGTGCTGGGCGACCACGGGTGTCTTTACTCACACCAATAATACGGCCAGGTAGTGAACGCTTGTAGCTGTCGCGTGTAGCAAAGAATGCCGCGTGTGGGCCACCGTAACCCATAGGTACACCAAAGCGCTGTGCACTACCAAGTGCAACGTCTGCACCTAGCTCGCCAGGCGACTTAAGCATTACCAAGCTCATAAGGTCTGCGGCTACTGCCACAATGCCTTTTTTCTCTTGTACTGCTGCAATGATGTCGCTGATGTCTTTTACTTCACCGGTAGAGGTTGGATATTGAAGTAGCGCACCGAATACGTCGTGTTCTGCTGCTTCTTCTGCCGCACCTTTGATGATTTCAAAACCGAACATTTCAGCGCGAGTTTCTACCACGTCAACCGTTTGCGGGTGAACGTCGTTTGCAATAAAGAACGCATTCGCTTTTTTGTTCTTAGATACGCGCTTAGCAAGGCCCATGGCTTCTGCTGCCGCTGTACCTTCATCAAGTAATGACGCAGATGCTAGCTCTAGGCCAGTTAGGTCGATGGTCACTTGTTGGAAGTTAAGAATGGCTTCCAAACGACCTTGGGCAATTTCTGGCTGGTAAGGCGTGTACGCTGTGTACCAACCTGGATTTTCTAGCACGTTGCGAAGAATAACGTTTGGTACGTGGGTATCGTAGTAACCCATACCAATGAAAGAACGGTTAATTTTGTTCTTTTGCGCAACGGCTTTAAGTTCACTTAATGCTTCAACTTCTGTCGCCCCTTCACCACATTTTAGTGGCTCTGGTAGCGCAATACCTGCCGGTACAGTTTGCTCAATTAAATCGTCTAGTGAGCTTGCACCAATAGCAGACAGCATTTCTTCAATTTCGCCTTTACCCGGGCCAATGTGACGGCGGATAAATGTATCTTTTTGCTCTAGTTGAGCCAATGTAGGGGAAGTATTCGACATAACGTTGTTAAGCACTCGTAATGGTTGCCGCAAGGGCGCGTTAAATCTTTAAGTTAAAAAGGGGCTGAATTATCTTCATGCCCCTTTTCAAATTATGGTTCTTTTAAAACTGCGTAACGAATTACTCTTCGTCGATGCTGTTTTCGTAGCCTTCAGCGTCTAGTAGACCTTCTACTTCTGCCGCATCGTCAGCTTTAATTTTGAATAGCCAACCGTCGCCGTATGGGTCAGAGTTAACTAGTTCTGGTGAATCTTCTAGGTCTTCGTTAATCGCTACAATTTCACCTGAAATTGGCGCGTAAACGTCAGACGCTGCTTTTACCGATTCAGCAACACATACGTCGTCGCCAGTGCTTACTGCGTCGCCAACATCTGGCAAATCAACGAAAACCATGTCGCCAAGTAAGCCTTGTGCGTGCTCAGAAATACCTACAGTGAAAACACCGTCACCTTCAGGGCGAACCCATTCGTGCGTAGCGGCATAGCGTAAATCAGTTGGGATGTTGCTCATAATCGTTCCTGTTATTCTCTGTTAACTTGGGGCCCAGTAGCTGAGGCCTTATAAAACACTTTTTCCATTGCGAACAAAGGAGGGCTTAACCACTTTTACTGTAACCCACTTTTTGCGCATTTCCACTTCTACTGTTTCACCAACATCACTTGGTACTCTTGCCATCGCAATCGAGTGACCTAGTGTTGGAGAAAACGTACCTGAAGTGATAACGCCTTCGCCGCTTTCTGTTTTCACTTTAAGACCGTGACGCAGCACGCCTTTTTCAGTCATCACCAAGCCTACTAGCTTGTCGGTACCCGCTTCGCGCTGCGCTTCTAGTGCTTTACGCCCTACGAAGTCACGATCAGCCGGTTCCCACGTAATTGTCCAGCCCATGTTAGCCGCTAGTGGTGATACGGTTTCATCCATATCTTGGCCGTACAGGTTCATGCCTGCTTCTAGGCGAAGTGTGTCGCGAGCACCCAGGCCGCATGGCTTAACGCCCGCGTCTAGTAGTGCTTGCCAGAAGCTTTCCGCTTGCTCAGCTGGCACCATAATTTCGTAGCCTGCTTCACCGGTATAACCTGTGGTAGCAATAAATAAGTCTTCTGCTTGTACACCAAAGAATGGCTTCATGCCCGCTACCGCTTCTTTTTGCGCTGCGCTGAACAAGGTGGCGGCTTTTTCTTTTGCGTTAGGACCTTGAACGGCAATCATGGCAAATTCAGGGCGCTCGGTGATGGTCACCTCAAAGCCTTCTGCTTTGCTCATTAACCAGTTCATGTCTTTTTCGCGCGTTGCTGAGTTAACCACTAAACGATAGTTAGTCTCGTCGAAGTGATAAACGATAAGGTCGTCTACAACACCGCCATCTTCGTTAAGCATGCCGCTGTATAGCGCTTTGCCTTTGTCTTTTAGTTTTGCCACATCGTTGGCTAAAAGGTACTGAAGATACGCTTTTGCTTGTGCGCCTTTTACGTCAACAATGGTCATGTGAGACACATCGAACATACCGGCGTCTTGACGCACAGCGTGATGCTCTTCAATTTGTGAACCATAGTTAATTGGCATATCCCAGCCGAAGAAATCGACCATTTTCGCACCGGCTTCTAGGTGCTTTGCGTGTAGGGCGGTGGTACTAGACATTCCACTTACTCTTTTTAATTTGAAAGGTAGAAAACGAAATTGAGTATAGTGAGCTAACGTTTATGCAACAAATTGGAATTTCTTATCAATACATTTATATTTATAATGTATTGATTAAACTACATTAAGATTGCAAATCAACATGAAGCAGCTTTCCCTTGATACCTTACGCACCTTCGTTAGCGTTATTGAGCTTGGTGGCTACGCTAAAGCGGGCGACTTTTTAGGCCGCTCTCAACCGGCAATAAGCCTACAAATTAAAAAGTTAGAGTCGCAGTTAGACCGCAAGCTATTTACCAAAGTAGGGCAACGGCATGTACCTAGCGCCGACGGCAATTGGCTGTACCCAAAAGCGAAAGAACTGCTAGAGCTTAACGATAACATCTTTCGCAGCTTAACCCCTGCCCCGCTAAGCGGTCGCTTGCGCCTTGGCATTCCCAATGAATTTGCTTCTACATTATTGCCGGGTCTAATTGGCGAATTTTCTAAGCGCTATCCCGATGTATCACTTGAAGTGACCTCTGCCTTAAGCCGTGATTTGCTGCATCCGTCGCAGCGCGATCATTTCGATTTGATTTTGGCGTTGGTGAATCCGGGCGAGCAAACAGAAGGCGAAGTAGTGTTAGAAGATGACGTAGTTTGGGTTGGCGACACGGCTCATCCGTTGGTTGGCAACAATATCCCTTTGGTGCTTGCTCCCGACGGTTGTATGTATCGAAGCCGCGTTATTGAACAGTTAAAGCAGCAAACCTTTGCATGGAAAATTAGCTATACCAATGCAGATTTAGGTGGATTGGTTGCCGCCATTCAGCAAGGTTTAGGCGTGACAGCTCTAGCAAAATCTAGCTTACCGGCAAACCTTGTAGCGCTAAACCACCCGCACCTGCCCAAATTAGGCAAGGTAAATATTTGCCTGTTCAATCAAGATACACAGCACCCCGTGATCAGTAAAACTCTGGCCGAATTCTTTAAAGTGAGACTAACCCAATAAAAAAATGGGGTCAGAGTCTGAGGGATCCCCACGAATTTAATTTCATATGCCTCCGGCCCAGGCTGCGTCAACTATGGAGCTGTACCATTTGAGTGCAGCTTT
>NZ_JAKRFB010000045.1:0-35717 GCF_022348315.1 Alteromonas sp. MmMcT2-5 | reverse complement strand
ATTAAAAAATCCGATACCAGAGACTGATATCGGATTTTGAAGCCTTAAAAAGATCGGTCAACCGATCATGAAAATTTTCTTAACTGATCGGCATTAGGCGTTATTGCCGGCTTTTTTGTAGAAAAATTATAATGTTGTTTGAATGTTTTCATTTGTTAATGTAGTGTGAATTCAGGTCGGATCAGTTTTACTTATGCTGTAATTAACACCGCTTTGAAGACGCGTGCGGTAAGAGTGGTTGACCTTTTTCATTTATCATTAGGGAACATTTGAGATGATTGACAACACCTTTAACGCTAAACGGACGCTTATTGCGTTATCACTCACTGCACTTCTCGGTGCGTGCGGCGATAACGATAACGACTTTTCTAATGTAGAACAACCAGCGCCCACAACGCCTACGACACCCGAACCAACACCAGCACCAATTCCAGCATTTTCTCCTGACGGTACACTGTCCGCGGATGTTACCTGGACCACCTATGGCGTTCCGCATGTGAAAGCCGATAACCTAGAAAGTATGGCTTACGGTGTGGGTTATGCGTTTGCACGCGATAACCTTTGCGTACTGGCCGACCAGATTGTGAAGTATAACTCTGAGAGAGCTAAGTATTTTGGTCCAGATACTGTACCTGGTAGCGGTGATTCAGAGCACCTTATTAACGATTTCGGTTTTCTTACTCTAGGTATTAGAGAGTTAGCAGAAGAGAACTTACCTCGGTTGTCTGCTAATTCACGTGCAATGTTTCAAGGCTACACTGCTGGATACAACCGGTACTTAGCTGAAACTCCTGTAGAAGAACAAGATCAAAGCTGTGCTGGCCAACCATGGGTCACTGAAATTGATAGTGTGGATCTATTAACGTACTCATTAGGCGTGGCGCTATTACCTGGGGCCGCTAATTTCTTAGGACCTATGTTTATTGCAGCGCCTGAAGGTGAGAGTTATCTACCTACTCCAGCTACGTCCTCAAGTGACGTTGCTTCTACCTTTAAGATTTCACCAACGGTAGGTCTGCCTGAAAAAAATCCTCAAGAAATGGGCTCTAATGGTTGGGGGTTAGGCAGCGATAAAACGACCAATGGCAAAGGTATGGTTTTAGGCAATCCGCATTTTCCTCACACAGGAAACCTACGCTTTTGGAATTTCCATGCTCAAGTACCCGGACACTTGAATGTAACAGGTGGCTCGTTGATGGGATTGCCTGGTGCAGTAAATATCGGATTTAACGAAAACGTTGCATGGACACACACCTTCTCGACGGCTGAACATTTTGTTGTGTATCAGCTGACCCTCGACGAAAATGATGAATCTGGCCTTACCCATATGGTTGATGGCAACAGACGCACCATCTATGAAAAGCCACTTCAAATTGATGTCGCAGTGGGTGGAGGGCAAACCATTAAGCTTAATAAGACCGCGTATTACACCAACTACGGTCCAATGATTGAAGTGCCTGGTAACTTTGATTGGAATGGTAATAATGCCTTTGCCATCAAAGACGCAAACCTGCCTAACTTTGATATTGTAGACCATTGGCTTGCCATGAATATGGCGACATCCATGGACGAGTTTAAGCAGGCGTTTAAAGATTACGACGGTGTTATTTTCAATAATACAATGGCTGCCTCTGATGATGGTCAAGTCTTCTACATTGACGATTCAACCGTGCCGAATCTAACCGAAACCGCAATTGAGCAACTAACGACTAACCCGTTACTTATTCAAACTAAAGCAGCTGCCGGCTTTACCGTATTACCGGGTAACATTTCGCAGTTTGATTTCGAAGGACCCGTTCCATACGAAGAAGCGCCTAAGTACGAGGGCACGGATTCAGTTCAAAACTCGAACGACAGCTATTGGTTAACGAATTTAAACTCACCAATTGTTGTAAGCAATCCGCTATTTGGTAGCGTGGAATATCAACAAACACTACGTTCAAGAATGGGTCAACAGTTTATTGAAAACGAAGCGGGAAGTGACGGAACCTTTACGCCAGATGAAGTGGAAGGCTTACTGTTTAATAACAGAAGTTATTTAGCAGAGAATATTTTGCCTTCATTGCTTTCGCTATGCGCCGCGCAAGGTTCAACACCTGTAGATGTAGACGGAACTAGCGTTGATGTTTCACAAGCCTGTGCTGCGTTGGAGGATTGGGATGGCACCATGAACCTTACAAGTACTGGTGCACACGTGTTTAGAGAGTTTGCATTCCAGTTTAACCAAGCGCCACAGTGGGAAACGCCGTTTTCACTAGAATCACCAGTCACTACGCCTTCTGGCTTGTTGCAAAATGACGTTACTCTTGAACAATTGGCAAGAGTAACTCAAGTGATTGAGCAAGCTGGTGTCGCATTTGACGCGCCGCTAGGGGACGTTCAGTTTGTTGAGCGAAGCCTGCCAGATGGCACGGCGTCTGGTATCAAACTACCATGGGCTGGTGCACACAATATTGAAGGTGGCTTTAACGTGTTTGACGTTATAAGCAACAGGAACGGTACGTTGCTTCCACGTCATAACTACGAGCCTGTGAATAGTAACACCATAATGAGTGCAGAAGCTGAAGGCTACCATATTAACTATGGCACCAGTTGGGCTATGGTTATTAACTTCACTGATGAAGGCCCCAAGGGACGGGGTATTCTGACCTACTCACAATCTCGCAAGTATGGCAGTGAACACTTCTTAGACCAAACTCAGCTTTATTCTACGCAGCCTACGCTAAGAGATATCTTCTTTACTGACGAGGAGATAGAGGCTAACAAGATAGAGCAAGTTACCCTATCGTCAGAATAAGATGAGACTGGTATTATAACGTAATTAGCAAAGCGGCGTTGCTTTTCACAAAGCAAGGCCGCTATTTACGTTGTGGGTAAACAACGACGCTTACCCGTTTATTTTACTAGGAGTAAAGTTTGGAGTTTTTGTACGAGTACGGTTTGTTTGTTGCCAAGGCAGTAACGCTAGTTATCGCTTTTATTGTGGTTGTATCTACCATTGTTGGCTTAGCGAGTAAGCAAAAGCATGGGAAAGGGCAACTTGAAATCGTGTCTATTTCTGAGCAGTTGAAAGACATTACAAATTACGCGAAACAGGTTCTGTTAGATAAAAATGCGTTAAAGAAATTAGCCAAGGAACAGAAAAAAGAAGCGAAAGCTAAAAATAAAGCAAAAAACAAAGCCAAAATCACAGAACAGGGCGAAGAGTCTGAGAAGTCCCGTCTTTATGTCATCGACTTTAAAGGTTCGATGGACGCCAATGAAGTGGAACACTTACGAGAAGAAATTACCGCTATCTTATGTGTAGCGAATAAAGAAGACGAAGTCTTGGTTCGACTTGAAAGTGGTGGGGGTGTTGTACACGGCTATGGACTTGCAGCGTCTCAACTTCAGCGTATCAAGGAAAAGGGTCTTAAACTAACGATTGCGGTAGATAAAGTGGCGGCAAGCGGTGGTTACATGATGGCTTGTGTTGCAGACAAATTACTGGCGTCTCAATTTGCTTACATTGGCAGCATAGGCGTTTTAGCTCAGTTGCCTAACTTCAATAAACTATTGAAGAAAAATGATATTGAGTTTGAACAACACACCGCTGGTGAATTCAAGCGTACTCTAACCGTATTTGGTGAGAACAACGATGAAGGCCGCGCGAAATTTAAAGAAGAAATTGAAGAGATTCATGTACTGTTCAAAGACTTCGTTCAAAGCCAGCGTCCAGATATGGACATCGATAAAGTCGCCACAGGCGAGTATTGGCCAGGTATTAAAGCTAAGTCGCTTGGCTTAATTGACGACATCACAACCTCAGATGACTATATTCTTTCTCATTATCCCGCACGCGAAATATTTAGTGTTAAGTATGCTGTGAAGAAAAATGTAGCAGAGAAACTGGGGATGTCTGCAGCAAATGTTGTTGAGCGCGTGTTTATGAAATCAATGAGCAAAGCGCGTCACTGGTTTTAATAGCGACAATTTGTCTGTGTTGATAATTCAGGACCGATGAAACGATTGTTAACACAGACGTACGTTAAATTTTTAACCTACAAAAAGATAATAAAAAGAATATGGCACGGCATACTAAAACCGATATATTAGATGCGGCAGAGTACTTATTTTCTCAAAGCGGGTTTACTCAAACATCCATGCGCGAGATTACTGCCAGAGCAGAAGTGAATTTGGCGTCGGTGAACTATCACTTCGGCAGTAAGAAGAATTTAATTCAAGCCGTGTTTAAAAGGTACTTTGATCACCTAATGCCGCAGGTAGAGTCTTGCTTGGCGTCTTTGACACCTATGGAAGGTGCGAAGGGCGTTGAGCAACTCTTGTATTCGTTGATCCCTCCTATGCTTAACCTCAACACCATTTCAGAGCAGGGTACTTCTACGTTTGTTAAGTTGCTAGGACGTGGCTACAACGAAACTCAGGGGCATTTGCGTAAGTTCTTAATGAATGATTACGGTGATTGTATCCGTGCACTTGTCGACGCTATAAGGCGTTGCCTTCCTGATTTACCTGAGGAAGAACTATTCTGGCGCTTGCATTTTGCGATGGGAAGTTTTGTATTTTCAATGGCGTCGAGCCAAGCGCTAACAGAAATAGCTGAGTCTGACTTTCACAAGCATGTCGATATAAAAGAAGTTATCCAGCACCTAGTTCCATTCGTAGCCCAAGGGCTAGCAGGCAAATAATTCAAGCGCGCTCGTTAAATACTCAGTTGAGAAAGAGTGGTAAGCTATTATTATTTCATAATAAATAGTGAAGGGGTCACATAACATAAGTGCCTCAACGACACTTACGGTATGCGACATTTATTGCGTTTTTACACCAGTAGCTAAACTAGATATTAAATCAGGTTATGCAAAATTATCGAGGAAGGGTTGCGCCAGGCGCCTCTGCATTGAGCTTTTCTGCCCAGAAATCCTTTACCGAAAATCCTGACTTTTTGGATGAAGGTGCCTTTTTCTTCGCTGGTTTCGCTGCGGCTTTTGCCTCTTTCTTTGGCGCTTTTTTCTCTTCGCTTTCACTCGTGGCGTCAGAAGAGCCAGAAGCTAACGACGCTGTCATTTCTTGAAGCTGTGCTAAACGGACGTTCTTACCGCCATCTACACTGTACCAACCACTTTTGCTCTCAATAGACGGTGCTTTGCCGTTCGCCTTTTTATAAGCTTCGGTAAATGCTGCTATCACTTCGTCTTTGTCTAAGTTTGCCATGCTTTTTTGCTCTTTATTTTGTTAAGATGACGAACGCTATGCGACGTATGTAATTGCTATAACGCTGAGAAAAACTCGCCCAGCGTAACGACCAAGCCAGCAAGTGTCGCAAAACTAAAATTGGATCTACTCACCACTCATAATTGTCTAATTACAGGTATAATGCTAAACGTTCGCGTCTTTTTATAACGTTTTTTGAACAATTTGTCTAACTTTCAACCGGAGGACTTGTGTCTATTACCCGCCTAGAACTACAAAATTATCTTGATGGAATGTTAAGGGTTAGCGAGATCAGTGATTATTGCCCCAATGGATTACAGGTAGAGGGCGCAAGTAAAATTGAGAAGATAGTTACCGGTGTAACTGCGTCACAAGCACTCGTTGATGCCGCCATTGAAGCTAAGGCAGATGCGCTAATTGTTCACCATGGTTATTTTTGGAAAGGTGAGTCACAAGTGATTGCGGGCATGAAAAAGCGCCGCCTTCAAGCGCTACTGTTAAATGATATCAATTTATTTGCTTATCACCTTCCACTGGATGTACACCCTGAATTTGGCAACAACCGACAACTTGCATCGCTATTAGGCATTCAAAATATAAGTGCGGTGAGCGGTGTGAAGCCTGTTGGCGTTGTTATGCACGGAAATTTTGAAGAAGAAATTGAAGGGTCAGCGTTACAGGTTAAATTACAGAAGTTGCTAGGGAGAGACGTGCTGATTGAGGGGCCTGTATCAAAACCTATATCGAAGCTTGCTTGGTGCACGGGAGGTGGACAAGGGTTCATCGAACAAGCGGTTGAACTGGGCGTCGATGCATTTATTACCGGAGAAGTGTCTGAACAAACTGTACACACGGCAAGGGAAATGGGGATAACTTTTTTTGCTGCTGGTCATCATGCTACTGAACGCTACGGTGTGAAATCCTTAGGAGAGCACATTGGGCAGCAATTCGACGTGCCTGTCGAGTTTATTGATATTGACAATCCTGCTTAGCGATGACTGTAGTATATGAATAACGATCGTATCTTCGATGGTATTGCAGAAAAATTCTCTAGCAATATATATGGCACTACTAAGGGAAAGCTCAGGCACACCTTATTATGTGATGTTCTCGAGCCTTATTTAACCACGCCTGTTCGCGCTATTGAAATAGGCGGGGGGACAGGTGTAATGACAGCGCATATTGCTTCTAAAGGGCATTCTGTTGTGTTAACTGACGCGTCGAAGGATGTACTTAAACAAGCTGAGGCACTGCTTGCAGATGCACCAAATATTACAATTAGGCATCAATATTTGCAGCAGATTGAGGATTTAGACAGTTTTGATTTAGTGATTTGCCATGCGGTTTTAGAGTGGCTGGATGCGCCCTTTGATGCTATCGATTTTATGTATAAGAACATGAAGCCAGGGTCCCGTTTAAGCCTAAGCTTTTTCAACCAAGATGCGAATTTGTTTGCCAATGCTATCTACGGAAACTTTGATTACATCGCGAAAGGGATGAAGGTTAAAAAGCAAGTTAGACTGAATCCAAAACAGCCGTTAAGTGCAACCCGCGTGGTTGAACATTGTGAATCATTGGGTTTCAAAATTATCGAAAAAGCAGGCATTCGTTGTTTCCATGATTACATGCGAGATATAACCCATCAAAGCAGCAAATTTGATGACTTACTTGTGCTAGAGCGGCAGTATCACAGGCAAGCGCCTTACCTTTGGTTAGGAAAATATTTTCAGCTGATTCTAGAAAAAGAGAAATAGAAAAAGCCAGTAAAAAAGAGTTTGTTGGGATATTTACGTAGCGGACTACATAGGGTTACGAGCGCGCTAATACGTAGATAGTTGTAGTGGCGCCTTAGAGCGCGTTCTCACCCGTCATAATATTATTGACCGTGATTTTTGCGATTTCCTCTAAGGCTTCGAGCGTGAAGAACCCTTGGTGGCCCGTTATTAAAACGTTCGGAAACGTAGTTAAGCGCTGAAAAATATCATCCTGAATTATGTCTTGTGAATGATCGTTAAAAAACAGTTCGGATTCTCTTTCGTAGACATCTAGCCCTAAATATCCAATTTTTTTCGACTTAAGCCCTTTAATGATGGCATTGTCATCGACGAGCCCGCCTCTTGACGTATTAATTAGCATGACGCCTTGAGGCATTTTATCAATACTCTTAGCATTGATTATATGATGACTCTGTTCGTTGAGCGGGCAGTGCAGGGTAACTATAACGCTTTTTTCAAGTAGTTCATTTAGCGTTACATAATGGGCTCCCATTGCGGTTACATCACTATTTGGATACGGATCGAAGCAAAGCACATGACATCCAAACCCCAATAGTATGCGAATAACCGCTTGCCCAATCTTTCCTGTGCCAATTACCCCTACGGTTTTACCGTGAAGCGTAAAGCCCATCAATCCTCCAAGATTGAAGTTGCCTTCGCGTACTCGGTTGTATGCTTTATGTGTTTTTCGGTTCAACGTAAGGATTAGCGCAATTGTATGTTCAGCTACGGTTTCAGGGCTATAAGCGGGTACGCGGCTTACAGTGATACCTGCCTTTGCTGCTGCATCCACATCAACATTGTTGAAGCCAGCGCAGCGAAGCGCAATATGTTTAACCCCACAGTGTTTTAGAACTTCAATGGTTTTCCTATTAATGTCGTCATTTACAAACACAACAACATCGCTGAATCCACTGCAACTCGCTGCGGTTGAAGCGTTCAGTGGGTGTTCAAAAAATGTGGCATTGATGGTTTTGTCACTAGCACCGTTTAATGTTTCCAGCAATTCAGAAAACAGAGCGTGTTCATAAGAGCGAGTACTAAAAAAAGCGATGTTTTTGTGTTGTTGGTCGCTGAGGTTATCGTGCGCTTTTTTACGTGCAGAGGTATTCATTTTAGTACCCAGTTAAGTCACTTTGACGGCAAAAAATTACCACATTCACATTCAAACTACATAGATGTAGATCAATAAATCTAGCGGGATGTATTGAGCACTAACGCATTAGGTATATTTCAAAACGCTCGTTCACTGCCGCCATGTCGGCGGCTATCTAAACTGCAAAGCGTACTAATGCGCTGATAAAAGCTTAGCGATGTCTTTTTCAATGGCTTCTGGTTTTACAGTAGGCGCATAACGTTTTAGCACCTTGCCTTGAGCATTAACTAAGAACTTAGTGAAGTTCCATTTTATACGTTTTGTGCCAAGAAGACCGGGGGCTTCGTTTTTCAATTCCTCAAAGAGCGGATTGGCATCTGGACCATTTACATTTGTTTTCTTAAATAATGGGAATGAAACGCCAAAATTAAGGCTACAAAATTGCGCAATATCTTCGTCGCTACCTGGCTCTTGATGTCCGAACTGATCGCAGGGAAACCCTAAAATTTCAAAGCCCTTATCGTTGTATTTTTTATAGAGCGACTCTAGTCCTTCATATTGAGGAGTAAAGCCACATTTGCTTGCCGTATTAACAATAAGTAATACCTTACCCTTGTATTGTTCAAGGGTAGTTTGTTCACCGTTGTTCAACGTAATAGCGTGTTCATAGAGCGCCAAAATTATTTTCCTATATTTTTGTTGTTGTTAAGTCTGTTACTCTTAGGTAATCCAACCATTTTTGTTAAGTATCTAGAGTATATTTTGTATGAGTAATTTGAAAGTGAGTTTTTTGGGCTTGGGTGTAATGGGCTATCCTATGGCAGGGCACTTGAGCAAAGCTGGCTATTCGGTCACTGTTTATAATCGTACCTCTCAAAAGGCACAGGATTGGCTAACAACCTATAACACTGGCGACGCTAAAGTCAGTGCTAGCAATACCGTTGCGCAGGCGTGTGAAGGCGCTGACATCGTATTTATGTGTGTGGGTAACGACAATGATGTAAGAGATGTGGGCACACAGGCGTTAGCAGTGATGAAGACGGGCAGTGTGCTGGTCGATCATACGACTGCATCAGCAGATATTGCCAGAGAACTATATAAAAGCTGCCAAGATAAGCAAGTTGGCTTCTTGGATGCACCGGTTTCTGGTGGCCAGGCTGGGGCTGAGAACGGGCAGCTGACCGTTATGGTGGGCGGCGATGAAGACGTATACAGCACGGTTGAGCCGGTAATGGCACATTATGCACGACACAGTCAGCTACTTGGTAAGAGTGGCAGCGGTCAACTAGCAAAAATGATGAATCAGATTTGTATTGCCGGCATTGTACAAGGCTTGGCTGAAGCACTACATTTTGGCCAGCGTGCTGGGCTTGATTGTAATGCGGTTGTCGATGTTATTAGCAAAGGCGCAGCTCAGTCGTGGCAGATGGAAAACAGAGCCAGCACGATGCTAAATAACAGCTTTGATTTTGGTTTTGCTGTTGATTGGATGCGTAAAGACTTGAGCATTGCATTGGATGAAGCGCGTAAGAACGGTTCGACTTTGGCGCTTACGGCACTTGTTGATCAATATTATGCAGATGTTCAAAAGCTTGGTGGCGGCCGTTGGGATACATCGAGTTTACTTACCCGACTAAAATAACGCTAACAGACTAACAAGAATAAAAGGCCCGCTGGTTTACAATAAAGATGTAATAAACAGCGAAAAACAGTGACGTTCTGGAAGCAGTGCGTGTTTATCCATAACGCAGGTTATGGGTGTTGCTTTAGTAATTTGCTAATTAAACATTACAGCGCCTGTTCTTGAGCAGATAGGGTAAGCTGTTCCAAACGGGCCTTGTTAACGTCACTCAAGGGGAGTGACATTATCTTGTCGAGTAGCTGTCTGACGTTAAATTTTCGGTAAACACCTGTGTCTGACTCAATCATGCACTGAAGAAGGTTTAGGCCAAATGCTGCGGTATCGGGGGAGAGTTGGAAAGCATCATAAAAATGCCTCATTGCCTTGTTGAATAAGCCTTCGATAAAGAGTTGTGTGCCGGCCTCGTTTATAGAAATGGCCTGTTCGTGATTTAAACCTAACCTTTCTCCACCCGAAAAAATCAGCTCGTCATTTATAACCTGTTCTGAAATAGCTTGTAACTCCGCGTTTTTGCGCTTAGCCATCAAGAGTAACTCACCAGCTTTACGTTCGTCTCCAAGACCGTGATGTACTTTTGCGGCAATAACGAGGATAGACGGCTCAGTGCGAAGGTAGTTGTCGACGTAGTCGCTTTCAAGCAAATGTGCTGCTTTTTCTAAGTCGCCGTCCAGCACAGCCGAGAAAGCCAAAAGGTAGTCTCTTTTTTGTAACGTCTGCGGGTCGCCCTGACTTCTTCCTGCAATGCCTACTAATTTTCTAGCCTGAGACAAGCTTTCTTTTCTATTGGTTTCAGGCGACTCTTCTGCAAGAAACAAATAGAACTCAGCGAGCTCAAACGTAAAGTCATTGAACCTGTCTTTTGCACTGCGATGCATAGCCCGTTTCTTCTGTAAGAGATCGATGGCTTCTACAACCTTGTCTTGCTTTTGATAGGCAATGGTTTTTAACTTTGCAGCTGGTAGGCTTAATTCACTAAACTTAATTTCATTTAAGTATTTTTCTACTTGATCGTAGGAGTCTTGTTCAAATGATATGGATGCAAGCCATTCAAATGCCTTGTCGCGAGCCAAGCTAGAGTTAACCATTTGGCTCAAATGGCTTTTACAATGTGGCCATTGACCCGAAGCGTACTGGCACTTTACTTTTCCCCATTGTGCCCAAAGAACTTTGTCAGAGCGGGTTAACACGTCGTCATAAATACTCAACGCTCGTTGCAAATCACCATTCTCGAAAAGAAGACGCGCATAAAGCTTTCTAATTTCAGCAACAAGCCGTGGAGGAATGCCTTCGGTGATCTTAGCTCTAACGACACTAATTGCTCGGTCAAGTTGTTTGTTATCCAGCGCGTGCAATACGTTTTTAACAAAGTCTCGATAACTTAAGTAATGGTTAATTTGGCGGGTTAGTGAAGCAATGGTGTATGGCTTAATAAGCAAAACGTCAGGCTGTAAATCCATTATACGGCCAATAATTTGCGGTGAGCGATCAGACGTTAAGAAAATAATGCCTGTGCTAGGTCTTATAAAGCCTGCCTCTCTTAAACTCTGGATCCATTCCACGCCTGTTTTGCCTTGACCTAGGTGATAGTCCATTAACAGGAGTTCAAAGTTTTGCTTTTTAAGTGCCGCTTTCAGTTCTACACCAGATGCAAAGCTACTTACCGATAAGTTAGCAATTGACATTAAATGTCCTCGAAGCGCAGTCCGAGCAGTAGCATTGTCTTCTACTATAGCTATTCTGAATTCCACGGCGACCAAACAAGGTTTACTTACATCAACCTAGCTTATCAGCGGCGAGATAAAAGTGCATTATTAAAAAGGATAACTTTTTTCTGCGTCGTGCTGGAATCTAAAAAGAAACAGCATTTCTCGTCACAAAATATTTACGTTAACCCTCAATTTTTTTAAATAATAATTTACCTTTACGTTTACGTAAGGGGTAAGTATTGGTTATTGTAGTTCAAAAGCAAATCAATTGAGGATATGCCTAATGAATTTTGAATTAACCGATGACCAGTTAGCCTTTGAAGAGACCGCCCGTCAATTCGCTCAGCAAGAGCTAGCACCTAACGCCGCTATGTGGGATAGAGAACATCACTTCCCAGTAGAAGCAATAAAGAAAGCGGGTGAATTAGGCTTCTGTGGATTGTATGCGCCTGAGAGTGCAGGTGGGTTGGGCTTATCTAGGCTCGATTCCTCCATAATCTTCGAGCAGCTTTCAATGGGATGTACCACGACTACAGCTATGTTAACCATACATAACATGGCAACGTGGATGATTGCCACTTGGGGCACCAGTGAAGTTAAAGATATGTGGTGTGACCAACTGGTAACCGGTGACAAGCTGGCGTCATATTGCCTAACCGAGCCTGGCGCTGGTTCTGATGCAGCGTCGCTTAAAACAAAGGCGACGAAAGCTGACGGTGGGTATGTCCTTAACGGGTCTAAGGTGTTTATCTCTGGTGCTGGCAGTACGGATGTTCTTGTTGTAATGGCGCGTACAGGGGAAGATGGTCCTAAGGGCGTATCTGCATTCGCGGTTCCGGCTAATGCCGACGGGATTGAGTACGGTAAAGCCGAAGAAAAAATGGGGTGGAATGCACAGCCCACCCGTATGATCACGTTCGATAACGTGAAATTAGATGCTAGTTGGTTACTTGGCGAGGAAGGACAAGGCTTCAAAATGGCCATGCAAGGGCTTGATGGCGGCCGAATTAATATTGCAACTTGCTCGGTAGGAACTGCACAGCAGGCGCTAAACGTTGCGCGTGACTACATGAATGAACGTGAGCAGTTTGGTAAACCTATTGCAGGTTTCCAGGCATTACAGTTTAAATTAGCTGATATGGCTACTGAGCTTGTTGCAGCGAGACAAATGGTACGTATGGCGGCTTGTAAGCTGGATAATAACGACCCAGACAAAACCACCTATTGCGCTATGGCGAAAAGGTTCGCGACAGATGTTGGCTTCAATGTATGTAACGATGCCCTTCAGCTACACGGCGGGTACGGTTATATCAAAGAATATCCGTTGGAGCGTCACTTCAGAGATGTTCGCGTACATCAAATATTGGAAGGCACCAATGAAATTATGCGCGTTATCATTGGTAGACGTTTGCTGTCAGATGAGAGAAGTGTACTGTAGTACATTTCGCTAACGAACTAATTCAGGCACGATTTAATGGACTATGGGAAGGAGTGAAAATGACAGATGTGGAATCGGTAGTCATTGTTGATGAAATCAAGACGTCTAGCAACGACTACACAATAGGCCGTTTAACGCTTAACAAGCCAAAGGCATTAAATGCATTGGATTTGGAAATGGCTGGCATCATGCTTGACGCGCTTCAGCGATGGCAGTCTCGCAACGATATCGTAGCTGTTGTGATCGATGCTGCTGGCGAGAAGGCATTTTGCGCCGGTGGTGACATAGTGTCTATGTACAAATCGATGGTGGAAGCTAATGGGCAAATTCCAGCTTTCTTAGAAACATTTTTCGAAACTGAGTACACGCTAGATTATACTATTCACAATTACAGTAAGCCTATTGTTGTATGGGCCAGTGGTATTGTTATGGGCGGTGGCATGGGGCTTCTATGCGGTGCAAGCCATCGAATAGTAACCGAAACCTCTCGTCTTGCTATGCCGGAAATTACGATAGGTTTGTACCCGGACGTAGGCGGAAGCTATTTTCTACCTCGCTTACCAGGTAAAGCAGGTCTCTTCCTAGGTCTAACAGGCGGCCAAATGAATGGCTCCGATGCTTGCTTTGTAGGGCTTGCAGACAGTTTGCTGGCGAGTACCGAAAAAGACACTTTGCTTAATACCCTTGTAGAATACACGTGGGAAAAGACCGACAGCGAAAGTTTGGCTTCTAGTGTTTCGCACATTATCGACACAATGAAAACGCCTGAAGAACTTCCCAATGGCAACGTTGAGCCGAATATGGCACTTATTAATGACTTGTGTTCGGCTGACAAAGTTACCGACGTAGTTCATGCCATTCTTAACGCAGACATGAGTGAGAATAAGTGGTTACAGAGAGCGCAAAGCACTCTAGCCAAAGGTTCTCCTATCACTATGCATTTGGTGTTCGAGCAATGTAAGAAAGGTGCGAATATGACGTTGGCTGACTGTTTTAGAATGGAAGCTGATATGTCCTGTCGATGTGGAGAAAGTGGTGAGTTCCAAGAGGGTGTAAGAGCGCTTTTGATTGATAAAGACATGTCACCACAGTGGAAATACAAAACAGTAGATGAAGTGCCGCAAAGCGCAATAGCACATTTCTTCACTTCTCCATGGGCTGAAGAGCAACATCCATTGGCAAAGTTGTAGTGTAAAAGTTCTCCAAATAAGCACGAAAGCGCCCAGTATTAGTGTTAACTCGGCGTGTGATGTTGTTACGCTTATTGCCGTAAAGGTGTCGGGTTTGATATCCTTTACGGCAAATTCTCAGTAAAAAGAACCTGTCATGTGGCACTGCCCACTTTGTAAACTCCCTATCTCATTACATACAACGCCTATTCGCTGCGAAAATAACCATACCTTCGATAAAGCGAAATCTGGTTACGTTAACCTTTTGCCCGTTCAATTTAAAAAATCGAAACTTCCGGGTGACGACAAAGCAATGGTGAGAGCCAGAAGGGAATTCCATCAATTAAATGCCTATAAGCCGTTGAAAGATAAATTAGTGACGCTGGTGGAAAAGGTACTAAATGAAACGGCAACCAATGAAGAAGCATCAAAGAATGCCATAAAGGTTTATGACGCGGGTTGTGGTGAGGGGAGTTACTTGGATGCGATGGTACAAGGACTTTCAGCGAGTGGTTTAAAGGTTGAAGGAGCAGGTAGCGATATCGCCAAAATCGCAGTAGAGCTGGCAGCTAAAGCGTACAAACAAGCACAGTTCGTTGTTGCTAGCAGTTTCGATTTACCCCTAAGCGGTAACTCGCAAGATGTGATGATTCAGGTTTTCGCACCTGGGAGTAATGAAGAATATGTGAGGGCTCTTAAAAACAATGGCCTTTTAGTGACGGTCGATCCTGCGCCTGAACACCTGTTTGAGCTTAAACAGCAGGTGTACGACAATCCAAGACAGCATGAAATCGACAACCAAGAACGAGATGGGCTTACACGGGTTTACAATGAATGCTTTTCCTTTCCTATCCATTTCGAAAGCGAAGAACATGCGCTGGCACTTATCAAAATGACGCCGTTTTACTGGAAACTGCCAAACGGCAAAATCGATGAGATTGTTGAAACGTTGAAAAGCGTCACCGCAGATTTCCATATTCAGCTATGGCAAAAAACACCACAGTAATATCTAATACCAGTCCGCATAGATCATTACCCACTCAGCGAGAGTTAAAATGTTCGTAATCGCGGCGTGTTACCGCAGGTATAGTGGTTCTACATCGAGGTAACACAACAAAGTGTACGGACATTTTAAACTCGCCCTTCGGGAAGGTCTGGCAAGTTTCCTAGCTTCATTCTGGGAATTTGAAAGGAAACAGCCATTCCTGCATTCCCACGCTTCGCTAGGAAACTTGCCAGCGCCTTCTGAGTGGGCAATTATCTTTGCGGATTGGTATATAGTGGATTACCCATCGGATTCAATGGTGGGTAGACATCCACACCTCTAGCTAGATGGCCTAAAACTATAGTCTTTATTAGTTTGCGTCCTTAACACAGTGTGTTGCGAGAACCCGCTTGGGCCGGTGTTTCGTTAAGTGCTGGTTTTCTAGATTATTTATGCAAAACAATTAGATGGGTGGTTATGCGTAACTCATATTGGGTGGTTGTACATAACACCGAAGCGCTTAACGGCAGACTTTCCTTAGTCTGCCGCCAGAATTTTAATTCTGTGTTGAGAATCGTGATAGGTGTTTAATAGCCTGACTTAATAAATCGACATTTAGCGCTTCTTTACTGCGCTTGCCAGTCGCCATGTCGCTTATTTCATAGCTGCCGTTACTAAGTACGTCAGTACGCTTATTGTCATGGAACACAACAATGCGTTCACCAGAGGTGCTAACTAGCCATGGTCTTGAAGGAGAAAGTAAGCTTTGGCCAGTAGAATAAAACGTAGCAGGGGCGTTGCATCCCAATGCTCCTAAAATGGTAGGCGCTAAATCTTCCGTGCTGGCTAAGCTAGCATTCAGTTTAAGGGTACTGTACAGCGTGCCTTTGCCACTTTCGCTACCAAAGCCAGTTGCAACAATCACATCGTGTTTGCGCGCCAACGTGTTTTTCACATAGCTTTCGATATCAGCACTCTTCAAAAACGCAATATGCAAACCATCATGATTGTTGCTCAGTGGTTGCAAATATCCCGCTAATTGAGGCAACGGCAACGCTTCATCGCTGTGAATAGAGACCGGCATGCCAGACCCCAATGGAAGCGCTAATAACACCGGACGCTTTTGAGATAAAGCGTCTTGGTATATTTCGGGAACACCAAATAGCGTAGTAGTCATTAAGCCTTCTATGCTGCTGGCCGTCGAATAGTAATTGGCTACTTTGTTTAAGGTGTTGCGCTTAATGTTACTTAAGTCCACCACCTGTTCGTTATCAGTCTGGACAACCACGGTTAAGTTTCTATTAGTTTCAATAGAACAATAAACCGGCTCGGCTGGGTAAGTGATATTGTGAATATCAGGGTTGAACTGAAGTTGTTTTCTTTCTTCATAAGCCGCTAAGTCAAGCAAGCCATAACGCGACATAGTCGTTTTAGCAGTCGCAGGATAAGAAAGCGGAAACATGTTGTCCTGCTTGATGATAGGTTGATACAACTTGGCATCAGCCCACACGTGTATAGCGTGACTGGTAACAAAACAGCTGACAAAAAATGTAGTAACAGGGATGCCCACTTTATGGCGAGTGAAGCGTTCAACACGTTTCCAGATTGCATTGGCTAAGACCAGCTGGAAGCCAAGCCAAACGATAAACAGAAGAAATAAAAATGCCCACTGTTGCCAGCTTTCTATCGCCATTGTTGACTGAGCTTCACTGCGCAGTAAATCCGCGGCGTGAAAGCTAATATGGAAGCCTGTGCGATTAAATAGTAACGCATCGAAAGCCAAGAGCGCTAGCCCCACAGCTGCAATAATAGACGCGCTGACCTTTATGACTCTGGGGTTGTTAACCAAATAGCAAAGAGGGAGGATAAAAATAACAAAGCCAAAAAAGGTCATAAAACCAATATGACCGAACCAGTTGGCTAGAAGATACAAGGTGCCGACACCTGTGCCAGGCATAGGTGATGAGAAAACAAAAATCGAGGCAATAACTATGGCGATGATAATGTTCGCCAAGGCAAACCAATGCCCCCAATTTACCAGTTTAGTAACACGCTGGCGACGAGGTGATTCGGCAAGTATCATGCAATCCCTTAGCTATTTTTAACGCTTTTCTTGAGTACGTCGGCAAACTGCGTTGCCATGGCTTCGCGATTTTCAGGGGCTACCTGAGTATTTAAAATGTGCGTAATGACATTTCCTAACACCATAAGTGAAAGATCGCGGTTTGCACCGCCTTCTTCAAGGGTTAGAATAACGTTATTCATTAGCGTTTCGAATTCGTCGTTGCTATAGCGGCTCTGTTGGGGCATTGCTACGCCTCTTTTTTATGATTTCTTTGATAAAAAGAATGGTTTTACACGTAAAATGATTATAATCGTTGTTTGAGTGAGTACAATCATTCATTCTAAAATCCCGCAATTCTTTGGATATTTCTGACACTTTTTAAGCAACAGGACACCCGATACTCTATGAGTGCACTGATTCATCACTTTGTTGTACATCGTTTGATTGTAAACAAAGAAGAGAAAATTGAAGCAATTCCACGTGACAACTGCTTAGCTGTTACTCCGGAAATCGAGCTTCTTGCCCATCAAATAAACCACAGTTTCAATGCTAAACCTGGAAAAGGGGTTGGCCACTTCGTGACGGAAGTTACCCGTGAAGCAAAAGTGGAAAACGAAGAAGGCGAAGCGACTACGCAAAAAAGCACCGAGAACGTAGCAGAGTTCGCGGAAGGCCTTAAGCAATACATGGATATTCAAAAAGCGGCGGGTGATAACGTTGAAGATGCATTCCATGCTTTTTCGGTATCAGCGACCAATCGCTTAGTTCGCACTTTGGCAGAAACGGGTACGGTTGAGACCGGTTTTCTTATTTTCTGCCAGTATGAGTATTTAGCCACACAGTATTTGATGATTGCATTGTTAAATACCCGCTCGCACGTTGAAGTGACAAACTCTTTAGACCTTTCCGCGCGTGAACACTTGGATTTAGCAAAAATGCAGCTCGCTGTGCGGTTCGATTTAACTCAGTGGGATATTCAGCCAGAACAGCAGCGTTACGTTAGTTTTATTAAAGGTAGAATGGGACGTAAGGTATCAGACTTCTTTATGCAGTTTGTAGGCTGCGAAGAGCTGGTTGATGTTAAACAGCAAAATAAACAACTGATTTCTACGGTGGATGCCTACCTTGCCAGTGAGTCACTAGACCCGCAAGAGCAGCACCAGCATAGAGAAGAAGTTAAATCGTACTTTAAAGAAAAGATTGATGCGGGCGAGAGTTTATCGGTAGATGAACTGGCTAACCGACTTCCACAAAATGAAGAAACTAGCAGTAACTTTTCTGCGTTTACACAGTCTATGGAAGTACCGCTTGAAAAAGAAATTCAGCCAGACCCTGCAGCGTTGAAACAACTTGCTAAATTTACCGGTCAGGGCGGTGGTATATCGCTTAGCTTCGAACGCAAATTAATGGGCGATCGGGTATTTTACGACCCAGCTACGGATACGCTAACAATCCGTGGAATTCCACCTAATTTAAAAGATCAGCTTAATCGCCAATCTTCAATGGACTAGTCGCTGCGAAGCAAAGATAAAAAACGTATACTAGTTAGTAGAATATAAACTCGATTCAAGGGTGTTATGCAATTATTTGTAAATGATTTGACAGTGATGGACTTCTCTTACCTTTGCCCAAAACGCGGCATGGTAGGGGAAAGCTGGATTGTCGATGTGATTTTGGACGGTGAGCTCAACGAAGAGAGCATGGTTCAAGACTTTGGTCACGTGAAAAAGAACTTAAAGCGACTAATCGACGAATATGTTGATCACAAGTTGCTTGTACCTGCTGAATACAGCGGTTCAGAGGTTATTCACGACGACGATTCTGAACAGGTAGAAGCGCGCTTTACCTGCATTGATGGGCGTAGCATCATGCTACATTGCCCCGCTGAAGCTTATGCATTTGTTTATTCTGATGAGATAAACATGGAATCTGTTGGCGTTTACTTAAAAGAAGTATTGGCGACTCATCTTCCAGAAAACGTTGAAAACATTACGCTGCATTTACGTGAGGAAGTCATTAATTCTCCGTATTATCACTATACCCACGGGCTTAAAAAGCACGACGGTAATTGTCAGCGCATAGCGCACGGTCACCGTTCGCGTATTGATATTATCCTTGACGGCAAAGTGTGTGTTGAAAGTCAGCAGTATTGGGCTGACCGTTGGGCCGACATCTATATAGCAACTCGTGAAGACGAAATAGCGTACAGCGACAGAAAGCTTAAAGGTCAAGTTTCAAATGAAGCGGATTACTACTGTTTTGCTTACGAGTCGTCACAGGGCTATTTTGAACTATTAATTCCTAAGTCAGATTGTGAAGTCATCGAAACCGACTCAACAGTTGAGTGTTTGGCGCAGTATCTGCTTGAAGAGCAGAAGAAACGCACGCCTGACGGCGTTTGCCAAGTTATCGCTTATGAGGGCGTAGGTAAAGGCGCCACAGTAAAGGGCTAACATTTGACGACAGCTCGTTATAGGGAAAGGAAACAACTATGGCATTCACGCTTTCAAGAAACGCATTGCATAGCGCAGTATCTCGTGTAATGAGTTGTGTAGTGGCAATTAGCACAGTTGCCTCTATGTCATTTGCTTATGCAGATGTAGAGTTAAACGGCCAAAACGAAACGTTATCTAGTCAAGAGCAAGTAAACGTTGTGTTGAACGGTAAGTTTACGCAAGGTGCCTTACTGCGCGGGCAAGCTCCCGCTGGGGCCAAAGTAACGCTTAATGGCGAAACTGTTCAAACCAACAAAGACGGAAAATTTGTTGTTGGCTTTGAACGGGAAGCGCCACTGCAGCAAACGTTGGTTGTAAAATTAGACAACGGCCAAAAGTGGCAGCGAGACATTACCCTTGAAAAACGCGAATACAACATTCAGCGAATTGACGGGCTAGAGCAAAAAATGGTTTCTCCGCCAGCAGAAGTGACGGCGCGTATTAAGCAAGACAATATCAACGTAGCTAACGCGCGAAGCGGTAATACTGATTTAGATGCATTATTCACCCGGTTTGAGTGGCCTGCGAAAGGCGTTATTTCCGGTGTTTACGGTAGTCAGCGCATTCTAAATGGCGTGCCGAAATGGCCGCATTATGGTTTGGACATCGCCAATGAAACGGGCACGCCTGTGTATGCACCTGTTGATGGTGTGGTAACAATGGCTAATGATCTCTATTATTCGGGTAACACCTTGATTCTCGACCACGGCATGCGCGTGTTTTCAACGTTTCTTCATATGGACACTATAACGGTAGAAGTGGGTGAAACCGTTAAGCAAGGCGAGCAGATTGGAACGATAGGTTCAACAGGGCGCTCTACAGGCCCGCATCTGGATTGGCGTATTAATTTGGGCAACACTCGTTTAGACCCACAGACTATCATTTCGGGGTCTCCCGAAGAGTAATCATTAATTTGATTTAGTTTTAACAGGCATAAAGAAAAAGGCGCTTTCAGGTAAACTCTCAAAGCGCCTTTTTAGTTTTTACGCTACAGGGCGGAGTTATTTCCCCAGCCACTGATTAAGCTTTTCTTCATCAGTGATTTCAAAGTAAGCCATTTCTTTTCTTGCCTGAGTTACCTCAAGAGGCAGGGTTAGAAGCCGCCCGTCTCGAATAAGCGTTAACTCCACCTGCGACGTTTGGGCATTATCTAATAGGCGCTGCAGCTTCTGGGCATTGACGATATGACCGTCTAGCCCAATGATGACATCGTTTAAAAGAACACCTGCCTTCATTGCGGCAAGACCCTCAAATACCTGCATTACCGTAAGTCCGAAGGTAGCTGGCTTTAACGTGGCGCCAAGCTGATTTTTAATAGCAGGCAGCGAGGAGGCACTGCCTTTATCTTCACCTGACACGCGAGCACGAACCGCATAGTTAACGCCCATTTCAGATACTAACGAAGCCAATTCTACATCGTCTGTGCCATACACCACGCGATTTAAGTATTCTGAAATATCAATGCCAAAATGCGTTGTACATAGATTTTGGATCACGTCATCAGGCGTACCTTTTTCATCCACGCCATAGTGTTTCCACAATAACTGCATCAAGGTATCTAAATTCACTTGTTCGTTTGACTGCTTACGAAGGAGTAAATCTAACCCAAGGGCGATAATGCCTCCCTTGGTGTAGTAACTAACGATATTGTTAGTAGCGCTCGCATCTTGCTTATAGAACTTTGTCCATGCGTCGAAACTACTTTCAGCTGTACTTTGTTTAAAGCGCCCAGCGTTTTGTAAAAGTCGACTGATATTTTGTGCAACAATATCAAGGTATTTCTGTGGTTCAATAACGCCGGCTCTAGCAAGGGTGACGTCATCATAGAAACTGGTAAAGCCTTCATAAATCCACAGCTGATCCGTGTATGTTTCTTGAGATAAGTCTGGTTTCACCATTACGCTAGGTTTAATGCGCTTAACATGCCATGTGTGGAAAAATTCATGGCTGCACAGACTTAAGAACGTAATGTAGCTGTCGGTTTTTTTCTCACTTTCACCAACTTGAGGAAGGTCGAAGCGAGGGTAAAGAAGGGCAGTAGAATACTTATGCTCTAAACCGCCGAACCCATTGTCGGCAAGCAGCGTCATAAACAGGTAGTTATTAATAGGTTGTGGAGCACCAAACAAATCTAGGTGGTGCTTGCAAATTGGCGTTAAGTCATTTGCTATGCGCTCATAATCAATATTGTTGTTACCTGAGAAAAGTAACGTAAACGTAATGCCGTCAACCTCAAAGCTGTGAGTGTCTGCAATGCCCACATAAATGGGATGATCAATGAGCTCATCGTAATTTTTTTCAACGAAGTGCCACCGAGACGGGCTTGTACTTTCACAACGAGAAGGCATTGACGTATAAGCCTTCCAATTCGAGGTTGCAGAATCGCTGTCGTTCAGCTCAATGTCCACCTCACACGGCACATTCTCGAAGCCGGAAACGTTTAGAAACGCACTGGTTCCATTTATAAACGCATATTGGTCGTTCATAAAAGCAGAGCGAATAGATAAGTCGTTGGCATAAACCGAGTAAACGACCGTACATGGTTTTCCATCTGTGTCTACACGCCAAGTTTGTTTATCGAGCTTAGTTACCGAAAGGCTATAAACGCTTCTATCGCAAACATTTTCAGTACTATGACCTTCAGAAGTGTTTGCAGTTAGCTCGATAATGCTTTTTGCAAAATCGCGCACCATGTAGCTTCCCGGGATCCAGCTTGGAAGGCTAAGCTCAATTGATGAGCCAGAATGCTCAGGTATTTGCAGCGCGATAGTAAATTGATGGGCACGCCAATTGGAAATAGTTAACGTATAGCGAAGAGCAGAGGTCATAAACGTCCGAAAAGATAAGCAAAACTATCCCTCAACTATATCAACCTATTGAGTTAATCCCAATAGATTGCCTGCTACTAAGGGGCAATTTTTACGTTTATTGAACATGGTTTTCAATCGTAGTATTGATAAGTTTTTGTTTGATGCGTACATTGAGTTAAATGACATTAAATCCAGCAATAACAAATACAAATGGCTGAAAAAATACAAAGCAATTTACTAAGCGAAGATAATTTGGAATCGTTGCGTACGCTGGTACCCGGCGATACAGTAGATTTACAAATTGCTATGCCTGCAGCGCCAAAGCGTGTGAAGACTGACTACATAGGCATGCTTATTGATGAATGTTTGCTTTTTCATATTCCAACATCGGCGAAGTGGATTACCGTTAGGGATGCTCTGACTGTTGGCAACGATATCGTGGTGCGTTCTGTGCTTGAGGGCGATACTGGCCAGGTTATTGCGTTTAAAGTGAAAGTACTCAAATTGCTTTCAAAGCCATCAGGCTTACTTATTACAACCTTTCCAAAACGTATTGAAAGTATAGGGCTTCGCGCTGTAAAGCGTGCTCAACTTGGCGTTTCAGTAACGTTAGAAGCTGACGTTTATCCCAGTGACGAAAACGTAACGGGGATCATCATAGATTTAAGTGAAAAAGGGTGCAAAGTAGCGTTACAGGTCAAGCCAAATTGGCCGGTAATGCTCGATGAAGCTGAGGTTAAGCTAAACTATTCGTTGGACGGTAAAGAAGTAGCGCTTACTGCAAAAGTTAAAAATCATAAGCTTGATAGTGATGTGGTTTATTATGGGCTCGCCTTTACCTGTGAAGAAAAATTGATAAAAACGCTGTTGTCCCGACACACATTGTTAACGTAGGAAAACAATAGTTGGGTGCTCTTTAGATAATAATCAAAATAACAGGCTAAGGGGATCTACATGAGAAGTATTGAGCGACTTTTAATGCAGTACGGTGAAAGCCACCAAAACAAGACCAACGTTATCATCCACGCTATTGCCGTACCCAGCATCTATTTCGTAACGATAGGTTTGCTGTGGAGTTTGCCGGTACCTGAAATGATAGCGCAGTTCGATATAACGTGGGCGCATATCATAGCGGTTCCCGTATTGTATTATTATTTTATGTTGTCTGGTCCGATTGGGGCTGCAATGACTCTCTTAACTATACTGTGTTTCGGTGCAGTTAATACCCTAGACCACTTCAGTATCTCAGTATGGTTATTTTCTCTTGTACTGTTTGTCGTTATGTGGATTTTGCAGTTTATTGGCCATCATATCGAGGGCAAAAAGCCTTCGTTTTTTGACGATTTGCGCTTCTTGCTGGTTGGCCCAGCCTGGTGGTGGGTGCACTGGCTGAAAAGAATGAACATCAGTTACTGAGCTTAATCAGCGAATTGATATAGCCAAAACACGTCTAATTTCAAGATTTTGCCCTGCGACAAGAAGCATAAGGGGCACGACCAAGGCGCTTGGGTCGTGGCAAGGCTTGCGTATAATCTTCTTATAAGTTTTTAAATTGGTAATATTGTGAGTCGCTTTCAGCGTGTAATAGAAAGTAATGAACGTTTATTTTGGACATTGCACAGTGCAGGCTGGGCAGGGTTCGCAATAATTTATTACATCGGATCTTTTCTCCATGATGTTCGACCCATTTGGGTTTTCATCATCATGCTTAATGCATATGCAGGATGGTTGCTAACCATTCCGCTTCGCTACATCTATCGATGGGCAAGAAAGCAATCACCGCTCAACATGATCATCATAGTGATTGTGTCGTGCTACTTAATTGCTTTGCTATGGGCCGTGGTAAAAAACATTAACTACTGGGAAATCTACAAGCACGGATATCGGCCAGACGAATGGTATATGTATTTTACCAACACTATTAACTCGCTTATAATGGTGGGGTGTTGGAGTGGTGTGTACTTTGGCATCAAGAACTTCCAAATGCTTCAAAAAGAGAAGCAGAACGCGCTAAAGGCGAGTACCATGGCGCACCAAGCTCACATAAAGATGTTGCGCTATCAACTCAACCCGCATTTTCTCTTCAATACGCTTAACGCTATCTCAACCCTTATTCTTTTAAAAGAGAACGACACAGCAGAAGCGATGGTGTCGCGTTTGAGTGACTTTCTACGTTATTCATTAGACAACGACCCGATAAAGCGAGTACCGCTAGGTCAGGAAATAAAGGCATTACGACTCTATCTAGAGATAGAGAAGGTACGTTTTGACGATCGTCTAGAAGTACTATGGGACATCGATGAAGGGTGTGAAAGTGCACTTGTGCCGAGCATGATCTTGCAGCCCATTATTGAAAACTCAATAAAGCACGCCATATCTAAGATGGAAAATGGTGGTCGTATAGCGATTACGGCACGTACATTTGGCAATGATTTGTTAATGGATGTTGCCGATAACGGCCCTGGTGCAGATATCAAAGACGGAACACTTAGTCGAGAAAACGGCGTAGGCCTAGCCAATATAAAAGAGCGTTTGCAATCCCTCTATCATCGTAATTTTGCATTCTCTATAGAACACAATCAGCCTTCAGGCGTGCGAGTTAGAATACGCATTCCCTATGAAGTTAAGGACGTATAACATGACAAAGCAAGTGATTAAAACCATTGTAGTGGACGACGAACCTTTAGCACGCAAGGGCCTTCGTGCCAGGTTAGAGCGTCATGATGATGTGCAGGTGCTTGCAGAGTGTCAGAACGGCCTAGAGGCTGTAAGTAGCATTTCTCAACATCGTCCAGATTTGGTGTTTTTAGATATTCAAATGCCCGGTTTAAACGGCTTTCAGGTTATTCATAAGTTGCGCGAACTGAAACAGCCCATTCCCATGATCGTTTTCGTAACTGCTTATGACAGCTACGCAATAAAAGCATTTGACGTGCATGCTTTAGATTATCTGTTAAAGCCAGCAGACGACGAGCGCTTAGGTGCGGCGTTAAACAAAGTACGTGAATATTACTCAACTCAACATCAAGATGAGCAGTCACAAAAATTGGTAAGCCTTGTTGCTGAGCTTACTGGCGATAATTGCGAAGAGATTTTACGCAAGTTAGCTAATGGTGAGCCGGTTGAAACCAATCCATACCCAGACGTATTGGCTATTAAAGATGGCTCAGAAGTAACGCGCGTAAACGTTCAAGACATTCAATGGATTGATGCTGCAGGTGATTATATGTGCGTTCACGCACTGGATGGCATGCATATAATGCGCAAAACCATGAAAGAACTTGAGCAGGAACTCAACCCACAGTTCTTTGTTCGAGTGCACCGTTCAGCTATTGCTAATATCCGTTTTGTTAAAAAGTTAGTGAGCCATATTAGTGGCGAATATCATTTAATACTTCAAAATGATACAGAACTTAAAGTGAGTCGCAGTCATCGTGATAAAGTGAAAGCGGCAATGAAGATGTAAAGAAGCTTGAGCATGAAGTACTAAAAGGCGGTGTTTTATTATAAAGCACCGCCTTTTTTGTTTTTTACAATCTATGAAAGTTTCAAGTTAAACAGCGTCTGAACCATCTTACTTAGTTGCAGCTGTACCTTTCGTTCATTAGGGTACGCATAGCGTCAACCCGGGCTTGATTGAGGGGCTTTGTTTCTTCCCAAGTTTTGGGTAGGGGTACGGTAATAGGGCGCTGATTAACTTCACCAACCATTATGTTGGTGACGTCGCTTCCTACTAAGCTTATGGCGAATTCGCCAAGAGTAGTGGCGAGTAGTCGGTCCTGTGCTACCGGCGAGCCGCCACGTTGGACATGTCCCAAGGTTACTGGTCTAACGTCGTTGATATTGTGATACTGCAAAGCTTCGGTTAATCCTGTTAAGCCATTAGGCCAAACGTTTTCAGCTACTACAACAATAAAACTGACGGGCCCTTTCAAAGCACGCTGCGCTTTTATTTGGTTTACGATCTTATTGATTTCAGTCTCAGCGGATTCAAAAAACTCAGGAACAACTACATAGTCAGCAGCCGCGGAAAGGGCACCATTTAATGCTAAAAAGCCAGCATTGCGACCCATTACTTCTACAAGGAAAATACGTTCGAAGGCATCAGCTGTATCACGAACTTTATCGATAGAACTCATGGCGGTATCTATTGCGGTAAAGTAGCCTATAGTCGCATCAGTACCCGCTATATCGTTATCAATGGTTCCCGGAATACCAAGAATCTGGCCATCCCATAGTTCGCTCAACTTTGCTGCGCCGCGAAAAGATCCGTCACCACCGATTACAATAAGTGTGTCGATCTCGGCCTGTCTCAAGTTATCAGCCGCTTTGATAAGCCCTTCACGATTTTTAAATTCTTTACACCTTGCGCTGTGTAGTATGGTGCCGCCTTGCTGGATAAGATTGTGCGTTGAATCAAGAGATAGAGGAATAAACTCTTGCTGTAGTAATCCGTTGTAGCCGTGCTTGTAGCCAAGCAAGGTGAAGTTAGCTTTCTGACACGCAATAATTGCGGCACGTATACATGCATTCATACCTGGGGCGTCGCCACCAGAGGTTAAAATTGCGACACGTTTTGACACATTAAAGTCCTTCTTTTTACAGGCAATGCCATTAAAGTAGAGCAAAGGCTGTGCAACGTAAAGTTCTCTATTGCGGATATTTATTGCGTAATATCAAAGTAAAATTCAATTTTTCAGTACACAGCAATAAGCGTTTTTGCTTGTCACGACGTAACTAACGTAAAAAAAGGAAATACTATGCGTTCATTGTTGGTTGTTGTCTTTATTATTTTTCTTACTTCATGCAGTTCTAAGCTGGCTTATAACAACCTGGATTGGTGGGTGTATTGGTACATGGACGATTACATCGAGCTTAAAGATGAGCAAGAGGAGAAGTTTGATGCGCATTTACAAAATTGGTTGAGCTGGCACAAGAAGAGTGAACTTACTCGTTATAAAGCGCAATTAGAGGATATAAAAAAGCAGATTCAGAATGACACCCTTAATTCGAGTATTGTATATAACAACCTTGAGCTAGCTAGATCGCATTGGGAGCGCGTACGAGACGAGGTCAGTCCTGAACTAGCGGCTATAGCTAAAACACTCGATGATGAACAAGTTGTCACCCTATTTGCGGCATTAGAAAAAGACAATAAAGAAGAAGAGGAAGAGCGACAAGAGGCGCTGGAAAAGTCTGAAGCAGAGAGACTTAAAGATAGAATTGAGCGAATACAAGAAACAATAAGTGAGCGTATTGGAGATCTAAGTAAAGAGCAAAAACAAATTGTTAGCACCTACGCACAACAATTTATTTCTACAGGTGACGCTTGGATAACGTATCGCAGAAACATTCAAAATGCGGCAAGAAAGCTATTCGTTTCGCGCAAGCAAAACGAAAGGTTTGAGCAAGAATTGGTGTCGCTAATGCAAAATCCGGATAATTATAAAAGCGATGTGTACAAGCAAAGTAGTGCTCATAATATGACTGTGACAGCAACGCTACTGGCCGAGATATTTTCAACTCTTTCAGAGAAACAGCGTCAAACACTGATTGAAAACGTGGATGAGCTAATCGAAACGGTTGATAATTTTATGGATTAAATGTTTGTTTCTATCGTCACATTATCTGGGCTGCACTAGTGTTTAGAGTAGCCCCAGACGTTATTACCTTCTAATCTAGTTTGCTGAATTTAAATCGTTCTACAAAAGCTTTGAAAGCCGGTGAAGACTGTCGTCTATTTGGGTAGTACAAATGAAAGCCGGGAAAATAAGGACACCACTCTGTTAGTATCGTTAGAAGCTTCCCTTCTTGTATGTATGGTTCAGCAAGTTGCTCAGGTACATATGCCAAACCAATACCGTCTATGGCTGCATTTAGCACGTGCATAATACTATTAAAAACTAACTTCCCATTTCCTCTGACAGTAAACTCTTTGTCGTCTTCTTCAAACTCCCAAGCATAGATATTTCCATCAGGTCTGTGACGAATATCCACACATGAGTGAAAAGTTAAGTCATAAGGTGTGGCAGGAAAAGAGTTTTGATCAAAATAATCTGGAGAACCGACGACCACTAAGCGCATAGGGGGGCCAATAGGAACCGCGATCATATCCTGACTAATCGATTCGCCAAGTCTAATACCTGCATCAAACCTTTCGCTTACAACATTACTAAAACCATAATCTACAAAAAGCTCGACGGTTATGTCTGGGTAATCCTTAATAAATTCCGCTAATTTTGGTCTTAAGCACAATTCTATTTGGTCGTCAGTACAGGAAATTCGGAGCGTACCTGCGGGCTTATCTCTTAATTCACCTAACGCCTCTACTTCCTCATTTATTCGTTCAAACAGAGGACTAAGGGAACCAATTAGCCTTTCACCTGCTTCGGTAGCGGATACGTTTCTTGTAGTTCTGGAAAGTAAGCGAAGTCCAAGTCGATCTTCAAGTGCCCTCATTCGGTGACTCAAAGCAGATGGAGTTACCCCTAACTTAGCAGAGGCTTTTGTAAAGCTCTGCTCTCGCGCTACAGCTAGAAAAGCTTGTAGATCATCTATTTTATTAATTTTCATTGATGAAAAAAACTCAGTAGTTCATTTAGATTATGCCTACTAATCAATTTAAGAGGCTTGTGTCAACATAAAAATGAATGAAGAGTACCGTCAGACAATAGCAATGAGGATGAGAATTTATGCAACCACTTAGTCACCAAAAAGCAGTAGCAGACGATGTGATTTCTGATCGGAGAGACTTTTTGAGGAGTTCAACTTGTATTGCAGCAATTAGCGCGATTGGGCTTTCTGCTAATAGTTCCTTTGCAAGTGATGAGGGGGCTAACAAGGTTGAACAAAGTGCCAAATGGGATAAAACATTTCCAAAAAGTAACAAGGTTGAGCATCGTAAAGTTACCTTTAAAAATCGCTACGGGTTTACGTTATGTGGCGACTTATATCAGCCTAAAAATGTAAAAGGAAAACTTCCGGCACTGGCGGTCAGTGGGCCGTTTGGAGCAGTAAAAGAACAGGCTTCAGGTTTGTACGCTCAGACATTAGCTGAGAAAGGGTTCATAACCTTAGCTTTTGACCCTTCATATACAGGGGAAAGCAGTGGAGAGCCTCGAAATGTCGCGTCACCGGACATCTGCACTGAAGATTTAAGTGCCGCGGTAGATTTTTTTGGCTTAGTGTCCAGAGTAGATAGAAACCGCATTGGTGCCATAGGTATCTGTGGCTGGGGAGGGTTCGTTTTAAATGCCGCTGCGGTAGACAAGCGCATTAAAGCCGTAGCAACAAGTACAATGTACGATATTTCACGAGTAAGTGCCTATGGTTACAACGACAATATGAGCTTTGTCGAACGTACAAACATACTAGAACAACTAAGCACTCAACGTTGGAAAGATACTGAAGGTGGTAGCTACGCTTATCAGCCACCTTACAATAAGGGGGTGACCGAGGACGCTCCGCAATTTATGATTGATTATCATGATTACTATATGACCTCACGTGGTTACCATGAGCGCGCTGTCAATTCAGGTAATGCGTGGACAATGACTAATCCTTTATCGTTCATGAATGCACCTATTTTGAACTACATCAAGGAAATTTCTCCACGTCCAATTTTGTTTATTCACGGTGAGCAAGCTCACTCCCGCTACATGAGTGAAACAGCTTATCACGCGGCAGCTGAACCAAAAGAATTAATGATCATCCCCGATGCAGTACACACTGATCTATATGACGGTGGTGAAAACCATATTATTCCTTTTGAAAAATTATCTGAATTCTTCAATAAGCACCTAAGTTGACACTGGCCCGTCTAATCTAAGACGGGTGGACTCTATTTCACAAAGAGGTAAGTAGCCGAGGCTGCACTGTTTTCCTTCATTAAATCTACAGACGTAACAAAAGAGTCTTATGAAAGAACTATCAAGTAAGGTTTCACAGATGTTGGTCTGTGAATGTACAAATTTCGATGAAAAGCCTTCGTACTGGAGTGGCGTATTCGCGATGGCACTTTGTATTTTCACACTTGTGGCCTCCGAGTTTATGCCAGTGAGTCTGCTTACGCCAATCGCCCATTCCTTAGATGTCACGGAAGGTATGGCAGGGCAAGGGATTGCAATTTCCGGTGCTTTCGCCGTTTTTACCTGCTTATTTATAACGACTATTACAAATGGTTTGAATCGCAAAAGTTTGTTGCTGATATTAACAATACTGATGGGTGTGTCAGGTGCCGTTATTGGTTTTGCAAATAGCTATTACACCTACATGATAGGTCGTGCACTCATAGGGGCAGTTGTTGGTGGTTTTTGGTCAATGTCAGCCGCAATTGCGATGCGATTAGTTCCTAAGGAAAGTGTTTCTAGGGCGTTAGTAATTTTTAATAGCGGAAATGCATTTGCCATCGTAATTGCTGCCCCTCTTGGAGCTTATCTTGGCACTTTAATAGGTTGGCGCGGTGCCTTCTTATGCCTAATTCCAGTCTCTTTTATTGCGTTGCTTTGGCAGTACATAAGTTTACCTTCAATGCCAGTTAAAAAGCAGTCAAAAAGCATGCGTAACGCATTAGCCACGTTCACATTGCTTCGCCGACCAATTGTTCTCCTTGGCATGCTTTCTGTGGGCGTGTTTTTCATGGGGCAGTTCAGTCTCTACACCTATATTCGACCATTCCTAGAAACGGTGACTCTAGTAGATGCTACCACGTTGTCGTTAATTTTGATGCTGATAGGTGCCTCAGGCTTCGCAGGTACAATGTTGATCAACATTCCCCTAAAAAAGGCATTTTATCCTACGCTGATAGTAATTCCGACTATTATGGCCGCTACTGCTTGTGGATTAGTTTTTGTTGAGTATTCGGTGACAGGCGTGACCATATTGCTTGGCATTTGGGGCTTAGTTTCTACAGCAGCGCCAGTCGGTTGGTGGGCTTGGATCCCTAAAACATTCCCTGAAGATGCAGAAAAAGGCGGTGGCTTACTCGTTGCGGTTATTCAATTGTCAATCGCTTTGGGGTCAACAGTGGGTGGGATACTTTTTGATTCTGGAGGTTTGGAAATAACTTTTTTAGTGAGCGCGCTCTTACTAATAATATCAGCTGTGTTCACACTTCGAACTGCCCAACTAACACCTAGTCCTATGAAATAGTCGGCTGTGCGATTTTATAAACCGGAAATATTTCACCACTGTTTAGCTCTTCAAATGTCATTCTGTGAATACCAGCATCGGCTAGTATAAAAGACTCGTTCTGACTTAGCGCCTGTTCATTGGCGCTAACCTCGTTGATTAAAATTGCCACCAGTAAAAAAACTAACAATTTAATAGCTCACCAGTTTTCTAATTCAAAAGCCAATATATTTAGAGAGTTCATCTCTAAGGTTGGTGTATTTTTCTTTGTAAGGCGCCTTAAGTGACATATCGTCAATCAATTTAAACAACCGCTTACACTCATTAATGAGTTTCATTTCGGCTTTATCTTCTTTGATTGCAATTTGTAGAAGACATTGCAATAGATTAAGCGCAACCCCTGTATTTACAGGAGCAAAGCCTTGAGCAAGGGCGAACGAAGCTTTAGCACGTTCGTAATCTTGCTGCTGATAGTGCTGAATGCCTTCGCGGTTGAACTGTTGATAACTAGCTAAGTTTTTCTGAGCATTGAGGGCTTGCGCATCCAGCATGTTTAGACTGTTTTGGTCGAGCTCATCCTGTCTTGAAGTCAAAAGTGCATTCAACTGTAGCGCATCATCAAACTCACCCAGTTTATACATAACGTTAATACTGTCAGGGATAAACGCGGTAGGAACTTCCGTGTACTTATCGTCAAGCAGTGTTTGTGACGTTGTTAAGTGGCGTTTGGCATCAATCAGTTTGCCGTCTATAGCGCTAATTCTAGCGTTGACGATTGTACCAAATATATCTACGTCAAAATCTCTGTCCATTTTTTGAAGATGTTCATCAAACTTTCCTCGTTGCAGAGTTAGTAATGCTTCTTGCTGATACTTATTGCGCTGGCGCTTGTCGTCTGCAAACTCTGCGACATCTAAAAGGCTTCGGATAAAACCGCACCAGTGTAAACTTGTTTTGTGAACGGTTCGTTTTGATAAATCCCAGATCGCTTGGCTTGAACTCGCTGCCAGCACTAAATCGTCATTTTGCCGACCTATTTCACAGGCTTTAAAATGCCTGGGTAAGGAGTAGGGCGACAGTTTTATTGCCTCTTTTATTGCATCTAGTGCTTTGTCGCCAGATGTCGTGGCTTGGTGTGCTTGCGCAAGAATATCGTGAGCGTCTGCATTGAACCGGTTACGCTTTAGCGTTCGCTTGGCAATTGAAATCGCTTTCTCATATTCCTTTAAAAGCAAGTAAGTTTTTCCAATAGCTATTTGTGCCCACAGCACGGGTTTTCCGTCAATGTAGTCACGTAACACATCTAGCGCTTTATCGGGTTGCTTTATACGCCAGTATAGCTCGACTAATAGCTGTTCACAGTGACCTTTATAGTGGGAAGGGGCGTCAAGTAACGCTTCGATATGGTCGATCGCACTGTTTATTTCACCCTGTTCAACGAGACTAAACGCTTGCTGGAGAAACTGTCTTTTTTGCCACGCACGAACAATACGAGACTTCAGCTGAACTTGAGAAAAGGGCTTAATTAAAAAATCATCGGGTCTACGTTCAATACTGCCCAACACTACCGGTCGAGCGCTATCTGCGCTTATCAGAATGAACACCGATGTGGGACTGATAAGCCTTCGAGTGCGCAACTCTTCAATGAGCTCATAGCCATTCTTGTTGTCAGCTCCCAAGTGTAGATCACAAATGACAATATCAAACTTATGCTTTTTACATAGTGATACCGCTTGTTCAGCAGATGACTTCGTAACTACATCAGATGCGCCCATCGAATGCATCAGCCCCTTCAATAAAAGAAGGAAAGGGCGTTGGTCTTCAACAATCAGTACTTGTTTGTTGCTAAATTGCATTTCAAATCCATGAGTGAGCGCGCGATTACTTTATAGGAGTATATCTAATTTTAGATAATAAGCTTAAGAAAAACATTATCTTGCCGAAAACATAAGTATACATATGAAGTTGTAAATAAGAATGTCGCAAGAAACTGTCGAAGCTCGTGAGCAAATACCTATTGACCCCAGTATATACTGGGAGCGCAGTGGTGTGCTTGCTAAAGCATCTGCGCAGGGAGCGTTGTTCTCTTTATATCTTGCTATGCAGCAACATAGTGTTGCCGAGCCATTTGAAATTGAAGCGGTAGCGTCAGAATCTGATGATAAAAGCAGCATCGAATCCAAGCTTGCATCGTTAAATTATTATAGAAGGCCATCGCTAGCTGCTAATGAAAGCGAATGGGGCAGAATGCGCGTTTTGTCTGAGTTAGTATCTCAAGACTATGCGGCAGCAAGGTTATATTTAAGTATGAATCCCTCTCCACTTTCACAAACTGATGATGCTAAACGTCTACCCGACGATGTAGTAGATAATTGTAGTTTGGCAACACAAAAGCGGTTGAAAAAGGAATACGCTAACACCGTGAAGGAAGATAATACGCTGCTATACGATATCCTTTCATCACAAGATAAAGAATACCATTCACAACAAGAAAATTCGTCACACTTCACATCTTTTGAGAATATTGCATAGCAGTCATTTCAATTCGTTGTTGCGTGCTAAGTTTGGGTTGACGTAGGAGCGCTAATTCGTATCCGCCCTAGTTTTTATCATTCCTTTTTGTTATATTGCGCGCCGCATTTTTGCACTGGTCTTACGCTCCAATCAGCAAAGGTTAAAATATGTCTAAATATATTGTATGCGCAATGTATAAATTTGTTGCGCTTGAAAACTTCAAAGAAATCCGCCAACCGCTTCTCGAAACAATGGAAGCTAATGGCATTAAAGGTACACTTCTTCTTGCCCACGAAGGGATAAACGGTACGGTTTCTGGTACTCGCGAAGGTATCGACGCATTACTTGCTTATTTAAACAGCGACGAGCGTATTAATCCTATTTCTTGCAAAGAGTCTCTTCACGATGAACAGCCGTTCTATCGCACCAAGGTAAAACTGAAAAAAGAAATTGTGACCATGGGCGTTGAGGGTATCGACCCTCGCAAAACCGTTGGTACTTACGTAAAACCTAAAGACTGGAACGCACTTATTAGCGACCCAGATGTTACGGTTATTGACACGCGAAACGGTTATGAAATTGAAATTGGTACGTTCAAACACGCTATCGACCCTAAAACCGAAACGTTTCGTGAGTTTCCTGAATACGTAGCGAAAGAGCTCGACCCGTCAAAAAATAAAAAAGTGGCTATGTTCTGCACCGGTGGTATTCGCTGTGAAAAATCGACGGCTTACTTGAAAGAGCAGGGGTTTGACGAGGTTTATCACTTAGAAGGCGGTATTCTACAGTACCTTGAAGATGTACCGAAAGAAGAGTCGTTGTGGGAAGGCGATTGCTTTGTATTCGATAATCGCGTTGCAGTTAACCACGACTTAGAGAAAAGCCATTATGAGCAGTGCTACGCGTGCAGACTTCCAATTACTGAAGAAGACAAGCAGAGTGATAAGTATGAGCCGGGTGTTAGCTGCCCACACTGCTTTGGTACCCATACCGACGATCAAATTGCTCGCTTTAGAGAACGTGAAAAACAGGTTCAGCTGGCAAAAGAGCGTCAACAAGAACACGTAGGAACGGAAGCGCGTTTGACCATGGAACAAAAGCGTCAGGAAAAAGCAGAAGCTCAACGTTTACGCGCACTTAAAGCAAAAGAAAATCAGGCGTAGACAGCTAGAAAGAAGGGCGTTACACTCGTGCTTATTGCAGTTGAAATAAGGAATGCGAGTGAGCACTCAACTTTCAGAATCTAAAATTGAAGAAATTAGAAAGGACTTCAGCTTTTTCGATCGTGATGGCAACGGCCAAATCGATTTGCCGGAGTTCATCGAGCTTCTAACCGTTATTTCACCAAAAACGAAAGCTAGCCACGTACAAGAAGGCTTTAAGCTTATCGATAGTAACGACGACGGTTACATCGACTTTGAAGAGTTTTTGGAGTGGTGGCAAGAAGGATGGTGGGAATACTAAGTTTAAACTTAGTTACACTTATCGTCGACTGAGGCTTTTCGACACGCTAGGCCGAGCGTGAAAACGAGGGCTAGGCCACATAAAAGAGCCAATTGAAAACGAGTGCTTTTAAGCACTCGTTTTTTTGTTTGCCCAGCGAAGCTGGCAAACCCGTCAGGTTGAAAGAAACCTGAATCACCCTGACTGAGGGGAAGATAATCCGAATGGCAAGGGCGTGG
>NZ_JAKRFB010000044.1:0-36460 GCF_022348315.1 Alteromonas sp. MmMcT2-5 | reverse complement strand
ATTTTTGATCGGATAACGCCGAAATAAGCGATCGGATTAGACCGAAATCACTGATCGGATTGAACCGAAATGGGTGATCGGAATGGGCCGGAACATGCAAAAATCAGGCCTGAGGGGGAAATTATGGAAAATGTTATATTTACATCCTCTCAAAGAGACCTACCGCCGCTCGATAGTTCAGCTTACAGACTTCTTCAAATATTGGCAGATGGGAGAAAGTATCCACGAGACTATTTATGTTCACAAATTGGAGGAGGTTTTCGAGCCTACCTTCAGCAACTGAAAGGTGACAAGTTTAATTTTTGGCTAATTCATACTGAGATAGGTGTTCATGCTGGTAGAAAGCAAAATTTCTATTGGCTGGATGAGCGCCACTTTTCTCAAGATTGGGAGCTTGATAAAAACGCGAGGATAATTTCAAAAAAGGAATACAAAGACCGTTCTTTTTCAGTTGCTAAATTAGCTCTCAGGAGGGTTGAAAAAGCTCGGGAAGAAAAAGCAAAAGCTGACGAAGAGTACTTCAAAACAATTCTGAGTAGAAAGTCTGCTAAGGGTTAACCAAAGCAAACTTCCATTGGTATGCTGGTGGTTCAAGTTTAGCGGCTAGGCCACCAGCTAACGGTGTAAAGTATACACCAAAAAAACGAAACTGTTTAGTTAGTGGCCGCAAACTCCAAATCCTTTGATATATAGCGCCTGTCATTATTGGTCTACATTCATAGGTTTTTGACCCCTAGAAATTTAAGCCTAAACATTTCAGCTTGTTTCTATTGGATTGGTGTCAGGTACGCAAACGCTAACATTTAGCTAGGTAATTCATATTATCTATTAGCTTTAAGCAGTGCTTTTACTGGTATAAATCCAATATGAGACACGCAACAAATAATGACTTTTTCACAGTCGGTAGCTCAACATATCGCATATGTCAGAAACCTAAAAAAAGAGGTATTGAAACTCACGCACTTAAGCAAGTAGTTGGGCAAGTCGAGTCGATGCTCAGCTATCACAGTAAGTTGATCGTAATAAGGTTTGATTTAAAGGTTTGGGAATTCACACTCGACAATAAAGACATTACAACTTTCAACCGACGACTTTTCAAATGGCTGAAAAGTCGTTATGAACTTAAGCGTATAGGCTTCGTGTGGTGCCGTGAAATTGAAAAAGCAAAAAAACAGCATTATCACTACGCACTGATTTTGGACGGCCACAAGGTCAGACACAGCGAGTTAATCATTAATAAAGCGAAATCAATATGGGAGCAATTTCAAAGACACTTGTATGTACCAAAAAATTGTTATCATCCAATTAAGCGTAATGATTTTAGTTCAATACAGGGAGCAATTTACAGGTTGTCTTATCTAGCAAAGGCAAGAGGTAAAGGTTACAAACCGGCGCAAACTAAAAACTATGGTACCAGCAGGATAGAACACAATGACAAGAGAAGAACAGCACCAGCATAACCAGAAAGTTATTGCCGCTATACCAACACTTTTTGTTGGCAGGTATTTCGCACCATCATATAAAACGACCTGCGATTTTATCAACCGTCACTACCGCACCAGCAGAGGAAACCCTTGGACTCCAAAACGATTGTTCAGAATGCTACAGCGAAATGGACTACGAGGGCTAAATGGCTTATTCAAAATTCATAATGAAGACAATCGCTATAACTGATTTTTTAGTATTTTTAACTCTTCGTCATTAAGTTTCTCGATGCTAACAATGAAGTCGTTACTTGTAATTACAGGGTGGTAAAAACTGCTACCAGGGGCGCTTCTTTCCCTGACCCAAGCGATACTTTTTAGAAATTCCCTTCCATGAGCAATATCGGAACTTAACTTAGCTCTATCGTCATTCTCGTAACACCGTGATTGCTCATCCGTCATCGGTTCAATATCCAATACAATTTTATGTCCGAATTTACCCAGATTATTATTCAACCTATCTAGAAAGTATCGAACGGAATGCCAACAATCAAGACCATACCAATCTTTTTCTTCTTCACACTCAGGGTTATCATTGCGAGTTGAGATAATTTCCCTTTTAGCTGAATCAAAAGATAAAACTGAATCAGACGTATGATATAAAATCCACATAAAGCCTTGTCCATGTTACTACCAAACAGTTAGAAGTATGGTCATTTGGTATTTTCACAACAACCGCATTGAAGAAAAAATAAGCCCCACTTCTGGACAACAGGACAGTAGTAACTTCATTTCAATTACCATAAAATTTGATTACCATTAAATTAAAGAGGCTAAGCTGGTGAAGGAACAAAATTCGCCATTACGAACCAATATTAAGTATATGGAACAAGCTGAAGTTCTTCTGAGTAACCTATTGGCCTTAAAGCATCAGGAAGAGGATAGATTTACAATTCCTTTTGACGATGTCATTGTGACTATTGAAACCGCCGTACACTTATTAATATTAGATGAATAACTCTTTACCTCAATTCAAGGATAAATCATGAAAGCGATACGATTTCATTTATTAATTTTCAGTACTGTATGCTTACTTTGTGGTTGTGGTGACGAATGGTCATGTGAATCTAATGGGAAAAGTCTTTATTCTAAAAATTCTTCTGGTGAAATTGGAAGTGCTGATAAAGGCTGTAGTTGTGATGACATTTCAGAATGGCAACTAAAACAATACGGAGAAATAGATAGAGCAGCATTAAGTAGAGATTTTGGGTGTTAGATTTTGAGCAGATAAGGGGTAAAAGTTCCCACTATAAAAAGGGTATTTTCAGACAACTACGCGCGCGCGTGAGCAAGTAGCGCATGGTTTAAGTACCCTATATGGAACCCTAACAATAGTCCGTAAATTAATATCTAATTTAAATTCAATTAATTAATCATCAAGTTCAAATCCCGCCAGCTCCACCAATTCCAAAGGCTTGCCACTCGGCAAGCCTTTTTCGTTTCAGCTTCCGAAATTTGTAAATTGTTTCTAATTAAAACAAAACACACACTACCTAAATAAAAGCTATTCCCATCTATATGGTTATATTATAACATTGCAGCACGATTCTAATGTATAGCTTCTCCAAACAATGCAAACAAATTCAGTGATATGCGCGGATGCGCTTACCGTGTGTGTTGACGATCGCACGCTTCTAGACAATCTCAATTTTAATGTAGGAAAAGGCGAAGTATTTGCACTTTTAGGTGGAAATGGCGCAGGTAAATCCACCACCCTTAAAACTTTTTTAGGCCTTATGAAGGCAAGTAGCGGTAGCGCTACTGTATTAGGGCACAATGCCTCTACCCAACCAAACCAGGTTCAAAAGTCTGTTGCCTACTTACCCGAATCTGTCACCTTATATGGCCATCTTTCTGGTTTAGAAAACATTCGCTATTTCTTGTCAGTAGCTGGAGTCGATAAGTCTGACGACGATATGTTTGCCGCACTTCGCAAGGTCGCACTTCAAGAAGATTCGTGGAATAAGGCGCTATCTAATTATTCAAAAGGCATGCGTCAGAAGACCGCAATTGCCTTGGCGCTACTGCGCAATGCGCCTGTACTGTTCTTAGACGAACCTACATCTGGGCTAGATCCAGCAGCCATCGACGAATTTAATGCGCTAGTGTCAGAACTGGCAGCGGGTCACGCAGCGAGAAGCCGTTAACAGTGCATGGGACAAACCTGTTGAACAAACATGGGAAGCGTTTATTGAAACTCACTCACAGTGGGCGGATAAAACCGACTTTGATCCACAGCGAGATAGTTCATTTAATTGGAAGTGGTATTACGCATTTCAACAAGTTGGCGACCAAACGGCAAAGGAACTTTCAGAGGCTTATCAAGCCGCCACCTTACGCAAAGATAAAATTGCAAGCTATGTTGCTCTGCTATCCCCGTCTTTGTAACGCAACGCTTATTAACGAGTGGGGCTGATACCGATGTTAAAGCCATGGTTAACTACGAAAATAATGTTCGTGAATTTCATGCGTCGTTGCGCAAATTCTACTATCATCACTTGTTTGAAGCCCCGGAGTTTTCATCGGCCAGTTTTAAACAGCTACCTCAATTTTCACCAAAAATAAGAAAGACACAGGAAAACACTAATGAAGACTAGTTGGGTAAAGTCTACCCTCGCCCTTTCTATCGCAACGCTTTTGAATGCGCCTGCAAATGCGCAAAACACTGATATTCAATCGGAAGCGGATGTAGAGAAAATTACGGTGCATGCCATGCACCGTGCGTATCAAGGAGCGTTTGAGTATAAAGAAGTGCCGGCAGCAGCGCAGGATATCGACCTTGGCCTCATCAATGATGCAGGCGCTATAAACCTTAACGACGCTTTAGACTTGTCCGCTTCGGTAGCTAGGCAAAATAACTTTGGTGGCCTTTGGAACAGCTTTGCTATTCGTGGTTTTTCAGGTGACGAAAACTTACCTAGCGGTTTTTTGGTAAACGGTTTTAACGCAGGACGCGGATTTGGCGGACCTCGTGATCTCTCTGGCATTGATCATGTTGAAGTATTAAAAGGCCCTAAAGCTGCGCTGTTTGGTCGCGGTGAACCAGGTGGAGCGGTAAACCTTGTTACAAAGCGCCCCCAGTTTCGTCAAGGTGGTGAAATTAAAGCAACTTACGGAAGCTGGTCGCAGAAGCGCATTGAGGCTGATGTACAATCGGTTGCAGGCGGTACTGAAAATGTAGGTGTACGCTTAGTAGGCTTTTATGAAGATGCTGAAAGTTTCCGCGATACAGTAGAAACTGAGCGTTTTGGCTTTTATCCATCGGTTACGTGGGAAGCATCAGCAGACACCACGGTTACGTACGAACTCGAATACACCGAGCAAAAAATTCCTTTCGACCGTGGCGTAGTGGCCATCGATGGTAAGTTGGGCCATCAGCCAATTGAAACCTTTACTGGCGATCCTAATGGCGACACCATCGATACGGAAGTGGTTGGTCATCAAATTGAGATTTCTCATAAACTTGCTGACGAATGGAACCTGCTTTTGGGTGCTGGCTTGCGCGATACCACTTTCGAGGGTAATGCATTAGAAAACAACTTTGGTGGCCGCCAAACGTTGTTTATCGATCCTAATCAAGCTTTGTTGTCTCGTTTTAAGCGCTACCGTAATTTCCAAACCGATTACTTCGTTTTACGCGGCGAAATAGCGGGACAATTCGATACTGGGTCGCTTTCACATCGCGTGATTATTGGTGCTGACTACGATAAGTTTGAAAATGACCAGATTATTCTGCGCTATCGCCCGCCATTCTTTTCAAGCGATACTGACATTAACGACTTGGACTTAGAACAGTACTTAGTGGTCGATATTTTTAATCCGGATTACTCACCACTTCCAGATGTGGAATTGTCTGATAACTTGGACCGTTTTGAAGTTCAGGAAGCGTGGGGTATCTATTTCCAAGACCAAATCAACATCACTGATAATTTCCAAGTTAGGCTGGGTGGTCGCTTCGATAAGTTCGAGCAGGAAATTGATAATCGCCTGGCGTCACCTGTAAGTACCACATCACAAGACGACACACGCTTTTCTCCACAAGTGGGTGCTGTTTATCTGTTTGATGACACCACAAGTGTGTACGCAACTTACGGTGAAGGTTTCCGTCAGCTGACGGGGTCGGATTTCGCCGGAAATCCGTTTGAACCTAACGAATCTAAATCTGCGGAAATTGGCGTTAAAGCCGATCTTACATCGATGTTTAATAATATACGGGGTGATATCACCTTCGCCGTGTTTAATATCGAGCAAAGTAACATCCTTGTTTATGATGATAGCCCTGAGGCGTCTGACGGCTTCTTCTTAACCCCCGCTGGCGAAGCGCGTAGCCGTGGTGTTGAGTTAGACATTAACGCTGAATTTGAAAATGATATTTCGCTTTGGGTGTCGTACACCTTCGTAGATGCTGAAAGTACAAACGATGCGGCGGATGCTAACTTTGTTGCAGCCATTGAATCTGGCGATCCTTTAATTAACGTTCCAGAAAACCAATTGAGCATTCAGTTGAGCAAGGGACTTATATTTGCTGATATGCCAGTACGTATCGGTTCAGGACTGTTGTATGTTGATGAGCGTTTAGGTCAAACCGCTACCGACTTCTACTTACCAAGCTACACCACGGTTCGTGCGTTTGCTGAAATAGAGCCTGTAGAAAACTTGTCAGTTAAAGTTGCAGTAGATAACCTGTTTGATGAAGAGTTTTATACTAACTCTTTCGCAGATGTGTGGGTTGAACCTGGCGCGCCTCAACGTTTTAGGCTTACCGCCGCCTATCGCTTTTAAGGTCTAGAATTTAACGTAAAAGGAAGCGGGACTTATTACCGCTTCCTTACTACGACTTTTGAATGTTTAATTTTTGTGTAAATTAAGAGTTTTGTAAAGTCTGAATCGGCTCGATGTCAGACGTATTATTCTTGATAAATGACTCTATATCGTTAATTTTCTCTTTAGAAAATCCGAGTCTTGCTTCTATACCAGTAGTTCCGTCAGCGTTTTCAATGATATCAAACTCGTTTACACCTAAGGTGCGCGAAAATGCAGTGTGAACCTGATTATTGTTGATATCGACAATTTTAATTTTCGTCGATGTTCTGTATATAGCCAGTGGACCTGACTGCGTTTGTACCCAATTGATTGACCAGAAATAGTGACTGTAATTAGGTAAGCCAAGTTTTGTGTACAGCGACTCTTTAAAATCCACGTTTTCGCACTTGTTCATCACAGCATTTTGACGTTCGCAGTTTGAGTATTCTGCAACATCCTTACCTCCTAATCCAACATCCATTGGAACGATGGTCTTCCCGTCTAGGCTAACTAAAACATAGTCATCAAACTTGTTAAGTCCAAACGTATTACCTATTTCTTTAAAGGAGTCTAGCAATCCGCCCACACTGTCGCCTTTGTCTCGAGGATCTTTCTCTAACAAAATAAAACCTGTAGATGCAGCATCGCCCTTCTGATGTTTAGCGATGTGATAGTTATCTAAGAGTGTTATATTTTTTACGTTATCATTGTCTATAAAATAGCGAAAAGCAGACCCCGGACGGCCAATAATAAAACCGTCTGAAGTAGGAATTACACTGCTACCTGTTGCAGTTTTTCCGGTAACTGTTTTTACTTCATACCGGTCACCACGCTTCCACACCGTTGCAATTTTTATAGGTGCTTCAGTTGATTTTGCTTTGTGATATTTGAGTGTAAATGAGCCATCGAAATTTTCTACCGCATAGGTAAACTCACCAGTAAACCTATTACCTCCGAAGTTGGCAACTTGTCCTTCGAAGTCATGAAACATCTTCCTATCTATCATGATGCCATCTTTCTTACGATAAAAAATCGCTGCTCCGCCGGTTTCGTCAATTTTCTGTTTTTGTGCTGTAAGTTCAGTCGCACTGATAACGATTTCCGGCTGGGGTGCAGCTTGCTGTTGCTGTTGGGCAGCAACAGGTAAGGACATGCCTTGAATTTTCGCAAGAAACGCTTGCTTCATTTGGTTCGCCATTGCCTGCTCTTCTGGCGAGGGTGGTGTACTACCACACGCAGTAAGAAGTGAAACTGCTAATAAAGATGGAACTAATAGTTTTGCATTCATGTGTTTTCTCTGTTTTTCGCTTTAGCTAAAATATTTAGAACTGAAGCTTTTTTATGAAAACAAAGGATTGCACATGACGAGACTTCACCATGCCGTCCTGCATAGTTGAGTGTACTATTGAAATGTCGCAATCCCTTGCGAGCACTATTAAAGGATATTCCAGTCTTTTTTTCAATTATAAGATTCTGTTTTTAGTTTATTTTTTAGTCACTTAGCATCGAAACAAATGAGTATCTAAAAACGAGCTCAAATTTCATTGGAGACAGGCCACTCTCGCTCCGTCAAAATATATGTATTGATAAGACGTTGACGCTTACTTTCAATAACCTGTTTTAGTTCATCTCTAATTAATCTTACCGCTGGCGTAATAAGATGCCGGCTAGGCAGCATGAGCCACATTTCAGTTAGCGGTACGTGGTAACCAGTCAAAATACGCTGCAGCTTTCCGCTCAGTAAATCCCCCGCAACGTCTATACATGACTTTTTAGCGATCCCCTCTCCATCTACGCACCAGCGCCGAACAATATCACCGTCATTCACAGCGCGATTACTGTTCACTTTCACTTTAACTCTCTCGCCCTCGTTGATAAGTTCCCACGTATTGTGGGTTTGGTCGTAGAGCTTATAAAGAAGTGCGTTGTGCTGCGCTAAATCAGTCAAAGTTGTAGGCTCACCGTTTCTTTCTAAATAATCGGGAGACGCGCAAATCACATGCGGAATATTGCACACTTTAAAACCATACATCTGCGATTCTTTAACCGCTTCTTTTGTCATGGCTCTAAGTGCTACATCTACACCATCGCGGTAGAAGTCCACCCGACTGTCGCTCACATGTAATCGCAATGAAAGTTCTGGATTTTCGCGTTGCACTTTATTTAGCAGTTCACGCATTAAGTTGCGACCCATTTCCGAAGACATCGCCATGCGAAGCTCACCATGAATGCTCTGCTTCTGCTCTGTCACTAGTGCAAGGCCCTGCTGTAAGGTGTCGAGTGCCTGCTTTGCCATAGGCAAATACTGCTCTCCTTCAGGTGACAATCGAATTTTGCGTGTACTTCGCACAAATAGCGCTACGCCAAGCTGCTCTTCTAAACGTTTAACCGCCATACTTGCAGCAGATGAGCTAATATCAAGTTTTATCGCAGCAGTGGTTATCGAGCCCACTTCAGCCACCTTTACGAACACAGACAGGTCTTCGGTTTTCATACTTCCCTCAACGTTTATTTCACTCTTTTGATTTCAAGGCGAAAAAGACAAAGCAAAATTGATCACCTCTATTATCCACATTTTCAGGAAAGTCTTTATTGATTTTGGTCGTTTATGAGACTTATTCGAAATAATAGACTGTGCCTGTCTGTTAAATAAAACCTACGACCAACAATTAGGAGGTTTGAATGAAACCAACGAAACGAAACAAACTTACAATAGCATCGCTATTATTGAGCACCTGTTTTCTTCTTGTACCCGGCGCACAAGCACAAGACAAAGTTATTGCAGCTAAAGATGTCGAATGGGGTTACTTGAACCCAGCCCGTGGCGACAAAAGCCCCGGGGCAGCAGACTTGTGGGGAGACAGAACAAAAGACACGGCAACGGGGATGTTAGTGCGATTTAACAAAGGCTTTGAATCGCCACCGCACATTCACAACATAACCTATAGAAGTATTGTGATTGAAGGTGAAATGCACAATGACGATCCAAACGCAGCAAAGATGTGGATGCCAACAGGTTCGTTTTGGACTCAACCTGCAGGTGAAGATCACACCACTGCGGCAAACGACAAAACCAACCTGATTTACCTGGAAATTGATGAAGGCCCATACCTTGTAAAGCCATCAAAAGAACATTTTGACAACGGCGAAAGGCCAATCAACGTTCACGCAGACAATATGGTGTGGCTGCAAAAAAGCGACCTTGTAAATATAGCGGCCAACGGTGTTTCTGTTGCCTATTTGTGGGGCGAGACAAGTAGTGTATACGGCACCCTTGTCAAGCTTCCAAAAGGATTTAAAGGTTCAATAAAATCTAATGGTGATGAATTTAAGGCAGTGGTTATCAAGGGAAGTATCAATTATACCCAAAACAATCCCCCCAGACAGATTGAATTAAACGCAGGAGGTTACATTGAATCATCAACTGCCGCACACCATTCTGTTGAAAACGCAAACCAAAGCGAAACCATTGTATACGTAAGAACGTCGTCAAAATTTAGCGTTACAGATTAGTACGCTTTTTTCAGCTCACTTACGCGGGGCATTTCCACGCTTGCTTCGCGTATTTTCTAGGTATTCAGCAATCATAGTCAACAAGCCTTTGCAAAAGCAGTACGTTAAGGAGGTTTGCTAAGACTTTATGGGTAATTGCCCTAATGCCGCTGCGCATGCCAAGCCAATGGCAAACGTCATCGCCACACTGGTGAAGGTGCCCAAAAGTACATATTCAGTTAGCTTTCTGTCTTGGTGTTTAGTGAGGTCGCCGAAGCGAAATATAGATTTAGCCGCAATAAGAAAACCTATGGCAGAAAATTGATTTAGCAATACAAAGGTAAGCATGAGCACACGCTCTAAATAGCCAATTCGTTGACCTGCCAGTGATAAAGTTTGTCGTGCCTCTGTACTTATTGTCGGCGGATCATTGGGGTGAGAAGACGGCATTTTGTTAGCTAATACTTCATCGCTCCAAGGCGACAGCAGCTGTTTAATAATAACTGAACTGGGCTTGAGTACCGCCAAATAGGCCAAGACCACTAATAGGTGCGATGTACCTACCTGCTGAAGTAGTCCCACTGCCTCGTGCCACTGATTAGTGGCATACAAAAATACGCCTAAGATCACGACAATGTGCGCTATTTGATCGACAACAAAAGACGTAGTGTTTTGCTTACAATACGATTTAATAACGTCAATTTTGAAGTGAGAAACGGCGACTACAATTGCCCCAATACCTATACTTGCGATACTTATCGTTGATGAAAACAAGAACATTGCTGCTGCCGCAAGTATACCGTGTATGATTGCGTGTAGGTATAAGGGCAAAGCCAGTGCGTGTCGTTCGTTTCTTTGCTGTACCCAGGTAAACGGTTGAAAATAAAAGTCTGCTAATAGATGCGCTAACACAAGTGCCACCAGCAGTTGAGGTTCAGCAAGCATGTGGCTCTCCTATCACAAGCATTATGTTTTTTGTATAACCCGTCATCACGTTAGTCTTCCTTGGTCAATTGTTCCGTTTTTAATGAGGTTCCATCTTGAACCCATAAAATGAGCGCTCTCTCCATATAGTCGAGATATTCTGCTACCAGTTTGTAGTTACTGGCATTGAGGATTCGACTTACATTGCTGCGATTTTTATCTAGTATGGCCGCTACACTTTCATGGCTCTTATCCGTGGCTTCAAGATACGCGAGTAAGGTTTGCGACTGGGTTTGTGTCAGTCCATTGATATGCGCGTCGGCAAAACGTGTTAAGAGCTGAGTTTTGTCGTCGAGTGTTTGTTCACCGCTACAAAAAGTAAGATGGTGCGGCTTTATGTTATCTAACCCTCGTCCTGACAACACAAATGCGTCTCCAGTCCCAGTTTTTACTTCTGAAGGGCGAAATTGCGCTTCTCCCACAGCAACACTCATTCGCACGTCTACACCTGAAGCGTGCGCCTTAAGTGCTAGCCGCAATCCAACTGCGGCTGCAATGCTATGCTGTGGTTGTGCAACAACTAGCTGGAATGCGTCTCCTCGATAAATATCAAAGTCTCCGCCGTAGTACTCGGCGTAGTATGTTAAACGCTCTCTCAGCGTAGCAATTATCTCTCTGAATTCAGCATCAGAATAAGACTGAGAGTTGGAGACGTCACCGGTAATCACACCAGCGCGCTTTTTTGTATTACTTGTTAAAGCACTCTTTCTTGTCATTTCACTATGCGCCGCGTTGTCTTTTCTGCTTTCAATAGACACTTTTTTCGGTTCAGGGGTCCACTATGACACGCTACTACCTCAAATTCAAAAACAATCACACAGCAAAATGTGATTATTATTAATCACAAAACCACACGTGATTGAATTGGGTAACATGAAGCAAAACATGCTGCACAGAGCAAACGTAAAAGCAGGTGAACGGGCGAGCCTAAGGCTAGGCTATCACTAACATAAAGCCAAGGCATTATAAGAAAAGCCACTGTAAATCACGTTCACACTAACAATTTGCGCATTTAACGCGTTTGCTGATAACTGTGTTTACAATTGGTACTGACCGCGGCCACCAAGGTCCTTAGGTGGATCTAGAAAATGCGGTGCGTGATGTGGTGAGAACTGGGCAAGACGTTTATGTGGTTTCTGGACCGTTATATGAGTCGTATTTCGCTACTCTGCCAGAGGCAGATGAGTCGCACAGCATTCCTAGTGGATATTTTAAAGTCGTCATTACCGATGTTAACAGTTAGCGCATAGCGATAGCCCTTATATTCATCTTTTGCAAGCTAACAAGATATGACGGCTACGCTTTTTAGCATTTAACTTACTGTTTGGCAGCAGCATACAGTTGCTGCCATTCAGCCTCTTCTACAGGCATGATTGACAGTCTTCCACCTTTTTTGACCAATGGCAGTTCAGTAATACCGTCCATCGTTTTAATCACTGAAAGCGGCAGAACGCTTGAAAATTTCTCTACAAATTTCACGTCAACGCGATACCATCGGGGGTTATCCTGACTTGATTTAGGGTCGTAGTATTTTGATTCAGGGTTAAACTGCGTGGTGTCCGGATAGCCGTCTCTTACCACTTCAGCAACTCCTGCAATGCCGACCAGCTTGCAACTTGAATGATAGATAAATACTTTGTCACCCCGTTTAACGCCGTCTCGTAAAAAGTTACGCGCTTGGTAATTTCTTACGCCGTCCCACGGTTCCGTTTGTTCTGGGCGGTTTGCCAAGTCATCGATTGAAAATGCATCAGGTTCTGTTTTAAATAGCCAATACGCCATAGTCGTTGTTAATTCTCTTCGTTGTAAATAGACAAGCCTTCCATTCGCTAAATGCGGGCAATTGACGTGCTTATAAAAACCTGCGCTCACGGCTAGCTTTACAGCTTGTTGATTTAAGTGAGTATACAAAGCTCTTTAATTTAATGACAGTGCTATACCTTAGCTTGGCCAACACTGCTATAATTACGCACTTATTCTGAGCTTCATCCTATTTTAAGCTCAGCAACTCCCTGATTTATCTAGATGTGATTACTATGCAAGCCACCATTAAGGCCGATCGCGGTCTGTTTTCTTACCCTAAATATTGGCCACACTGCCTGGGTACTGCGCCGTTTCTCCCCATGTCGAAGGAAGAAATGGATGCCCTTGGCTGGGACAGCTGTGACGTTATTTTGGTAACGGGCGATGCGTATGTAGATCACCCTAGTTTTGGTATGGCGGTGATTGGCCGAGTACTTGAAGCTCATGGTTTTCGCGTGGGTATTATTTCTCAGCCAGACTGGACCAGCAAAGACGATTTCATGAAGTTGGGTAAACCCAACCTGTATTTCGGCGTAACAGCCGGCAATATGGACTCTATGATCAACCGCTACACGTCTGACAAAAAGCTTCGTCACGATGACGCTTACACGCCAGGCAATGTAGGTGGCAAGCGCCCTGATCGTGCGGTTACCGTGTATTCACAGCGCTGCCGTGAAGCGTTTAAAGGTGTGCCTGTTATTGTTGGTGGCATAGAAGCCAGCTTACGTCGCATTGCGCACTACGACTATTGGAGTGAAAAAGTACGCCGCTCTGTACTGTTCGATTCCAAAGCGGACATGCTCTTTTTCGGTAACGCCGAACGTCCTCTTGTTGAAGTCACTCATCGCTTAGCGGCAGGTGAAAATATTGCCGATTTGCGAGACATTCGCGGTACTGCGATTATCGTTAAAGAAGCCTTACCAGAGTGGCAAGGTGTTGACTCGACCTCTCTAGACAGGCCCGGCAAGATAGACGCCATTCCAAGCCCCTACCAGATGGAGCCCGAGTGCGATTCGCAGGATAAAGACACCAAAAGCAGTGAAGCGCCAGAAGCTGCGCCCATTGTTATTCAGCCTGCGCAAAAAGAGAAAGAAAAGCGTAAGCCTTGGGAAAACGTGTACGTTAAGCTACCTGCGTACGAGACGGTGAAAGACAACAAGGTGTTATACGCACATACGTCGCGTATTTTGCACCAAGAAACCAATCCTGGTTGTGCTCGAGCCCTCATGCAGCGCCACGGTGACAGACACATTTGGATTAACCCACCGGCCATGCCGCTTGAAACCGAAGAGATGGACGCGGTATTTGATTTACCCTATCAGCGTGTGCCTCACCCTGTCTATGGCGATGCTAAAATCCCTGCATACGACATGATCCGCTTCAGTATCAACATTATGCGCGGATGCTATGGTGGCTGTACCTTCTGCTCTATTACTGAACACGAAGGGCGTATTATTCAAAGCCGTTCTGAAGACTCTATTATTCGAGAAATTGAGCAAATACGCGATACGGTACCGGGCTTCACTGGTGTTATTTCAGACTTAGGCGGCCCGACGGCGAACATGTATCGCCTGCGCTGTAAGAGCCCTAAAGCAGAAGCTACATGTCGTCGGCCGTCTTGTGTGTACCCTAGCATTTGTGCGCACATGGATACGGACCATAAGCCAACTATCGATTTGTACCGCCGTGCTCGTGAGTTGCCTGGAATTAAAAAGATATTGATTGCGTCAGGCGTGCGTTACGACCTAGCAGTAGAAGATCCAGAGTACGTGAAAGAACTGGCCCTTCACCACGTAGGCGGCTACTTAAAAATCGCTCCAGAACACACCGAAGATGGTCCGCTTTCAAAAATGATGAAACCGGGCATGGGCAGCTACTACCGCTTCAAAGAGCTGTTTGATAAGTACTCACAAGAAGCAGGTAAAAAGCAGTACTTAATTCCTTACTTTATTGCATCGCACCCGGGTACCACCGACGAAGACATGCTAAGCCTTGCGATTTGGCTTAAAGAAAACAAATTTAAGCTCGATCAGGTACAAAACTTCTATCCGTCGCCAATGGCAACGGCTACCACCATGTACCATACCGAGGTGAATTCCCTTCGCAAAGTCACTAAAGACAGTGAAGAGGTGCCTTCTGCAAAAGGTGAAATTCACCGTCGATTACACAAGGCGATGCTGCGTTATCACGACCCGAAAAACTTTGCGCAAATTCGTGAAGCCCTTACGCGTATGGGGCGTGAAGACTTAATAGGCCGTGGCCCTCAGCACCTTGTTCCGCCAGAAACGGCAGATGAAAAACGCCAAAAAGCGCAAAAAGGCCGTCGTGGTGAACGCGCACTGACCAAACATACTGGGCTTCCTCCTACCTTTCAGGGCAAGAGCAGCAAAGGCGGTAACGGCGTAAATAAGAGCCGACGTAATTCCAACGCTAACAAACAAGGTCATGGAAACACAGCACAGCAGCGTAACGACACCGGCGGGAATAAGAACAGAGGCAACGCTTCGAAAGGAAATAATAGTAGTGGCAACAGCCGCGGCCGTACGCAAAAGCAGCCAAGTATGCACAAACGATAGCAGCACAAACGATAGAAACAAAAACGCCCGGAGCTTGTAAACTCTGGGCGTTTTTTTAAGGCCTATTGTCAACGATGACATTGCGCTTTCGTCGATTTACCTCGACTTATGCCTCGTCCACTATATAACAGGTCACATTTTCAAGCTTAGTAAGTTCCCCACTTTGGTCGTTACGCAACACGCACTGTTCACCATCACTTAGCAGCGTAAAACTATAAACAGGGTTGTCGTGCCTTCCGTCAATAGGTAATCCCCTACTATCAACCTTTGCTTTACGCTCAATCGTAATGCTCGCGGTTTGACTGAATGCATCATCGGCTATCGTTATGTTAAGACCATCAAACCAGTTGCTGATCTTACTTTCAATAGTTTGCTTTTGACTCACACTAATGGATTTGATTATTGCCTCGTGTAACTCAGCCTCCTGTGTTGTCGCGCATCCGCTCGCCGAGAGCAAAAGTATGGCGAGAGGTGCAGCTAGCAGTCTTCCTTTTAGCAGTTTTCCTTTTTTATTAGGAAGCGACATTACTTGCGCTCCTGAATAACAGGCTGATTTATTTTGTTGTGTAAAATAAAGTTCTCTTTGCGTTGTTCAGGCTTGTCGATAGAAATGAGCTTTTCGCCACCTAACGCACTTTGGTTACTGCGCAGTGCTTTGACATCCGCCACGCCGTTTGACGTGACAACTTCGGGACATGAGCCTGTAGCAGCATATTCCAATGCAGCTGACAGCATCCCTTCATTTGGATCACCCAAGCTTGCGGTAAAGTCATCTTCAACTTCACACCCCGGCAACTCAAAATCGAAATTAGGCGTGGTGGTAGGCATGAAACCATCAGCATAATCACCAAACCCTTTGTTATTCACCCCTTGGAACTGGATAGTAAAGTAGGTCTCACCGCAATTGTCTGTTGGGTAGAACCCATACGGCTTACCACAAGTAGTAGAGCCAATTTGCACTACTTCTACATCAATACCACGAAGTGCATTCATTACCGCTTCACTTGCTGAACATGTTGCACCCGTGGCTAAAACGTAAACCTTCGTCAGCGAAAGGCTAGGCAGAAGCGTGTCGGTAAGTTGCCCTGCGTTATAGTCAATAACATTGCGGTAAAACGGTGTTGGACGAATAGTCTCTCCGGTGACAGGGTTGGTGTTTGGGTTTTTATCGTTAAAACGCAATGTTTCAAAGGTTGCGTTATTGGTTTGGTTCGGACCCGCTATCATATAGGAAAGCTGTGAAGCTAGCGCCAAACGTCCTCCGCCGTTGTAGCGAAGGTCAATAACGAGCTCGGTCACATTTTCTTCAACAAACATATCGAACGCATCAATTAATCCTTCTTGCGCGGTAACGATAAAGGTATTGAATTGGAAGTAGCCCGTTTTGCCGTTTTCGGTATCGAGTACCTTTGCGTTTTGAACCGGCGTTACGCTGATATCGCCGGAGGTGATGTCTACTGAGAGAGTTGAACCATCAACCTGCACAAACTCAAAGCTTGTAACCGTACCTGCGTCTTCCGGAAACAGCGCAGCATTAAACGCGTTGACGCCCTGCTGCGTGTTGTCATTGACAAAGTCGACGCCGTTTATACGCGAAAGGGTCGCACCGCGAGGCACGCCAGCAGTAGCTGCCGGTGAACCCGGCTCAGTGAATCGCACTGTTAGTTCTCTCGGCACGGTTGTTGAACCAAATTCCCAATCAAAACCATAGCCCGATGAAATCCCCGATTGAGACAGTTCGTTATATTCGGCAGTGTCCTGTGAAAAGTGGAAGTTATCTTTTGGCGTACCGCTTGGCGTTAGCTCATTCGTTTTAAGCTGATCAAAATATCCCAACACTGAGAAATTTGCAGGGTCATTGTCATCTACTTCGTCGTACCACAAGTAAGTGTCATTAGTCCAAGTACGTAGCCACAGCTTTTCATCCATAGCGGTACCTTGTGTATCTGGGTAAGCCCTATTAGTAAAAGGATCAATACCACTTCTAGGAGTTTCACATTTCGCTAGATATTGAGATTGCGGTTCATACACTCCCGCTTCCCACTCTGGCTCTGTTGTTACAGGTGTCGTTGGCGTGGTAGGCGTTGTCACCACAGGAGGGGTATTAGACGAGCCTGAGCCACCTCCACATCCAGCTAGAAGAGAAATCGTGACTGCAAGTGCAACAGAAGAATACGTATACGCTTTCATGATTTAGAAAATATCCTTTTAAAACGGCTAGCCCAAAACTACTAAACTTGTGCTAAAAACAACTTTTATTAGCATAGCCGATAGTGACATATCCTTCTAAGCGTAACTACATAACAAAAGTTTAAAATGTTTCGAAATGTAAGAAAACGTGTTGCAGAGTTGATGAGTAAGTTTCATTCGTGACGCGTATCGCTCTATCGCGGTAGAAAAGAAAACTACTTATTCTGCCGTAACAATATGCTTATTATCGTCTCTAGTTTAACTGCAACACACCTACCGACCGTGCAGTTAAGCTACTCACATATACACCTTCATCTGTCTGTATTGCGCCTGTAACAAAGGGAAATGCACCGCTGGGGTCTTGGTAACTTTGTAAAACCTCTCCGCTTTCGCTTATTTTAACAAGGTGCCCGTATGCTTGACCTTGCGGGCGCATGAACTGTGGCAGACGCTGTACAATTTTAAGCCCCTAATAGTTACAATAAGATTTACGCATTCACTCTTTTTTCTTGCGCTGATTGAGGCGCGTTGTTACTCGCGTCGGCTTCAATCTGAGTTTCTGCATTTTTAGCTCGCTTAATCAGCGTATTAGCACGATAAACACTCCACACCACGTACACCGCCATAGGTATATTAAGCTGAAGTGACGCAACCGATAGCGTCGCGCTTTGGTGCACAGCCGCATAGGCTATGAGTAACACCATTACGCTTAGGCCTGATATAAGCAACCATATCGGCTTTGTGAGTGATTTAACTCCCACTGTAATACCGGTATTAAATAGCATAAGGCACCAAAAAACGGCGATGAGCGAGCCTGTAAAAAACATATCTGCTACAGCAGTTAATGCGAGTGCACTCACACTACCCCACACCGTGCTGTACCAAAGCCTGCTTGCTAACGGCGGATGCGCCTTCTTAGACAGCCAAATCTCCATACCCGACACGCAAAGCATGGTCAGCATTACACCAAGAACAAAGTACAGCCATTTGCTGGTAAGGCCGGCGAAGTCACCGAAGTGCAAACGGTACATCGCCCATACCAACTGCTTACCCCATTCACCGAATTCATAGCCGGCCACACCGATAAAGTTACCCGCCGTATCGAATCGATAGCCTTCTGCGTAGATCATTCTATTGGGTGCCTTGGCATATATTTCGACGAACTGCTCTGGTTCACCGACTTCGTGTACCGTTAAAAATATTGGCGACTTTTCTGGCGCTAGCGTTTCCATTTGTGCAAACGCCCTACCAATAGCCGGTTTACCTTCCTGTGGCGCTAATACAGGGTCTGGCGTAAAGATTTTCTGGATAACCGCGTCGCGATCGCCTTCGTAATTTAGTGAGGCAACAACCACCAAAATGATCCCTGCCATACCAAAATATGCGCCTGTTATACCTATAACTAAATGAAAAGGCGCTGCCCATAGTCCAAAACGGTTGTGCAAATCAATTTGTGCTTGCTGACCGTTGCCACCCCGTCGAAGTTTAAAAGCATCTTTTGCTATTCGTTTGTGAGCAATAATTCCAGTGACGACAAGGGTACAGATGATAGCGCCCAAAGCGCTGACCAAAATCATTCCCCAACTTTGTGGCAAATTGAGATACAAGTGCAAGTTCACGAGCATTTCGGTAAAAGACACGCTTTCTTGCTCTAATAAGTTACCTTCACTGTCGGCAAAGTAAGCAGCATGATCGTTTTCTACCACCAACCGAGGGATATCTGATGTAGGGAAAACCACATAAAGATGGTGAGACTCCTGCGTATTCTGAGCCAAAAAGGTGTCCATCGCCTTTTCAACAACATCAGGAGAAACATTCTTCATTTCTTCAATATGCGGCTGTTCCCACCTTTCAAACTCTAAGTGAAAAACCGCAACGGTCCCAGATAAGCACACCAAAAAGAGAAGTACACTCAGAAAAACGCCTACCCAAGTATGTGCATTTAATGCATTTTGTTTTGTTATTTTATCCATCGATATTCACCTACATGGGGAAGAAAATAAGTATTGATAGGCAAAGCGCAGCCAAAACTGCGTAAGCAACAACAACTTTAATTTTGTGGGCGGTGGCAAGGTAGTGATAAACAATAAGACCCCACAAAATTGGCAACAGCACGATACCTGTAGCCAACTTCCCTGCTATTGAGAATGGAAGTAGCGCACATAGTCCTAGCGTCAATAACACGTTCACAACCAATAAAACAACCAGCACCACGATGTAGTTTGCGATGTTTCCTAGAACTGTACGTCGCGAGAAATCAAAGCTCCTCGGCTGAGGTACATTTTTTGGCTGAGGCAAATGCGTTTGGTTAAAGGCAATAAAAGGCCACACTAAAATGGAAGGGATACACAGCGCATACAGCACGCCAAACTCCCACCCCTGAGCATAAGACCAGCACACTGCTGCAACCAGCCATACGACAAGACCCAAATAAAGATACGTTGACGCTTGAGCGCGCCAACTTTTATAAATAACCCCTAAGGCTGCGAGTGTTAAACCACCCGCTGCAACTGAAAGCATGATAAATCCTTAAAACGAATAGGTTAGCGACGCGTTCACTGTTCTGCGTACACCAGGGAAACAGTCACCTCTGAATAAGCAAGACGTGAGATATTTTTTATCGGTCACATTTCTTACATTCAGCTGCAAATTCAAATTATCTGCTAGCTCGTACGACACCATCAGGTCACCAAGGGTGTAGCTAGGCGTGTCGTATCTGATGACACCATTCTCAGAAACTGATTCTCCCACGTAGCGAATACCAGCTCCTACCGTCAGCGCTTCAAGCTCAAGTGGAGAATAATTTACCCATAGGGATGCATTGCTGTCTGGCTGTGCTGACAACGAAAAACCGTTAGGATCTTCTGCATCCAAGACCGACGCCGCAAACTGCGCTGTTATCTGGCCAAAGTCTACGCGCCCTTCTAGCTCAATCCCTTCAATGGTCGTTACGCCTTGCTGTTGCGCCGCTTCGTCTGGTAATCCGTTAGGATTAGGAAGGTTTGAAACTTCAATATCGTAATATGCCAGCGTGATAAAACCAGGAACTGACGAGAGTTCATACTTAATCCCTGCCTCGTATTGACGGCCTTCTTCTGGCTTAAGCTGGTTGTTATTATTATCTAGTCCCACTACCGTCTCGAATGACTCAGCGTAACTAAGGTAGGGAGAAATGCCGTTGTCAAAACGATACAAAATTCCAGCTGAGTATGATGTTTGCGTGTCATCCTGCTCAGTTACGCCTGTATCATTATCAACGCGGTCGTGACGTAGGCCTAGCGTTACCCGCCAGTTTTCATAGGAAATTTGATCAGACAGGTATAACCCCGTGTCCGTGACTGTCTGTTCAGGCGCATCGTTGTAGATTGCGTCGAAAATGGCTTGCTCTGGTGCGCCTGTGTACTCAGGGTTAGCCAAGTCCAGAATGTACCTAAAATCACCTTGTAATACCCCACCACCAGCATAGTAAGCAGAGTTGGCGTCAGTTTTAACATGTTGATATTGTACACCCGCTAATAACTCGTGTTCGAAAGCGCCTGTTACAAAGCCCTTGTTTACACGAATATCAAAAGCGTGTTGATTAAACGTATTGTCTGCTTGATAAAACGTTCTCGGCACAAAGGTATCGGTAGGCGCGACCGGTGCCCCTACAAAAGCGTTTAGATAGCGAGTACCGCCCGTAAAAGTGGGCCACGCTTGGTGGTAGTCTGCCTCGCCATCTCGCCATAAGGCAGTAAATGAAAGTGACGTTGTATCGTTAATCAAGTGCTCGCCAAGCAAAGTAACTTGGTTCGACTTAGTATCAAATTTATTAAACCCTGGTTCACCTGCGTAAACATCTTGGTCGGGTAAATAAGTGCCGTCAGCCAAAGGCAATAACGTGCCTTCCACAGGAATAAACTGCGCTGCTGTATCGCTATCAGTATCTTGGAATAACCCGATAAGCGTTAGCGTTGTATCGTCAGAAGGCATGAAGGAAAGTGACGGCATGAATACTTGGGTGTCATCGCTAACATAATCAACCTGAGAGTCAGCATTACGATATATACCAACAAAACGCCCCATCCACTTATCATCTTCAGACAGGCTGCCGTTTACATCCACCCCAACTTGCGCGCGGTCGAAGTTTCCGTAGGACAACACCACTTCGCTTCCTTTGCCTAACGTCGGCGTTTTTGACACATAGTTCATTATGCCACCGGGAGAGCCCTGACCGTAAAGTACAGAGGCAGGCCCCTTAAGCAGCTCAACCTGTTCCATTGTGTAAATTTCAGCTCGCGTAGAATTATAGCTGCCAAACAACTCTTGAATTGAGTCGCGATAGCGCGGAATACTTAATCCTCTGGAAGAGATTGAATCGACTCGGGTGGCGTATCCGTATGACTCCCCCGTCACACCCGCCATATAGGTGGCAGACTGAGAAAGATTTAACACACCTTTTTGCTTTAAATCTAATGCGGTTTCAATGGAAATTGTACGGGCGAGTTCAACAATCGGTGTATTTGTTTTTGTTGCGCCAAACGGAGAACGCATGCCCACTACTTCAATCTTTTCTACTGCATTCGCTTCTGCTTTTTCCCCTGTTGCTTCTCGCTTATCTATAGCTAAGCCAGCGCCACTTTCATCTTCCTGAGCATGTGCGTGAGACACTAAGATAGCCGCTACCGCCAAGCTGAGTAATTTCTTATTCATGTTGAGTGTTTTCTGTTATTAATTTTTAAGACCCATCAATTCGCCTATTACAAGAATGAAGTGAACTGAAGGCTGCATTAGTACTTTCGTCTAATTTAGCAAAAATTTACACAAATGATAACCAGTATCATTCACATTAACATCAATAAGTAACAGAAAACGCGTTAACCGAGGTTGTTAAGTAACATAAAGATACGCGCATACAAAAAAGCCGAACTAACAGCGTTAGCTCGGCTTTAACTCTCATGAGAACTGAAAGGCTAATGACTATGCCGCTTCACTTTCCTGTTCAGACTCAACCACTTCATGGCTTAATAAGTATTCAAATGCAGCAAGCGATGCTTTCGCGCCCTCACCCATCGAAATAACAATTTGCTTATACGGTACTGTTGTTACGTCACCGGCTGCAAATATACCCGGCTCAGATGTATGACACTTAGTATCAACAATAATTTCGCCATACTGCGTCATGTCTACCGTGCCCTTCATAAACTGACTGTTTGGTACAAGTCCAATTTGAACAAATACACCTGCAAGTTCACGGGTGTGCACTTCGTTAGTTGAGCGATCTTGGTATTCAATTGCGTTCACTTTGCCATTTTCAGCAGTAATTTGGCGCGTTGCCGCGTTCTTGATAATGGTAATATTATCGCGCTTTTGAGCTTGATCGATAAGTACCTTGTCCGCTTTTAGTTCTGGCATAAATTCAAATACCGTCACCGATTTTACAATGCCTGCAAGGTCAAGTGCCGCTTCAATACCTGAGTTACCACCGCCAATGACCGCTACGTCTTTACCTTTGAAGAAAGGGCCGTCGCAGTGTGGGCAGTACGCAACACCATTACCGATGTTCTCTTTTTCGCCCGGAACACCAAGTTCTCTCCAGCGGGCGCCTGTCGCAACAATAACCGTACGAGTGCGGATCTGTTCGCCAGAAGAAAGCGTAATGGTTTTAATATTGCCTTTCTCAATGCTATCAACGCGTACGTGCTCTTTGAGCGTAATGTCGTAATCGCGTACGTGCTCCATCAAGTTACCAACAAGCTCAGGGCCCGTTGTTTTAGGTACTGAGATAAGGTTCTCGATACCCATGGTATCTTTAACTTGGCCGCCAAAAGTTTCAGCAACAATGGCAACTTTAAGGCCTTTACGGGCACTGTAAATCGCCGAAGCAACGCCTGCTGGACCACCACCGATAACCGTTACGTCTTGAAGTGGTAACGCATCGCCTTTGTTTGCTTCTTTAAGGCTAGGGTCGCGTTCAATTAACTTGTTGATAAGCACAGAGGCATCAACTTTACCATTCGCGAATAGCTCGCCATTAAGGTATACGCTAGGAACACCTTGGATGTCGCGCTCTTGAATTAGATTTTGATATAACCCGCCGTCGATCATTTCGGTCTTGATGTTAGGATTAATCAAAGCAAATTGATTAAGTGCCTGTACGACTTCAGGGCAGTTGTGACAGCTTAAGCTAATGAACACTTCAAAATTAAGTGGTTCATTCACCGCTTTCACCATCGACTTAACGCTATCGTCTAGCTTAAGTTCAGTACCCGCTGCATGCAGCATGGCAAGTACAAGCGAGTTAAACTCGTGACCACCAGGGATACCAGAAAAACGAATTCCCGTATCTTCGCCGTCAGCTTCCAACAAAAAGCTGATTGCACTGCGCAACTCACCATTTGTGTCACGCTCTTCTACGTTTAATTTTTCGCTTACTGAAGCAATGTCGGACAGAAACGTCACAAGCTCTTCACGCTTGCTATGTTCACCGGTCTGTACGACAAAGGTTACGTTTTTTTGCATTGACTCTGCATATGATTTCAATGCTTGTAAAATTTCTTTAGTTAACACGGTTATTCTGCCTTATTTTCGACACGCCGATCCCCGCCAACCTTTTGAAGGGTCAACAACATAAGCGGAAATTGGAAATTAATATCAGGGAGTGGAGACCCACTCCCTACAAATTATTTGCTTAATACTGTGCAATGCACGAAGCGCTGAGCTTTCATATATTAAGCGCTAAGCGTGCTGCTTAGATTTTGCCTACTAGGTCAAGTGAAGGTGCTAGAGTTGCTTCGCCTTCTTTCCACTTAGCTGGGCAAACTTCACCTGGGTTGTTTGCAACGTACTGAGCAGCTTTAACTTTACGTACTAGGTCATCTGCGTCACGGCCGATACCTTCAGAAGTGATTTCCATCGCTTGGATGATGCCTTCTGGGTCAACAACAAATGTAGCGCGGTCAGCAAGACCCATAGTTTCACGCATACAATCGAAGTTACGAGTGATTTCGCCTGTTGGGTCGCCAATCATTGCAAATTTGATCTTGTTGATCGTGTCAGAAGAATCGTGCCATGCTTTGTGAGTGAAGTGAGTGTCAGTAGATACTGAAAATACTTCTACGCCACGTGACTGAAGTTCTTCGTACTTGTCAGCGATGTCGCCAAGCTCAGTTGGACAAACAAATGTGAAGTCAGCTGGGTAAAATACGAAAACTGCCCATTTACCTTTGATGTCTTCGCTGCTTACGTCTACGAACTCGCCGTCTTTAAATGCAGTTGCTTTGAAAGGTTTGATAGCAGTATTAATCAATGCCATGTTTAATTCTCCATTTGGTTTAAATTATTTTCGCACGTTAAACACATACGAATACAAACTTTACGTTTATTGTGTCGACATGGTTTTGCAGTTTTGTGAAGATAATCACGTAACGCAAAATTCATGTCTCTCGAAACTGGTGATAAGAATAGCGCGCACAATCACAAAAAACTAATTGGTAAAAATGAATCGCTTAATCAGGTTATTTAATTGAACGATGAAAATTGAGCCAAAAATAGAGTGATTGTTTTGCAATACGGTTTCACCGGCTAAACTCTGCTGAATGAGAAAACTATGACCCATTCCCGACTACAGCGCATCTCCCACGAAATAATGCTAATCGATGGACACGCGCCATCTCGCACTTCGGCAAAGCATGCAAAAATGGAGGCCAGCCCCTTTGTTTTCTACAGAGGCAGTGCGCAGTTGTTTTACGCTGACATAAAAGCTGGCCTTATCAATTTTCCTAAAGAATGCGAGACAGTTCCCCTCACCAGCGTGATGGGAGACTGTCATACTTCCAATTTTGGCTTTCTCACAGAAGAAGGGTCTCACGGAGATACAGTGATCTTCTCACCCAACGACTTTGATGATGCGTGTGTCGGCAAAGCACACTGGGATGTGCTTCGTTATCTCACTTCATTGCACCTTGCCCAGATACATTGCCTAGGCACCGTTGATGGAAAGTATGCGTGCGATAACATCGACATCACTAAACCTGTTGTCAGCCACCAGCAGGTTATTAATGCGCAATACGCATTTATTGAGCGTTATGTAGAAACCTGTAGCCAAGTAGTAGAAAACGCCATGGTGATTAATGAAGCCATAGACTACTGCCCAGATGCCGTGCCAAGCAAGCTGACCAAACTATATAAAAAAGCCAAAGCCCGCAGCGCAGGAGGAGAAGACTTTACGGTTAAAAGTGCGCTGGCTAAAGCCGTTCATTTTGACGGCAAGACCTTGGGGTTTAAGGCCAACAGTGAGAAATTTTCTACCCTAAGCCCACAAGAATACGCCACGCTACTAGAAGCTTTTGCTCCCTACATGGACGATGCGGTAGTCGATATAGTGAAACGCCTGGACGCGGGCACCGGGTCGGTAAATATGGCGCGCTACTACTTTTTAGTAGGACCAGCAAAACCACATAATTCAGCAAGCTTTGCGCATTGTCATATTGTAGAGGTTAAGCAACAACGTGTTGCTGCGCCTATTTATTACTTTCCAGATTTTAACCCAGTTAATCGCCTAAATGCTGCACACCTTACAGCTCGATGCCAACGAAGAATGCAAAGAAAACCCGACTTAGTGCTTGATGAAGTTAAGTTTGAAAATGCGCATTACCTAGTTCGCTCCCGACATCACGCTAAAGTGGGAATCGACCCACAAGATATTGCAATGGGAAATAAAGCGATAAATGGTGGCTTTGAATATAATACCAATCCACACAGATAATCGCCCACTCAGAAGGCGCTGGCAAGTTTCCTAGCGAAGCGTGGGAATGCAGGAATGGCTGTTCCCTTTCAAATTCCCAGAATGAAGCTAGGAAGCTTGCCAGGCCTTCCCGGAGGGCGAGTTTAAAATGTCCGTACTCTTTGTTGTGTTACCTTGATGTAGAGCCACTATACCTGCGGCAACACGCCGCGATTACGAACATTTTAAATCTCGCTGCGTGGGTGATTATCTATGCGGATTGGTATCTTGCCGAATTGTGCGGGTATAGCCTTGCGCTAGCTCACTGCCGAGGCGATAGAAGAAGTACACGATTCGCGTCGTCAGCATCAACGTCTTTTTCTCAAGTAAAAAGCCTGCTCGTAAAAATAGCAAATCTTTATACAGAACAAGTAGTTGATGATCATGCGCTGTTCACTCGTGCGCTGAAATAAAGATATCAATAAAAAGCGTATTTTTTACCAGGCGAACTGTTGTCATAGACGTGTCGTTAGCATTACTTAACACCTATATTAGCTTTTGGTTAAGAGTTAAAGGTATGAGTAAACTTACCTGTAGATGATAAGAACTTGATATTTAAGCAATATTTTAAAAACAGCTTGAATAAGGTTAAGTCATTCCTATCCATTACAAATGCCCTTAGTGTAGTTCAAGCAATAAGAAAATTGCGCTTCACATATCACTCTGTTTTTTCTATTTCGGCAAAAGCAGAAGCAGTATTTATGTGAATTAAAAATAATGAAAACTACAAAGGGAAAATGACGTGAAAACATCATTAACTTTACTATCTGCAGGAATCATTTCTGCACTTTCTTCAACCGCCATCCAAGCTAACGATTTAGTCATTAGCGGTGTTATCGATGGACCGTTAAGCGGTGGTGTTCCAAAAGCAGTTGAACTTTTCGTAGTCAATGACATAGCAGATTTATCTACCTATGCCCTTGGAACTGCAAACAACGGCGGCGGTACTGATGGCGAAGAGTTTACGTTTCCAGCTGGTGCGTCTGCAAGCGCTGGTACTTATATCTACGTAGCATCAGAAATTGATGGATTTACTGCGTTTTTCGGTTCTGCACCAGACTACGATACTTCATCAATGGGTATTAATGGTGACGACGCTATTGAGCTTTTTAAAGATGGCAGCGTTATTGACACGTTTGGCGATATCAACACCGACGGTAGTGGCACCGCGTGGGAGTACCTAGACGGTTGGGCATACCGTACGTCAGGTCAAACAGCAAATGGCGGCAGTTTCGAAGCATCTAACTGGACTTACAGTGGTGTTGACGCGCTTGATGGCTCGACCACTAACACTGACGCTGCAACGCCGTTTCCAGCGGGTACATTTACCACTGAAGGTGGCGGTGACGTTGTAGAAGTTCCAGAAGAGCCTGCTGTTGAGCTAGGTATTTGCGGTGCAGACGCGACACTTATTAGTGCTATACAGGGCAGTGAAAGCAGCTCTGCTGAAGTTGGCAATAACGTTATAATTGAAGCTATTGTAACTGGCACACGTGCTGGCGGCTTCTTTGTCCAAGAAGAAGCGTCTGATTACGACGCTGACGACGCCACGTCTGAAGGCTTATTTGTAGAAGGTTCTGTCGACGTTGAAACAGGTAACCTGGTTCGCTTTTACGGTGAAGTAGAAGAAAACTACGGTATGACCACACTTGCTATGGATAGTGATGTGGCTGCACTTGATTGTGGTACAGCGGATGCTGTAGCAGCGGTAGAACTTTCTATGCCGTACGAACTTGACCTTGAAACCGTTGAAGGTATGGTTGTTAGCGTGACTGATGCAACAGTGACGAGTACAAACAACCTGTGGCGTTTTGGTGAAATCGTTGTTAGCGATACAATTAAACGCCAACCAAGCGACGTAGCTGCGCCTCTGTCAGAAGCTTATACTGCGGCAGAAGAAGCGAGCGAGACAAGCCTTCTTACAATCGAAGATAACAGCAGCTCGCAGTACCCAGATGCACTTAATTACTTCCCTACTTTCAGCTACGCTAATGCCATTCGCATTGGTGATTCGGTTTCTGCTGCTGGCCCACTAAACTACAGTTTTGGCACTTACAGAATTAATCCAAGCGACGTTATCGAAGTAACGTCTTCTCGCGAAGCAAACCCAGTGGTTACAGAAGGCAACCTATCTATTGCTACGTTCAACGTGCTTAACTACTTTAATGGTGAAGTAGATGCAAATGGCGACGTAAATTTCGATTATGACGAAAACCGCGGCGCAGACGATGAAGTGGCGTTTGAATTGCAACAGGGTCGTATCGTTGAAGCTATCGTTAACCTTAACGCAGACGTTGTCGGTTTGATGGAAATCGAAAACGATGGTTTTGGTGAAGATAGCGCTATCCAATCTCTAGTTAATGCTATTAACGCCGAACTTGGTGAAACCGAGCAATACTCATTCATCGCAACCAGTGATGGCAGTGAAATTGGTACGGATGCGATTACTGTAGGCTTGTTATACAAAGCTACAGTAGTGACGCCAGAAAATGATGCCATGGTAGTTGCTATGCCAGAGCAACAAATTGATGAAGATAGCCTGGCACGCATGCGCCCAAGCCTTCTTCAATCGTTTGTACACACTGAAAGCAGCAAATCGTTCCTTGTTGCCGTGAATCACTTTAAATCAAAAGGTTCACAGTGTGCAGAAGATGTGGCAGAAGCGCCGTCTGAAATTACCACGATTCAGGGTAGCTGTAACGCACTTCGTGTATCGGCAGCTATCACATTAGGCAACGCGCTAAGTGATGAGAGCCTGCCAGAGCGCAAGGTTATCTTAGGCGACTTAAACGCTTATAGCGCTGAAGATCCAGTAGCTGTACTTACCGATTACACACCTGAGTCTCGTGGATACACTATTACGACTGCGGTCAATACAGGTATGGATGAAGGCTCGTCAGTGGACGTAGAGTCTAGCTTCGGCTATCACAACTTGGCTGAAGAGTTTGATGCAGAAGGCTTCTCATATTGGTTCTACGGAACTGAACAGGTGGGTAGTTTAGATCACGTACTAGCAAGTGAAGCTATGCTTGCAGACGCCATTGACGGTGCTCACTGGAACATCAACTCAGTTGAAGCTTACCAGTTGCAGTACGATCAAGCGCTTCGTTATTACCCAGATGAAGACGGTTACGCCTTTACTGATGTTGGTCCATTTAGAAGCTCAGATCACGACCCATTCATCGCAACCTTTGACCTACAAGCAGACGTAGTTGAAGAGGAAGAAGAAGAAAACAATGATAGCTCAGGTGGAGCAATGGGAGGAATTCTTGCCCTGCTAGCTGCAGCGATTGGCTTTCGTCGTCGTTCGACTACTGTTAAGAAGTAAAAAGTGAAAGAATGAAGTACACGCTTAACGGGTGTGCTTCATTCACGTAAAAAAAGCTGCCTCAATGGAGGCAGCTTTTTTGTTGGTACTCTTTTCAATAACAGTCTGTGTAGTAACCGTTATGCTTTAACGGCTACCACACCGACTAAGTCAGCAGCGTTACTGTCATCCACCTCAATGCCGATTCGGCTTATATACTGATCGCGCTTTTCAGCCTGGGTTGGCGACAAGTCACTACTTAAAAGAAGCTTCGCCGCTTTATGGGCCGCTTCCATCTGCTCGTCTGTTAAATTATCCCCTAAGTGGATTTGAGTAATAACTTTTAACAAGCTCAGTGCAACTTGTTTGTCTTTAGGGGACAGTGTTAGTGCCTGGCGTAAATTGTTGAAGGCTGGCGACAACCGATTCTCTTTGTAGTTAACCGCAGCCATTTGCTTAAGCTCTTTTGTGGTAAATTGAATTTCAGTACGTTCAATCGACTCTTGATTCAGGTATTCATTTACCACTTGAGAAGTAAACGTGTCCCCTTCAATTTGCTTTCTAAGCTTATCTAAAATACTCACACAGTGTTCACGCATTCCTAACTCGTGAAATGCTTTCATTTTATCGAGGCTATCTTCCATCGAGAGTCCGTCGGTAGATGCCGAACGATCCTTCATCAACTTTTCAGCCTCTTTTTTGTCGTCTCGCAAGCACAAGACACGCGCTTTTACGACGTCAATCTGCTCGCCAAGCTGAGACTGCATGCCCTTTTGTTGTTTCAATTCTTCCAGTTCAGATTCTGCGCGTTTCATATAGCGTTCGCCTTCCGTACTGCCAAGGCTTGTGGCTAAATCAATGGTTGAACGAATAACATTGAGCGTTAGATGAGGTGAGTCATGGATAGAATTTTTAGCAAACTTTGCCATATTTTGAACGGCTGAAAGTTGCCCTGCCTTATCGTGGTTCAATCGAGCAAGATCCCATAACCGTTTGTTACGCTCAATATTGCGAGGTGCTAGCTTACTCGCCTCTTTCATTTGTTCGTAGGCAATATCGAACTGCTCTTTCTCAATAAAATACTGAGCAAGCAAGTCAAAGGTTAAGAATCGCGTGTCGTGGCGCTGCAATAAGTCATCAACCAGTAGCTGGGCTTCTTCTAATTCATCTTGTCGAAGCAACGACCGGGTTAAACCAATGTGAACCCACGCATGATCCATGCTCTGCAATAAGCTTCTAAAGTAGTCTTCCGCAGTTTGATAATCGCGAAGCTGCAATAAGCAATCACCAATTAAGCGTTTAATTCTGGTGTGATACTCCGATAGCGAAGGATCTTTTAACTGGCGCTCTGCATAGTACATAGCGGTGGAATAGTCCCCCACCTGCATACAATGAAGCATTTTATGTAGCTTTAACCTTATTTGGATAAGGTATTCCAAACGCAGCTCAATTTTGTTGCGCTGAAGAGGTTTGACCCAAAAGTCATCCGGTTGCAATTCAACAATACAATTAACCAATTCAGGCGATGTCTCTGCACTGAGAAAAATGACCGTGGTGGTGTCGTTGATGTGATTAAGGTGTTTTAATTCTTCAAAAAGGTGAAAGCCATCTTTGTCGTGACTGACGTTAAACGCCAGTAAAACAAAGTCGTATTGTCTTGCAGCACATAACCTTTTCGCGTGAAAGGCATTAAAAGCACTGCTTACGTTTTTTATTCCAATTTCATGCAACGCTGATGACACTACATCATGTACAAGCCCCTGGTTATCGATAACCAGCACATGTAATTCTTCTCTTGGGGTTGGGGCAGGTATTTTTTCCAGCATTTACCAATCACTTCTAACGTCTTTTCCCTAAGCGTCGTAATAGAATACTTGCTATTGCGACGGCACAATGTTGCGCGAGCTGTGCGCGAGAGGAGCTGGCCCATAATTCAAACCAGTTTTGTAATAATAGCGCGCATACAGCCTAAACTTATTATACATAAGTCTTGGTTTTTAGATACACGTGCGTTTCACAACGTGATTAGTGCTTTTATCGAGGCGGATCAATCGCGTCGTTAACGCTTCCGTTAACCCTAAACCAACCTGCAACCGAGTGACGGCTGCGGGCAGCAGGTAATACTTCATGAGGGAATTGTTCGCTCAAAAAGACAACGAAAGTACCTTTCGTTGGCAGCACTCTTGTTCCAATTAGATCACTTTCATCAGCGTAGAGCACGAGTTCTCCCCCATCTTCTGAAGTCCAGTCGTCATTCAAATAGGCGACTAAAGACAACACGCGATTGCCCTGGCCTTTAAACGCATCTACATGGCGTTTGTAAAATTTACCCGGCTCATAGCAGGCAAAATGACTTTCAAAAGAAAAAAGCCCCATAAAGAGCGAACGATTTACATACTGCTGCATGGCTTCACACCATGAAAGCCACAAAGCGCCTTCGCTAGATGAACCTGTAATCCAGCAAATCTCGTCCCCTCTAACTTTTTCAGCTTTTTGATAATTCTCTGCGCGACCAATACCTGCCGCTTGATATTCAGCTTCAGAGATCGAACGCTGGCAGGCCAAAAGTGCTTGTGTAATGAAATCAGGTAAACCATGCTCTTGAATAGAAAAGCCTTTCGTGACTAAGTCATCGACGATATTTTCAAATATGGCTTCATCGAAAACGTGAAGAGGCTGATACGACGCAAGTTGTTCTCTATTCATCAGAGCATTTCTACCTTTGAGCGGTTAACTAATCGTGTAGTTAGGAGCGGGTTGTGTATGTTAAAAAACTAGCGAACTTATACGCGGGGTTGAATCCTATAGCAATTGCATCACCACGCATTTTCCGCGCTATTTTTTTATCGATAAAAGAAAAATTGTTTGTCGTTAAGAAGTCGCACGCTTCTTGCTTATTTAATATCAATTTTAAAGTGAGCAAATGACGGTAAAGGTAAACTAAATCAATAAGTAAACCGAGGTGTATATTTTAAGAGGGTTGATTGAGAGACTTTTCTTCTGCCCTTGTTTCCGTTGCCATTACGTCTGCACATACGGATTGTAATTAACAGTTGAAAAACGCATGACAAGGCGGTTTAGTAAAGATATACGCAATGTACGTATTAAAATTTTTAGCAAAAAGAGTAACCCATGAGTCAAGATCAAACACAAATAGAAGAAACGGAACATCATCTAGACTTAAGAAACTTGAGACTGGACGACTACAACGATGTTAAAGCGTTAATGGATGAGGTATACGCCAACGTTGGAGGCGCATGGCCTTACTCTAACTATAAAGCCCAAGTTACTACATTTCCCGACGGGCAAATATGTATTGAAGATAAAGGCAAAGTGGTCGCTTTCGCCATTTCAGTGATTGTAGATTATGACCAGTTTGGGGATAAACACAGCTACGATGAAATTACTGGTGATGCTTATTTGACCACACACGATCCTAACGGTGATGTGCTTTATGGTGTTGAGGTAATTGTTTCACCCGAATATCGAGGTCTACGCCTTGGTCGTCGTCTCTACGAAGCGCGTAAAGAGCTCTGTCGTAATTTGAATCTAAAATCCATTATGGCGGGCGGTCGAATCCCGAACTATAAAAACCATGCGCATGAGCTGTCGCCTTATGAATACATTGAGCAAGTAAAGCTCAAAGACATCTACGACCCGATTTTAACTTTTCAACTTTCAAATGGATTTGAAGTCAAGCAAGTCATGTCAGCTTACCTTCCAGAGGATGAAGCGTCACAGGGTTATGCGACGTTACTTCAGTGGCACAATATTTATTATGAACCTGGCACACCTTCCCTCATCGCCAGCAGGAAGACCAGCGCGCGAATCGGATGTATTCAATGGCAAATGCGTTACTTCAATAATGTAGAAGAGCTTTTACAACAAGTAGAGTACTTCGTCGATGCCTTGTCTGACTATTCTTGCGACGTTGCCCTGTTCCCTGAGTTTTTCAACGCGCCATTAATGGGCCTAAGCCCGTCAGATTCATCCATTGATGCAATTTGGCATTTAGCGACCTATACCGATGAGATTTTAACTGCCGTGTCTCATTTGGCCGTATCGTACAATATTACGATTATCGCAGGATCTATGCCTGTGGTAGAAGAGGAAGAGCTCTATAACGTCAGCTACATTTGCAAACGCGACGGCACGATTGAAAGCCAGTATAAGCTTCATCCAACACCTCACGAAAAAGAAGATTGGATAATGAAAGGCGGAAACAGCCTTAAGACATTTGATACCGACTTCGGCAAAATCGGCGTTTTGATCTGCTATGACGTGGAGTTTCCAGAGCTTGCGCGTATTCTTGCCGATCAGGAAATGCAAATTTTGTTTGTCCCCTTCTGGACAGATACCAAAAACGGTTATCTGCGCGTGCGACGCTGTGCGCAGGCCCGCGCTATTGAAAACGAATGCTACGTGGCAATTGCAGGTAGCGTAGGTAACTTACCCAAAGTGGACAACGTAGATATTCAATATGGGCAAACCGCGGTTTTCTCGCCAAGTGATTTCGCGTTCCCACATGACGCAATTGTCTCTGAGACCACGCCAAACACAGAAATGACGCTCATTGTTGATTTGGATTTGGATAAACTCACTAAGCTTCAAAATGAAGGCTCTGTGCGGAATTATCTTGATAGAAGACGAGATTTGTATCGCGTTGAATGGATCGGCGATAAGCAGTAGCGCTACGCTTTAAGGAAATTCTCGGATTTTATGGCTTATGTATAATTGACATTGAGCATAAGCCGTAGAATTTCCTTTAATTTAGCGATAACATGCTTTAGCGCGCAAATATAAATGTGCTGTCTTCTTATTGAGTTAAAGCATCTAAATGCGATGAAGTTAGCACTACATAACGAGATTATAAATTTACTATGGCAAATAATTCGAAAAACGATGAGTTTCCAACCATTAGATTGGATGAAGAAGACCGTCGTGATTACCAAACAAAACGTCAGGCTGCGCCAACAAAAGCAACGCCTCCACCTTCATCTGCCCCATCAGCAAACCGCCAACCCTCTGGTGGTGGAAACGGTAATGGAATCTGGGTTGTATTCGTTGCCGTCATCGCCTTGGCCGCCTGTGGTGGTTGCTATTACCTGTACACCATGCTTGAGCAACAGAAAGCGGTTGCTGAGCAAGCGGAGCAGCGCATTTTGCAGTTAGAAAACAAGTTATCTGCTACAGGTGAAGAAATTGGTGAATCTACTGTTGCCCTGCAAGTTAAAGTTACTGAGCTAACCAACAAGACAAACGAGCTTTGGGAACAAATGGATAAGTTGTGGGCGTCAGCTTGGCGTCGTAATCAACAAGAGATTGCTGATCTTGGCGACCGCGTAGGTAACGTTCAAAACGCCTTGAATAAGAACATCAACTCAGTTTCAGAAAATGTAAAATCGCAAGCAGCGGCCATTGGCTCGGTTAAGAATCAACTTGCTTCGTTAGCTGATGAACTGCTCGCTGTTAATGTTCAACTTGAGCAAGCAGCAAGCGATAAACAAAGCGCTCAGCAAAGCGTACGCAATTTAACCGACAAATTGTCTGTGTTAGAGCAACGCAATACGACCTTATCTGGCCGCATTACCAGTTTGGAAAACGAAATTCGCGATATAGCAACCAAAGTAGTATCTAGCGGTGGTTCAACGGGTGGAAGTGGTTCGGCTCCTTCAGCTGCAGGTAACCAGTAAACCAGATTAAATCTGTTGTAATAGTATACAACCGAGAATAAAAACCACGGTTTAATGCATAAAAAAGAAAGGGGCGAATCGCCCCTTTCTTTTTGCCGTGATAATATTGCCCTCTTTTGAAATCTATAGGATCTAATGCGCAATGAGTGAGCAAGCGCCCAAACGTTTAAATAAATATATTAGCGACACTGGCCTGTGTTCTCGCCGTGAAGCGGATAAACTCATTGAGCAAAATCGCGTTACCGTTAATAACCAACCACCTGAACTGGGTACGAAAGTGGGGCCTGGTGACACTGTAAAGGTAGACGGTAAAGTTGTAGGCGCAGTAGCCTCAGACAAGTCAGATCGCGTATATATTGTCTATAACAAACCCATTGGTATCACCTGTACAACTGAGCGTCATGTCAAAGGCAACATTATTGACGCTATCGGTCACAAGGAACGTATTTTCCCCGTAGGAAGGTTAGACAAACCATCGGAAGGCTTAATCATTTTAACCAGCGATGGGGACATCGTGAACAAGATCCTGCGCGCTGAAAATGCTCATGACAAAGAATACGAAGTTACGGTTAACCAACCAATCAGTGAGCGCTTCGTCAACCGTATGTCTCGCGGAGTACCAATTTTAGGGACGGTGACGAAGCCTTGTGTGGTTAAACCCACGGGCAAAAATACATTTACCATTATTCTAACTCAGGGTCTTAATCGACAAATCCGCAGAATGTGTGAGTTTTTAGGGTACGAGGTCACCAAACTAAAACGAACCCGAATCATGCACCTTGAACTCGGCTCACTAAAACCTGGCCAGTGGCGTAACCTAACAAGCCGTGAACTAACTATTATGCAAAATGCAGTTCGCTCTTCTACAAAAACAGCGAGCAAAGTTGAGTTGCGTAAATAAATGAAACTACTACATTTAGTAGTAGTTTATTGATAAGACAATTTAAGACTTTGAAAAACGGACATTATCATTTTTTTTCGGTAAAGGATTTTCCCCCTAGTGCTGAAATATTGGCTAACTACGATGTATTTTTCGTGGTGGCTTCTGTTGTTATTGCAATATCTGCTTCCCTTATCTCTTTCGTTCTTTCTGCGAAGATGTCGCAAACATAATTACAAAATGAGCGAGCATTATTGCAGATGAGCGGATGTTTGAAGATAAAAAGCAAAACATACCGTCGAACTAACGCGTAGTACAAACACAAAGTTAATTGGATGGCTTCATACATGTACTAGGGTGTATTGCACTTCGCTGTACATTTTTGCATCGAGTAGGGTGAGGCGTCACCGCCTCATCCCTCTCACAGAACCGTACATACGGGCCTCGTATACGGCTCATGTACATAGTTATTTAGCGTAATTGC